>JAQBUE010000160.1 GCA_027624045.1 Acidobacteriota bacterium
CCGCCGGCGAGAAGTACGAGGCGGCGCTGCAGATCAAGCCGGACCAACACGAGGCGCTCAACAACTGGGCCGCGTCTCTTGTTGAACGGGCCAGGAACAAGGGTGTTTCTAGTGCAAGTGGTGTTGAATTGCTATCAAAGGCTTTTGAGACAGCCTCGCGGGCTGAGGCGATGCGCCCAGGAAGTGGGGCTTACAACATCGCATGCATAGAGTGTTTGCGGGGAAGCCCCGACGAAGCACGGCAATGGCTCGAGAAATCACATCAGCTCGGCACCCTGCCCGATCACGAGCATCTGATGGAAGACCCCGACCTGGAGGGCGTGAGGGAAAAGACATGGTTCAAAGACCTGCTTGCGAAGGCAAAACGCGCTTCGGGAGCACCGCTGATTACCCCATCTGTCTAGGAGGATGCTATGGCTAACCTACCCGCGGCTGGTGAATCTGGACAGGCCGGCTCGACATCCCCACAGCCTGTCAGCCGTCCCAAGGAGATTGCGTTTGGCATCTACCTGGTTGTGTTGAATCTGGCATTGCTGCACGGCCTCTATGTAGTTTGGCCCGAAGGCGGCCCCAGCTCGGGGGGCAAGGATCTGCTGTGGGGCTTCCGAGTGGGGCCCGAGATCCAATACTTCTTTATCGTCGTCTTCTCGGGGGCCTTGGGCAGCTACGTCCATCTCGCAACGTCGTTTGCAGACTTCACAGGGGCGCGCAAACTCAATTGGAGTTGGGGCTGGTGGTATTTGCTGCGTCCATTCATTGGTATGGCACTGGCGGTGATTGTATATTGTGTCGTTCGCGGCGGGCTCATCTCGGGCTTCGGCGATGATGGGGGCGGGGCGAGCGGCCAGGCAGTCCGGCAATTGAACCCGTTTGGCGTCGCCGCCATAGCCGGGATGACAGGAATGTTCTCCAAGCAGGCCACCGACAAGCTGCGCGAGGTTTTCGTAACACTCTTTGGGGTTAAGAATGAGCGGCCTGACAAGATGTCGGACTAAGTACGGGGACCACGAGGAGGACAGCCGTGGGCCAGCGGGGATGAGCCCGATCTCGACGTCGCCTACCAACTCTGTGGCTTGAAGAACCGCTTTCCGTTCCGGTCAACGGCCGGATTGGGCATTTGCGTCAAGGAGTTTGACGACTGCCTCAATACCCTCCATCTCGCCAGCGGCACGCTTTTTGTCCTTCATCCACGCGAGCAACACACACGAACCCCAATAGACAACATAGTCGCTTCGGCATTCGGGCTGCGGTTGTACTTCCGGAGGCGTCTGCGCTGCTGCGAAGTGGGACTCAAACAGGTTCAGCCGGCGATATCCAAGTTCTCCCCACACCTTGAACCACAAGTCCCGTGGACCTTCTTGCCGCAACACCTGCTGGCCACGGGCGAACGCTTCAGCGATCTTCCAGCTTCGTTTCGAACTCATCTGAGAATTGGCAGTATTGTACAGAATCGGCGAATCCGCCACAATGGCGGCTGGTCCTTTTATGAAAAACGCCACTTCCTCGCGCCGTGACTTTCTCGCCTCGACCGCCCTTGCCGGGCTGGCGCTCAATTCCTGTAGCTCTCCGGCGGCCTCGGCCTACTCGCTCTCGTTATTTGAGGCGGACGTGACACCGCCGGCCGTCGGCCACCCGTTCCTCGCCGGACGCATCTCGCGATCGGTCGTCGATCCGCTGTTCGTACACGGCTTCGTGCTCCGCGGGCCGGACAAGCCGATCGTTCTATGCGCTGTCGACTGGTGCGAGATTCGCAACGAGTCGTACGAGGCGTGGCGCTCGAAGCTGGCGGCGGCCGCCGGGACAACCAAGGAGCGTGTGTTGGTCACTTGCATCCATCAGCACGATGCGCCTTACACCGACCGCGTCGCGCAGAGTTACTTCGACAAATACAACGTGCCTGGGGCGATCTGTGTGCCTGAGTTTGAAGACCGCATGATCGAGCGAGTCGCGTCCGCCGTGACTAGCAGTCTCGCCGAGCCGCGTTCGATCGACCGCATCGGCCTGGGTCAGGCGAAGGCAGAAGAGCTGGCGTCGAACCGCCGCTACGTGCTTGAAGACGGTACGGTCTCGTGGGGTCGCGGCAGTACCACGCGCGACGCGGCGATGCGGGCGCTTCCCGAAGGCCTTGTTGACCCCTACGTCAAAACAATCAGTTTCTGGTCGGGCGATCAGGCGGTGGCCGCCTTGAGTTGCTACGCCACGCATCCGATGAGCCATTACGGCGAGGGCGATATCTCAGCCGATTTCGTTGGCATGGCGCGATCGCAGCGCCAGAAAGATACGCCTGGTGTTCAGCAAATCTATGTCTCCGGGTGTAGCGGCGATGTCACGGTGGGCAAGTACAACGACGGCAACAAAGAGAACCGCGCGATCTTCGCCAGCCGCCTGCACAAGTCGATGGAGGCCGCCTGGGATGCGACCGAGACGTTTCCGATCGAGCAAGCCGGCTTCCGCAATGTTCCCTTGCGTATGGCGCCTCGCGAATCGCCGGGCTACACCCTTGATGACTATAAGAAGACCATCGCGGATGACAAAGCGTCGGTCCATGACCGTACAACAGCCGCGCTGGGACTGAGTTGGCGTGAGCGTTACGACGCCGGACACGCTATCGATGTCCCGGTGCTGGACTTCGGGCGAGCCCAGGTTGTCCTTATGCCGGCCGAGTCGTTCGTGCAGTATCAGCTTTGGGCGCAGCAGTTGCGTCCGGATTCATTCGTGATGGTGATGGGCTACAGCGAGTCCGCGCCGGGGTACATCCCGACGGCGAAGGACGCCGCGGAAGGTTACACCGACTACTACTGTTGGGTCGCGTTCCCGGAGTGCGAGGAAGCAATGCGCTCGGCCCTGCGCGCGGCGCTGCAAGCCTGAAGCAAGGAAACCGTACGGTGTGGCGGCACCCTTCAAGCTGACGGCACCGGTCAAGCGGCCGGGAGCTTGCTTTCGCCCATGAGGTAGAGGTCGGCGGCGCGGGCGGCTTTGCGGCCTTCGGCGATGGCCCAGACGACGAGGGATTGTCCGCGACGGGCATCGCCGGCGGCGAAGACTCCGGGGATGGAGGTGGCATGCTCGCCGTACTCGGCCTTGACGTTCCCGCGGGCGTCTTTCTCGACGCCGAGTTGCTCAATGAGTCCTTCTTGAACGGGATGTACGAAGCCCATTGCCAGTAGGACGAGATCGGCGGGGACTTCGAATTCAGATCCGGCGGCTTCCTCGAACTGGAAGGGTCGCTTGCCGGTGACAGGGTCTGGGGCGGGCCATTCGAGACGGATGCCTTTGAGGGCGCGGACGTGCCCGTGGTCGTCGCCGATGAATTCCTTTGTGTTCACGGCCCAGTCGCGGACGTCGCCCTCTTGGTGCGAACTTTCGGTGCTGAAGGTGAACGGCCACAGCGGCCAGGGCTGTGCGCCGGGCTCGTCGCGGGACATGGGCGGTTTGGGGAGTAGTTCGAACTGCCGGATTGACTTCGCACCCTGACGCCGCGATGTGCCGAGGCAGTCGGCGCCGGTGTCGCCGCCGCCAATGATGATGACGTGTTTGTCCTTGGCGGTGAGGTCGAAGCGGGGATCGACGGAACGTCCGCCGACGCGGCGATTCTGCTGCGGCAGGAACTGCATGGCGTAGTAGATGCCTTCGAGATCGCGTCCGGGGATGGGCAGGTCGCGTGGCTTCTCGGAGCCGATGGCGATGATGATGGAGTCGAAATCGGCGAGGAGTTTCGGCGCTTCGATATCGACTCCGATGTGTACGCTGGTGCGGAAGGAAACGCCCTCGGCTTCCATCTGCTTTACGCGGCGTTCGATGTGGTGCTTCTCCATCTTGAAATCGGGAATACCGAGGACGAGCAGGCCGCCGGGGACTTCATTCTTCTCGAAGACGGTGACGGTATGGCCGGCGCGGTTGAGTTGCTGCGCGGCGGCGAGTCCGGCGGGACCGGAGCCGATGACGGCGACTTTCTTGCCAGTGCGGGTGGCGGGCGGTTCGGGGCTGATCCAGGCTTCTTCCCAGCCGCGGTCGGCGATGGCCTTTTCGATGCTTTTGATGGTGACTGGGTCGTCGTTGATACCGAGGACGCAGGCGGCCTCGCAAGGCGCGGGGCAGATGCGTCCGGTGACTTCGGGGAAGTTATTGGTGGAGTGGAGCTGGCGCAAGGCGTCCTGCCAGCGGCCGTGATAGACGAGGTCGTTCCAGTCGGGAATGATGTTGTTGAGCGGGCAACCGGTGTGGCAGAACGGGATGCCGCAGTCCATGCAACGCGCGCCCTGTGCTTTGAGGACAGACTCATCGGCGGGGAGGTAGACCTCGCGGTAGTCGTGAATGCGCTCATCGACCGGACGGCCTTTAAGGCCCTCGCGGGCGTACTCTTTGAAACCGGTTACTTTACCCATTTGCGTCTATTTGTGAGTGGGCGTTGAGCGCCCGAATTACGCCGAGACCAGGGCGCGTTCTTCTTCGTAGCGGTCGGCCAGGGCGCGTTTGAGTTCTTTCGGGAAGACCTTGATGAATTTCGGCAGCATCTCGTCCCAGTGATCGAGGACCCACTGGCCTTTCGGGCTGTTCGTATAGCCGACGTGGCGCTCGATGAGACCCTTGACGAATTGGATGTCCTCGGGCAGGCTGAGTGGTTCGAGGTCGACCATGTCATGATTGCAGGCTCGCTCGGAGAAGTCGCCCGCTTCATCGAGCACGAAGGCAAAACCACCGCTCATACCCGCGCCGAAGTTGCGGCCGGCGCCACCTAGGATCACGACGCGGCCGTTCGTCATATATTCGCAGCCATGATCGCCAATGCCTTCGACGACCACGGTCGCGCCGCTGTTGCGGATGCAGAAGCGTTCGCCTGCCATGCCGTTGACGAAGGCCTCGCCGGCGGTCGCGCCGTAGAAGGTGACGTTGCCGATGATGATGTTTTCTTCGAAGACGAAGTTCGAACCCTTGGGGGGGGAAACAATCAGACGTCCTCCGGAAAGCCCCTTGCCGAAGTAGTCGTTGGCATCGCCTTCGAGCGTCATCGTCATGCCGGGTGAAACCCAGGCGCCGAAGCTCTGTCCGGCGGAGCCGCTGAGGTTGATTCGGATGGTGTTGTCGGGCAAGCCCACGGAGCCGTAGCGGCGCGCGATCTCGGCGCTCAGCATCGTACCGACGGTGCGATTGATGTTGCGAATGGGCACGGTGATCTCGACGGGCTGCTTGTTTTCAAGTGCGGCTTTTGACAACTCGATGAACTTGTTGTCGAGCTGGACTTCGAGACCGTGGTCCTGCTTGGTTGTGCAGTAGCGCGGCACGCTACGATCAACCGGCGGATCGTAAAAAATGCGGCTGAAGTCGAGGCCTTGCGCCTTCCAATGGTTGATTGCTTTCTTGACGTCGAGCCTGCTGACTTGCCCGATCATCTCGTTGAAGGTGCGGAAACCGAGCTCCGCCATGATTTCGCGTGCTTCTTCAGCGATGAAGAATAAGAAGTTGATGACGTTCTCGGGCTTGCCTTCGAACTTCTTGCGGAGTGCAGGGTCCTGTGTCGCGATGCCCACCGGACAGGTGTTGAGGTGGCACTTGCGCATCATGATGCAGCCCATGGAGATGAGTGGCAATGTCGCGAAGCCGAATTCCTCGGCGCCAAGCAGAGCACCGATGACGACATCGCGTCCGGTCATCAGCTTGCCGTCGACCTGAACTTTGATGCGGCTGCGCAGGTCGTTCATGACGAGCACCTGCTGGGTTTCGGAGAGGCCGAGTTCCCAAGGAGTTCCGGCGTGACGGATCGAACTCATCGGTGACGCGCCGGTGCCGCCGTCGTGTCCGCTAATGAGAACGAGATCGGCGTGCGCCTTCGCAACGCCGGCCGCAACGGTGCCGACGCCGACTTCGGAGACAAGCTTCACGGAAACGTTGGCGCGGTCGTTGGAATTCTTGAGATCGAAGATGAGTTGCGCGAGGTCTTCGATCGAGTAGATATCGTGGTGCGGTGGCGGCGAGATCAGGCCGACTCCGGGTGTTGAGTGCCGCAGTTTGGCGATGAACTCGTCGACTTTATGACCGGGAAGCTGGCCGCCCTCGCCGGGCTTGGCGCCCTGGGCGACTTTGATTTGTAGTTCATCGGCGTTGACGAGGTATTCGGCTGTGACGCCAAAGCGCGCGGATGCGACCTGCTTGATCGCGCTACGGCGCCAATCACCGTTCGGATCGCGAGTGAAGCGGTCAGGGTCTTCGCCGCCTTCGCCGGTGTTGCTGCGGCCGCCGATGCGGTTCATGGCGATGGCGAGCGTTTCGTGCGCTTCTTTGCTGATCGAGCCGAATGACATGGCGCCGGTGCAGAAACGCTTGACGATCTCTTTGGCGGACTCGACCTCTTCGATCGGGACCGGTTGCTCGGCCTTCTTGAATTCGAACAGGCCGCGCAACGTGCAGAGGTTCTTGCTCAGGTCGTTGACGGTTGAGGTGAATTCCTTGAAGTCCTTGAATGTGCCGCGCTGCACCGCATGCTGCAACTTGGAGACGGTTTCGGGATTCAGCAGGTGACGCTCACCGCGCACGCGGAACTGGTATTCGCCGCCGATATCGAGTTTCGTCACGTCGTCGGTTAACGGCTGGAAGGCGTACTTGTGGCGCCGTACGGCTTCTTCGGCGAGGACATCGAGCCCGACGCCTTCGATTTGTGATGTGGTTCCCGCGAAATGTTTGTCGATGATGGATTGGCTCAGGCCCACGGCCTCGAAAATCTGCGCACCGTGATAGCTGCGGACGGTCGAGATGCCCATCTTGGACATGACCTTGAGGACGCCTTTGCGCAAGGCCTTGATGTAATGCTCCAAGGCTTCGTCAAGCCCCAGGTCGGTCCCGAGCAGGTTGAGGCGATGCATGTCTTCGATGGTTTCGAAGGCCAAATACGGATTGATGGCGGTCGCGCCGTAACCGATCAGCAGGCAGAAGTGCATGACTTCGCGGGGCTCACCGGATTCAACGATCAAGCCGACCTCGCCGCGGGTTGTGGCGCGGATCAAGTGGTGATGCACGGCGGCTAGCGCGAGCAGGCTGGGGATGGGCGCCCATTCTTCATTGACGCCGCGATCGGATAGGATCAGGACGCTGTAGCCCTGACGCGCGGCGGCCTCGGCGTTTTCGCAGAGATCATCAATCGCTTTGCGCAGGCCGTCGGCTCCGTCAGTGGCCCGGAAGAGGGTTTTCAGCGTGCGCGCTCCAAAACGGATCTTGCCGCGCGCGCCGTCGAGCACACCATTGCCGTACTCGGCCGAACCGGGCTCACCGACACCACGAAGCTTCTCTAGCTCGTGGTTCGTCAGAATCGGAAGCGGCAGCTTTAACTGATGCGCGTGCTCGGGCGATTCGGCGAGCAGGTTGCCGTCGGACCCGGCGTAAACGGTTGTCGACATCACGAGCTCTTCGCGGATCGGGTCGATCGGGGGGTTCGTGACCTGCGCGAAGAGCTGCTTGAAATAGTTGAACAGCAACTGCGGGCGGTCTGACAGGCACGCCAGCGGAGTGTCGATGCCCATGGAGCCGAGCGGTTCCTGGCCCTTGATGGCCATCGGACCGAGGATCAGACGCTCGTCTTCGAGGGTGTAGCCGAAGATACGCTGGCGTTGCAGCAGGGTGTCCCAGTTCGTGCCATGAACCTGCACGGGCTCGGGCAGCTTATCGATGTGGATCAAGTTCTCATCGAGCCATTGGCGATAGGGCTTGCGCTTGGCGATGGTTTCCTTGACTTCGTCGTCCTTGACGATGCGCCCCTCTTTGGTATCGACGAGGAAGATGCGGCCGGGCTGCAAGCGGCCTTTCAGCCGTACATTCTCGGGCGGGATGTTGAGCACGCCGGCTTCTGAAGCCATGACGACAAGATCGTCGTGGGTGACCCAGTAGCGGTTGGGGCGCAGTCCGTTGCGGTCGAGTACGCCGCCGACATAGCGTCCATCAGTGAAAACGACGGAGGCTGGGCCGTCCCAGGGTTCCATCATGGAGGCGTGAAACTCGTAAAAGGCTTTCTTGTAATCCTCCATGTGAAGATGTGCGTCCCAAGCTTCGGGAATGAGCATCATCATGGAGTGGGCGGTCGAACGACCGGCTTGAATGAGCAGTTCGAGCGCGTTGTCGATCATCGTCGAATCGCTGCCGGCCTCATCGATGACAGGCAGGATCTTCTTGATGTCGTCGCCGAACAGCGGCGAGGTGAGCGTAGCCTCGCGCGCGCGCATCCAATTGATGTTGCCGCGGACGGTGTTGATCTCGCCGTTGTGCGCCAAATAGCGGAACGGCTGAGCGCGTTCCCAGGTCGGAAAGGTGTTCGTCGAGAAACGCTGGTGGACGAGCGCGATGGCCGACTGGAAGTCGGAATCACCAAGGTCGTGATAGAAATTCGGAATCTGCGAAGCAATCAGCAGACCCTTGTAGCAAACGGTCCGTGACGACAGGCTGCAGGGGTAGAAGCGCGGGATTTGCTGTTCTCGCGCCGTCGATTCCATGCGCTTTCGCAAAACGTAGAGCTTGCGCTCGAATGTATCGCCTTCGAGGTGTTCGGTCTCGGAGCCCTTGCCGATGAAGACCTGTTCGATCTTGGGCTCGGATTCGCGGGCCAGCCACCCGATGCTGCTGCTATCGGTCGGAACTTCGCGCCAGCCGAGCAGCGTGAAGCCCTCTTCCTCGACGATTTGGGAGACCATCTCGCGAGCGGTGATTTGGTCGGCGGCCTTCTTCGAGAAGAACAGCATGCCGACGCCGTACTGGCCTTCGGCCGGCAGGGCGATGTCGAGCGTGGCGGCTTCACGCCGGAAGAATCGATCCGGCATCTGCAGCAGCAGGCCGGCGCCATCGCCTGTATCGGGATCGCAGCCGCAGGCGCCGCGGTGAGTCAGATTGATCAGGACTTCGATGCCCTGCTGGACGATCTGGTGGGAACGGCGGCCTTGGATATCGGCGACAAAGCCGATTCCACAAGCGTCGTGCTCGTGCTTAGGGTCGTAAAGACCCTGCCGTTTCGGTAGTCCGAACGTGCTCATAGAAGTCAACGGTCCTGCTTGTTGTCGGTCGCGGGTCGGGCCCCTTTACCGCGGGCCTGACACATGCCTGCCTAAAGCCCGGCGGGACCGAGCCACCTCGTTCCAAGACAAGAACATCCCTAATCACCGGGATTTTCGCAGGATAGCATTCGACCTTTATAATTGCAAGCGAAAATGATACGCTTTTATTATTAGATTAACTAATAAAACGATGATCGGCGTACCCTGTTTAACGTCTTGTTATCAGCATGTTATCTGGAGCGAGGCGGGGCACCCACGCAAGTGAATTTCGCGAGGACCAGTCCGGCGATGATCCACGAAACGAGGTGATAGGCCGCCATATAGAGCTTCCAGCCCCAGGAGATGTGCCACCAGACCGAATCGCCGAAGTCGATCATGACGATGGCGGAGAGTCCGGCGAGTGTGGTGAACTTCAGGACGGCTCCGTAGGAGGGCAGCGCCGGGGCGGCCAGTTTCAACAGGATCGCGATCAGCGCGGTCGTCACGAGGGTCAGCAGAAAGCCTTTTGCCATGACGTCTGACTGCATGACGGGTTTGCCCTCACGGGTGATGTGAACGAAGGCCAGCGGGCCGGCTTCATGGAGGCGCGTGAGGGTCGCCTCGTCGTGATGCATTCCGGGGACGTAGTAGGTGCCGCTTTCGGGGAAGTGTTCAAGCAGAGCCTGGCCGGCGGCTTCGTCATTTGGGGTGTGCTTCCAAGCTGAGTAGGGCACCGGATTGAGCCCCCAGTAGAGGAAGCCGAAGAAGTAACAGGCGATGGTGGCTAGGACGATGCCGAGGATGGTTCGGGTCATGGGGAGGCTCCTTGGGGAGAGGTTAGCGATTTCGTTAAGTTCTAGCTGGCAGGGCTGGGACTGCAACCTTCAGCGACCTCTTTCATTTCATTGGCGCAAATACCTAGCCCCGCGCAGGACTTAGTCCTGCTGCCGATCTCTAAATTCGGTAAGCCAGTTTTGGACCACGCGGATCGTTCTGGACCCTTGCTCGGCTGGTTCCGCCACAACGAACCGCTGGCCGTCACGCGAGACGTCGTAGCGTGTTCGTTGGCCCTGTGTCCAAGGCAGTCCCTCCGACGAAAACAGAGCCTCGGGCGCACCCAGCTTCGAGGATGGCGTAGCCGCTACGGAGACGGCCATCAAGTGGCGGCCCTGTACGTAAAAGAGTTCTTTGCCATCGGCCCGCCAGCGAGGCTGTGTCCCTCCACTCGGCGAAACGGATCTTTTTCCACCGCCGCTCGGAAAAGTCCGTAGATACACTTCTTGCTGGCCCGACTCGTTCGAGGTGTAGGCTACAACACGCCCGTCCGGAGAGAGAGAGGGCATCATTTCGTTGGACGGAGTCTGCAAAAACGGAATTTCGTCGTACTTCTCTCCTTCTTCTTGTTTCCTGAGGTACCAGAGATCGCCGTTCGGCGATTGTCCCTCTTCCCTCTTGTACCGTTCAAAAAACAGAATCTTCCCGTCCGTCGACCATTGGCTCGAGTAATCGGCCCCGTCGGAATCGGTGAGTTGTACCGGTTTCCCTGTGCCGTCCGACTGTCTGACGAAGATGTTGCGGGGCAGTCCCGCTGAAAACGCCAGGCGGTCTCCCCCAGGGGACCAAATGGGTTGGATCTCCCAGTTTTCACGTTCCTGCTCAGATATCGTAGTCAGTCGAGCCTTGACAGGTCGATCGACTCCGTGGATCCAAATCGCCATCCCATAGGTCTCGACAGCATACACTGCCACCCGCTTCTCGTCCGGAGAAAGATCGGCGGAGTGAATCAACCTCTGGGGCTGGCCAACGATCCCAACAGTCTTTCCCGTCCGATCACGCCAGACCAATTGGTTTAGATCATCCATGGGCGCCGTTCCGCCCTGTTGGTACAGCAGCGTTCCATCGGCCGCAATACTAGGCCGGGAGGCATTCTTCCGAACGGGAAACGGGTCGCCGGTCACCTTGAGGGTGTCGATGGAGAAAGGAACGCTCCAAAGTTCGGGTGGTTCACCAGTGCGGTAGATGATGTGGCCGCTTGGATCGTAAACGGGGAGAAACCCGCTCACCAGGGTTTCTCGTTGTCCGCTTTTGAGATCATGTGCAACGATCCGGCCCTCCTGAATGCGCGGGTCGAAATCGACATGCAGCAGCTTGCGGCTGCCCTCCTTTCCGGGCAGAAAATGTGGCCAGCGGAGCCTGTTGCGTTCGACGGGGTGTTCGACCAGCAGTTTGGCTTCCCCGCCCTGGGCTGGGATCTCGTAAAGCCCCGCTGCGTGGCTCAGCACGATCGACGTGGCATCGGGACTGTAGGCGCCCCCAAATGGCCCTTCAGTGAAGGTAGGGAGTTGTTCACAGACCGTAGCAGCCGCCCCACCCAGCACCGAGATTTTGCGCAGTTGCTGTCCTGCACGAAAAAGGATGAATTTGCTGTCGGGAGACCAGAATGGCTTAATATTCCAAACCTCTTGGTCAGTTCCCGTGAGGGCACGAGGCTCGTCCTCAGAAAGATCGTGAATCCAAAGTATCGGTTCCGAAACACTGCTTTTGGTGAGGTAAGTGACGTAGCGGCCATCCGGAGAGATCGAGGGCCAAAAGGCAGGAGACTCGATCGAGAGTGCGAAAGTGCGATGCGGTAGTTCGGTGGCCGGGACCGGGGAGCGCAGCCACAGCACGGCAAAAACGGCGCTCGTCAGCGCCAACAGAGCCACCGCCGCTAGCAATGTCTTGCTGGATAAACGCTGCTTGGCTAGCTGTTGCGCGCCGCCAATCGGTTGGCCAAGCTGGATCGATCGAGCCGAGCCATTCACGATGCTCGTCTTACCCGAGGCCAGTTTCTTCCGCAACGAACGAAGATCGACCAACAAATCCTCAGCGTGTTGATACCGCTCTTCTCGGTCCTTCGCCAAAGCTTTTCCGATAATTCGTTCCAGTTCCAGCGGCAAGCCCGCCCGCCGGGCCGTCACTGGTTCCGGATCCTCGTTGAGGATCCCGTACAGAACCGCCTCTTGGCGTTCTGCTTCAAACGGCGGACGGCCTGTGAGCATCTCGTACAGCACCACTCCCAACGACCAGAGATCGGTTCGACGGTCCGTTTTCTCACCCACTGCTTGTTCGGGAGACATGTAGGAGGGAGTTCCGAGAATAGTGGCTGTTTCGGTGAGACGAGAGCGGTCGGCGAGCTGGGCCAATCCGAAGTCCATGATCTTGATCTGGCCCTGAGGCGTGACCATCACGTTGGCGCTTTTAATGTCACGATGGACAATACCTTTCTCGTGGGCGGCCTGAAGACCTTGGGTCGCCTGAATGGCGATATCCAGCGCTAGTTCCAGCTTTAGCAGCCTGTGGTGGAAGTCCCACATTGAAACAAGAGTCGATAAACTTGTTCTATGGCAATGGGA
>JAQBUE010000161.1 GCA_027624045.1 Acidobacteriota bacterium
CCGGCAGCTCCCCGGCTGTCCTTTTTGCGGGGCTCCTCATTTATAACACAGTAGTACTAAGAGACCGTTTGAAAAGTCCACTTGGACGCTGACTGGCGGTGATGGCGTTGCGGGGCCCACCGTCCCGGCGGTACGGCCGCTGCCCGCAGTGAAAAGGTCGAAGTTTGTTGTCGTGGCGCCTACGGTAAGCGCATAGACGCCGTCGGCTGTGAGACCCTCGCTCGATGTGCTTGCCACGCTTGTGGTTGAAACTTCTTGAGCAGCCGAAGCGGCGCTCGTGACATTGATCTCGAACGAGGCTGTGCTCGGAGTGCCGGTTACAGCGACGCTGGCCACTGCCGTGTCCGAAGAACTTGATCCGATCGCGGATTTTGCCCCAAGCAGTCCGAGCGAAACGAAACGGCTCTCCAGCGTGGTCAGCGTTGATGCCAGGCCGCTCAGCTCCTGTTGTCGCGCTAGATTGAGCGTCTGCTCGGTCTGGAGGCCTTTAACGGGGAGATTCGCGACATCGAACGAGCGCTCAAGAATGGTGGCGAAGTCATCCGAGAACTTGCTCAGGCCCGTAAAACTGATTGGCGGTATACCCATTCGTTTCCCTCTGTGTCAGCGGCAGGCATCGGCATTTGATTACAGCGTCCAGGTACGTCCCGCGCTCGCCGCGGCTTCCGTCCCGGCTAGGGAGGCGGCCGGTGGCGGACGGTTCGACTCCCTGATTTCATTCCACCCTTGGTGCAAAGTCGTAAGCAGGCGAATCGCCTCAAGCAATGGTTTCGGATCGCCCCGGACCAATACCTCAGCCAGCCGCTGCTGGATGTAGCCGTAGAGATCCGCCAGATTCGCCGCAATCTCGCCACCCTCTTCGGAAAGCGAGCCTTGGAGTTCCGCGACAATCTCCATGGTGAAAGCGACGGCCTCGTTCGCTGCGCTGTTCTCCCCGCCTTCGAAACATGTTCTCGCCTTATGCAGCTTCTCAATCGCCTTCGAATAAAGAAGGCAGATCAACTCGACCGGGTTCACATGGAGAGCCTCGTTGTCTACATACTGCTGAGCTGACATGAATAGCCCTCCCGTTTCCACGTGACTCCTCCCAGCGAGCCGCGTGACCCCTGCAAGCAAAGCGGGGTCTATGCCGGCGTGCGGCTGTTTCGAAGTTGCTCGAGAATCTCGGCGGCGCGCAACGTCACCTCACGCGGCACCTGCGTGATGACTTCATTCGTGACCCGGTCCACGATCTTGATGAGGGGTTGTCCCGTTTCCCGGTCGAAGGCAAACCGCACCTCGCTGCTAGGACCGACAGCCCCACCTTCGTTGATCGTTCGGATCGCCTTAAGCAACTCTCGGTTCTTTGCCGCCTGCTCCGGACTGTTCCCCTGCGGACCTTCCCGGGTTGAGAGGGACTGCTGCGCGCTCAATCCTTGGATTTCTGTCGTGCTCATTACCGTCTCCTTTGGTTGATCCACGTCCGTGGCTCTAACACTGTGACGCTTGCCGCTGGTGTTGCGATTCCTCTATGTCCCATATCGGATAGTGAGCGGAAAATCAGAGCATGTTGGCGGGAAATTTTGCGTCTCCGATTTGTGGCAGGCCAAACCGCTCAGTGGGGGGTTACGCCAACAGATCCAGCAAGGTGGGTTGCTGCCGTGCCAGCACTTGAAGCGTGAACTGCTCAGCGGTCGAACTCAACGTAAGCTGCCCAATGGCCTCGACGAGATCGGCGTCACGGTGTCCCGATAGGCGTTGCTGGTTGACGACGTCCAGTTCGTTGAGACCTCTGATGGTCGCGTCGATTTGGCGCAGCGTGCTTCCGTAGAAACCTTGAGCCGCCCCGATTTGGCCGACCCCCTGACGGAGCCCCTGGATGTGGTGGTCGATGCGGCTGAGATCGTCGGTCTTGAGGTCTTCGATCAATTGGTGGAGCGAGCCGAAGATGTTGGCGCTGCTGTTTCCACCCACCAAATGCGTGCCGGCCAATCCCGAAGTGAAACCCGTGCCGCGATCGAAATCGATGGCGGTGAACTTGAAGTTCACGGCCCCGTCGACTTGGATCTCACCCTCAACGGCTGTGAAGGTGATGCCCGCTGTCGTCAATTCGGAGTTAAGAGCCACTTGCGCATTCAGAGCCGCCGCGATCTCCGTGGCCGACTGCCCGCCTGTCCGGCCCCCGGCCTCAAGCCCGCTGGTGAGTCCCCCGGTGGCTGAGGATGAAAACGTAAACCCGGTTCCGAGGCTATCGGATTGAACGAGCTTGAGGCTGCCGCCTTCGTCGCTAAACGTGAAACCAGCGGCAAGTTGTGGGTCCGCCGCCAGGGCGGTGTTGAGAGCCACGGCGATGTCCGCCACCGACTCGCCGCCCCCGAGAGGCGCGGTCGTGATGGACGTATTGATGAGTCCGCCGCTGCCAATAAATGTCACGCTGATCGTCTCACCCCCCAGCGCTACCCCGGGCCCGGCCGGTGCCACGAAGTAGCCGTCCAGGTCGGCGCTAATCACCGCTTCGACGTCGCCTGAAAAGGCCACCCCAACCGCCGCTGGCGGCAGCGGCGCGATCGAGCCGCTTAATCCCGGTGTTCGGCCGACGCCCTCGAACTGGTCTGGCCGGGCGAAGATGGCGTCTCCTGGTAGCGAGATCTGCCCCGGCTGGCCGTCGGGAAAGAGGATCTGACGGCTCGTCTGGCTGCCCTCGTACGCGACGCCATTGAGACTGTTCTCATCGGTCTGGAAGGGGCGTGTGTCCGTCGTATCGCCGGAAAAAAGGAAGCGGTCGGCGTGGCTTGTGTTCGCGACGAGCAAGAGCCCCCGGAAGATGCCTTCCAGATCGTTTCGTATCTGAGTGCGCGTGGTTTCGTCGCCAACGATGCTGGTGGCCTGCGAAGCCAACGTCAGCGCCCGGTTGACGGCATCCCCGGCACTGGCCAGCGAGCCGTCGACGGCCTGTAGCTCAGCCTGGGCGCTCTGGAGGTTGTCACGAAATTGGCTGAGCCGCGCGATTTCACTTCGGGTTCGCACGACACCGGCGGCGTCGTGCGGCGAGTCGGAAGGTTTGGTGACGCGCAGCCCTGAGGCGACTTGCAGTCCGGCTTCAGCGCGCCGCTGCTGCGTGATTTGAAGCTGCAGTAGCAGGTCGCGGCCTTGGGATAAAAACGTGGTTCGCATGATCGTTACGCCGCGGCTACCTGATCAGCCCCAGCACCTCCGTCGAGAGACCGTCCACGACCTGAATCACGCGCAGCATGGCGGAATAGGCTCTCTCGAACTGCAGCAACTGTACGGCTTCTTCGTTGACGTCGACTCCGGAGTAGCTGTCACGGATCGCCTGCGCGGCCCCAAAGACGTGTTGTTGCGTTTCAAACTCCGCGCTAGCCGCGGCAGCCGCTCCACCCACCTCGCTAACAAGGTTGGCGTAGAAGTCGGTGAAACGAAGTCCATTGATGAGATCAGCATTCGCCAGCGCGGCGACTGCCAGGGCATTCTCATTGCCGAGTGGAGTCGCCAGGGAGCCGGAGGAAACGTCAGCCGGCCCGATGTTGGCCACTTGAATCGTAGACGCGGCGGGTGCGCCACCGGCCGATCCGCTGCCCGCCAGCCCCGATAGGAAGCCGCTCGCGGCCGGATCGTTATCAGTCAGCGTGAAATCAAAGCCCGCGTCACCGTCAATGCGAACCTCGCCCTGCGCGGCGGAGAAGCGAATGCCGGCCGCCACTAAGGCCGGATCGCCAAGCACCTCGGCGTTCAGAGCGGCGGCGATCTCCTCGGCGGAGTGTCCGCCAAGGCTGCCCCCCGCTTCGAGGCCGCTTGTGAAAGCGCCGCTCGAAGTCGAGGCCGTGAAGCTGAAACCTTGCCCGGCTTGGTCCGAGAGCACGGCTTTGAGAGAGCCGCCGCTATCCGAAACACTGATCAGGCCGGCAAGTTCCGGATCGAGCGCAATCTGGTCGTTGAGACGAGTGGCAAGCGCCGCCGCGTTCTCTCCACCCAGCAGCGGAGACGTCGTGATGGTCCGCTCGATTGTGCCGTCGGCGCTCGTGAAAGTGACCGATAGTGTATCGCCCGCTGCGGTGCCAGCTGGAGGGGCGGCGGCGACGAAGAAACTGTCGAGCGATGCCGATATGCTGCCTGTCACGCCGCCGCTAAAAGTGACGTCGATGC
The DNA here is from genome assembly GCA_027624045.1 of Acidobacteriota bacterium. Taxonomy (GTDB): domain Bacteria; phylum Acidobacteriota; class Terriglobia; order Bryobacterales; family UBA6623; genus JAPPLB01. The sequence continues at coordinate 4,144 of JAQBUE010000161.1, forward strand.
TGACCGCTGGCGCCGGTGTCGCGGCTCCGCTCGCACCGGCGGTCCGGCCCACGCCCTCCACGTAGGATGTCGCGTAGTCAAAGATCGCCTTTCCGGGGCCCCCCGTGGCCGTCGCTCCCCGCAGGAATTGCTCGTTAACGTGGTCGGCCACCCCTTTGGCCAAGCGGTCGATCTCGGCCAGCAATCCGGGAATCGTTTGATTGCGGGCTTCGACGATGGCTCCGAGGCTGCCGCTTGCTGTCAGATCGGCGGTGATGTCATTTCCCTTGAAGTCGAGAATTCGAATTTCGTTCGAACCGAGCGTGACACTCAGTGGAAAAACTTTGTCGCCCACAACCAAAGGCGCTCCGCTGTCGCTAACGATACTCAACGTCCCATCCCGCTGATTGAGGATGCTGAATCCGGTGAGGGTCGAAAGCTCCGTGAAAACCTGCGTTAAGCGGGTTTCGACGGAGGAATTCACCCCGCCATCTCCAGTGTTGCGCTTGGGAGCGAGAGAAGCGGCGTCGCTCAGGAGCCGGTTGATGTTCGAGACGATCGATGTAACTTCTGTGTCGAGGTTCGTGCGCTGCCGCGAGAGGTCGCTGTTTGCCTGACGAAACACGCCCGCCAGCGAGTCGGCCGAGTTGATCACGGCGCTCCGCAAATTGAAATCTTCAGGCGCCACCGAGAGTGCTGAAATCGAGCCAAAGAAGCCGTCAATACTCTCGCCGATGCTGTTCTGCCCGACAAGCCTGAAGGTTGGCTCGACCTGTGCCAGCAGTTGCGCGGTCTTGTCGAAGAAAGAACGCGACTGGTTCGCGAAGAAGACCTGGGACTCGAGCAGCCGGTCTCGCAAGGTCTGTATCTGCGTAATCTCGACGCCCAAACCTTGCCGCGAACCTTGCGGAGAGATGATCGGAGCCAGCGAAGGGCGCTGCCGCGCGTAACCCGGCGTGGCGGCGTTCGCGATGTTGTTCTGGATGACGCCCAGTGCGTCGGAGAACGTGGCAAGGCTGCGCGTTGCCGAACCCATGATACTGCTTAAGTTCCCCATCGCACTCCTAGCCCTCCACCGCTAGCCCTCCACAGCGATCCGGACCCCTTCCGTCCGGCGATATTGTCCGTCACGCTCGTAACCGTTTACCGTCGCGCTTGCGATATCACTGAGCCCTTGGCGCACCCACTGAACGTGACGGATCACTCTCGCCAACCGAAAAGTCCGCGCCTGAAGCTGCCTCAGCGCCGGAACGGTCGCCGTTGCGACGCTGCCCGCGGCTCGAACCTCCCCGGCCCAGTCTTCCAAAGCGGGCAATCGATCCGTAAGGCGTGCGGCCGTGTCGCTGGCTTGATCAGAGTCACCGGCTTCCACTTCTCGCAACGCGCGGTCGATCTCCTGGGTGAACTCCAGAACAGCGTCCGAGACAGCTCGTTCCATCGTTAATCCCTCTCCTTGCCGTCATCAGACGGAGAATCTACGTGTTCGTCTGCACACTCAGCGAACTCAGTGACTCGTTATCAAGTGCCGTCCCTTGCAGGGCGTCGTCGATAAGGGATTGCGCAACCGAAGATGCCGAGGATTTAAATGTCCCGCTCTGGACGGCTTTCTCGAGTTGTTCAATCTTGCTCACAACGTCGGGTGAGTCGTTTTCGAGCGCCCTGGCGAGTTCGGTTCCCAACTGTGACAGGCTTGCCGAGTCGGTTTGCGTTGCGGTCCGCTGTTGCCGGGTTTTCTGCTGTTGCTCCACTTCCGGCGTGCGCCCAACCTGTGTTGAACGGACGTCATTCGAAGCAGCGAAGCTATCGTCGATTTTCATAGGCGGGTCCCATGCTGAAGATCTCGTTCAACTTATCGGCAGTCGATAGGAAAACGATAGAGCTGAGGATTCCGAGCCGCCGTGTGGGCCACCGCTACCCTGCGGAACACGTTACCCCAGGCGATGTTGGCCACCTGACATTGATCGACAACATTGATCGGCACACATTGACCGGCCTAGGGCAATCCGATATTCTCAAGGGACCAGTTGAGCGTTGAGATCTCGGCGTCATCGAGCAGTCGTTCCTTTAACAACTCTCGTTTGTGGCCGCCTCGCTCGACCATCCGGGCGTTATGGACGTTTTCGCACTTACACGGGCTTTCATCGACATCGAATCGGTGACGGGGAACGAGCTGGAAATCGGCCAGTTCTTCTACGAGCATCTCAAGCCGCTGGCGGACAAATACGGTGGCGAGATCGAGCGGATCGAAGTCGAGAAAGACCGCTACAACGTCTACATCCACTGGGGTCACCCGGAAGTCGTCTTCTCAACGCACATCGATACGGTGCCGCCGTTTATCCCTTCGAAGGAAGATGACGAGTTCGTCTGGGGACGCGGGGCCTGTGACACCAAGGGCATCAGCGCTTCGATGATCAAGGCGGTCGAGGGGCTGCTGGCCGACGGCATTCGCGACATGGGGATGCTGTTTGTGGTGGGCGAAGAGATTGACGGCCTGGGGGCGCACTTCGCGAATCGCAATTCGCCCGCCCCGAAATATCTGATCAACGGCGAGCCGACCGAGAATCTGCTGGCGCTGGGATCCAAGGGCAACCTGCGCATCGAGATCGAGGCGAGCGGCAAGATGGCGCACTCGGCTTATGCGGAGTTGGGCGATTCGGCGATCAACAAGTTGCTCGACAACCTTGAAAATCTGCGCAAGCTCGAACTGCCTGTGGACCCGGTGCTGGGCGACAGCACTTGTAGCATTGGCCTGATTTCCGGTGGACGCGCGGCGAATGTGGTTCCCGATCATGCTTCGGCGACGGCTGTTGTGCGCGTTGTGACCGACATGGCGGAGGCGATCGAGCATATCAAGAGCGCGTTTGATGACCGCGTGACGGTGAAGTTCCCGGTGCAAACGCCGGCGATTCTCATGAAGGCGCTGCCGGGGTTTGAGACGACGGTGGTGAAGTACACGACCGACATCCCCAAACTCTCGAATTGGGGCCAGCCTTTGCTGCTGGGGCCGGGGACGATTAACGTGGCGCACACATCGGAAGAACGCGTCCCAAAGAAGCAACTCACGGAAGCTGTCGAGCTGTATCAGAAGCTCGTCAAACAACTCAAAACGGAAAGCTAAATCGTCTGGAGGCCCCCGGAAGCTCGATTCCGGGGGAGAATACCGCTATGGAACGAAGAGTGGAAGTCGGCGTGTTGGGCGCGACCGGGATGGTCGGGCAGCAGTTCATCAGTTTCCTGCAAGGGCACCCCTGGTTTGACGTGACCTGGCTGGGCGCCAGCGAGCGTAGCGCGGGGAAGAAATACATGGAGGCGGCGAACTGGACGCTCGACGGCAAGGTCCCCGCGTCGATTGCCGCACAGACGGTGCATGAAGCCAAGCCGGTGGCCGGCGCGCCGAAACTGATGTTCTCGGCGATGGATGCCTCGGTGGCGGGCGAGATCGAGCAGGCATTCGCGGCGGCGGGACACTTCATCGTTTCCAATTCGCGGAATCACCGCATGGAGCCGGATGTGCCGTTGCTGATTCCGGAGATCAACGCCGATCACTTGGGCATCCTTCCGGCGCAGCGCAAGAATCGCGGTTGGGCCGGCGCGATCGTGACGAATCCGAATTGCTCAACGATCACGCTGGCGCTGGGGCTGGCGCCGCTGAAGCAGTTCGGTATCAAGAAGATATTGCTGTCGACGATGCAGGCCATTTCCGGGGCGGGCTATCCGGGGCTGCCGTCGATGGATATCGTCGGGAACGTCGTGCCGTTCATCAAGAACGAAGAAGAGAAGATGGAAAGCGAGACGCAGAAGATTCTGGGCGATTTCGCGGATGGCAAGATCGTGCCTCTGTTGGCGCTGGTGAGCGCGCACTGCAACCGTGTGGCGGTGGTCGACGGGCACATGATCGCGGTGTCGGTAGAGCTGGAGCAGAAGCCCGGCGTGGCCGCGGTGGCAGAGGCGATGGCGGCCTACCGGGGCGTGCCGCAGGAGAAGAATCTGCCAAGCGCTCCGAAGCAGCCTATCCATGTGATGACCGAGGAGAACCGCCCGCAGCCTCGCAAGGATGCCATGCTCGAGAATGGCATGGCGGTGTCGGTGGGGCGGATTCGGGAATGTCCGATCCTCGACTATAAAATGATCATTCTGGCGCACAATACGATTCGTGGAGCGGCGGGAGCGGCGGTCCTGAACGCGGAATTGCTGCTCGCGGAAGGTCTACTGGACTAAGGGACAAGTATCAGACCGCTCCGCGCAGTTTGGCCAGGGCTTGCTTGTTTCGAGACAATGGGCCGGCCCGATGTCGGAGGCCGGAGTTTTAGAGAGGAGTTAGATGATGCGCTTTCGTCAACGTGTTCTTACAATCCTACTTGGCGTGGGGTTTCTTGGCGGTGGCTTCCTGCAAGCCGACGTTCGCCTGCCGCAAATCCTTTCCGGGCATATGGTCCTGCAGCGCGAGCAGCCGGTGCGAATATGGGGCTGGGCGGACGCGGGCGAGCGAGTCACGGTCGATTTCGCCGGCCAAAAAACCGTCGCCGACGCGGACGTCGAGGGAAAGTGGCAGGTATTTCTCAATCCGATGCCGGCGGGCGGACCCTATGACTTGACGGTCAAGGGTCGCAACGAGATCGTCCTGCGCGACGTGCTGCTGGGGGAAGTGTGGATCGGGTCGGGGCAATCAAATATGGTGTGGCCGGTCGGCCGGTCGAACAACGCGGAGAAAGAAATCAGCTCGGCGAACTTTCCCCGGTTGCGCCTCTTCCGGGTGAAGCTGCTGGTTTCCGAAGAGCCTCTCGACGATGTGGAAGGTTCATGGCAGGCAGCGACCCCCGAATCCGTACCTGACTTCTCGGCCATCGGCTATTTCTTCGGGCGCGAGTTGCATCAGGAAATGGGCGTACCGTTTGGGATCATCCAGACAGCTTGGGGCGGAACACCGGCGCAAGCCTGGACGAGCCGCGAAGCGCTGGCGGCCGATCCGGCCCTGCAGCGCGTGTTCGACGACTGGTCGCAGGTTCTGGCAGTGTACCCGGCGGCCAACGAGAAGTACCAGGCCGAATTGAAGCAGTGGGCACAACGGGCGGCCAAGACGACATCCGGCGCTGGATCGCCTCTGCCTCGGCCTCGCGCGCCCATGGGACCGGAACATCCCCACAGCCCGGCCGGGCTCTACAACGCCATGATCGCCCCGCTGACACCGTTGGCGATTCGCGGAGCGATTTGGTATCAGGGCGAGAGCGATGGCCACAGCTCGCGGGGCTATCTGTATCGCGACCTGTTTCCGGCCATGATCGAGGACTGGCGCCGGGCCTGGGCGCAGGGGCCGTTTCCGTTCCTGTTCGTGCAGCTTGCAAATTTCCGTCCTGTGCCGGAGAAGAGCGAGTGGCCGGAGCTGCGCGAGGCCCAACAGATGACGCTTGATCTGCGCAATACCGGGATGGCGGTTACAATCGACATCGGCGAGTCCGAGGATATCCATCCAACGAATAAACAGGATGTCGGCCACCGCCTGGCCCTGGCGGCCCGGTCCGTGGCTTACGGGCGCGAGCTGATTCAGTCCGGGCCTGTGTATCGGCAAATGACCATCGAGGGAAGCGGCTTGCGGCTTTGGTTCGATAGTGTCGGAGGCGGATTACAGGCTAAGGGTGGGGACCTCGAGGATTTTGTGATCGCCGGCCCGGACCGGCAGTTTCATGCAGCCGAAGCACGCATCGAAGGCGACACGATCGTGGTTTCGAGCGCGAACGTAAAAACGCCCCTGGCGGTGCGGTACGCGTGGGATGCCGATCCCGAGGCCACCCTTTTCAATCGCAGCGGGCTGCCTGCCTCCCCGTTTCGGACGGATGACTGGCGTAGCGCGATGATGCCCGAGTGAAGGCAGGTTAAGCGCGCCGGTGCTCTCGCTCCAGTCGCTCGGCGAGGAAGACCTTGAATAGGGATTGATACGGAACGTCGCGTTTGTTGGCAAGGACTTTGAGGTCCTCGATCATTGACACGGGCAGGCGCAGCGAGATCGTGCGGAGGGAAGGCTTCAAGTTCGGGAGCCGTCTCTTTTGGGCCGATTGCCAGTCAACGAATTCAGTGGAATCGTGTTTCGCCCAGAACTCCTGCTCGTCCTTTTTAGAGGGAAAGGGAGGCACCTTCTTCTTCGTCGTGTTTGCCATTAAAGTCCTGCTCTCTGCGATTCATGTCCCGAACTGAGATCACCCGTATCAAGTTTCTTCCGATCGTGAAGGCGATAAACAAGCAGCGACCCCGGCTGGTCTGTCCAAGAGCGTAGTACCGTTTTTCGCGCCGCGTATGGCGGATATCCGAGCGAACGACCAACGGTTTGTTGAAGGAGACGTCTTCGGCTTCTTCCTTTGTAACACCATGTCTCTCCCAGTTCTTTGGGCCATTGGCCTCGTCCCACTCGAAACCAGCACACGAATCGAGCGGGTCTTTGGGCTCCGCCACGATATCAGTATATGTATATGACACACATATACAGCGGCGGCGGCCGGACGACCGTTCGCAAGCCGCCGTTTACAGGTTCTCCGCCGGGCTATACAAGGCCATACAATGGGAGAAGCGGCTTGAGCCGCATTCCTTTGACCCGTCTTCAGTACGAGTCTTTCAGCGCGGAGAGATGGCCGAGTGGTTGAAGGCGCACGCTTGGAAAGCGTGTGTAGGGGAAACTCTACCGAGGGTTCGAATCCCTCTCTCTCCGCCATACCTTTTTAAGTTGTTGTCGTACAATTCTGGCGGGCGTTGAGCGCGGGCCTCGGCGAGACTACCCTGCGTTCTCCTCGACCACATCCAGCGGCGTCACCGGATCGATAAAGAACCAACAAAGCATCCCGGCGAAATAGATTCCGGCGGAGAGATAGAACGTAATCGGCCAGTTACCGTCGGTCACGCTCAATACGTAAGCTATGGTCGGCGGCGCGAAGAAACCTGCCAGGTTACCCGCCGCGTTCATGGAGCCGGAAAGGCTGCCCGCATACCTCCCGCCCACGTCCATGCAAGCCCCCCAGGAGGGAGGCATCGCCAGGTCGGTTGAAAACGCCGCCATCCCCATCGCGACCATTGCCCAGAACGGCTCCTCGATCTGCAGCGACACGATCAGGCCGGCTCCTGAACCAAAGCACCCCAGACCCGCCATGAAACGCCGGGCCCGGCGAGCGTTCCCGACAAGGCGCTCAATCTTCTCCAGCAGAAATCCGCAAAACAGTGAGCCGAGCCCGCCGAAGAACAACGGAATTCCCGCCAGCCAAGCGGACTGCTCCATACTCTGCCCGCGCGCTTCCTGAATGTAAGTCGGCAGCCATGTGATGTAGAAGTAGAATCCGTACGAGAGACTTCCATACTGCGCCCAAAGCAGCCATACCGTTGGCGACCGGAAGAACCGGCCCCAGGGCACATCGCCATGTCCGGAAGCCGTAGCGAGCGCGCTTCCAAGTAAATCGAGCTCGGCTTCGTTGACAGCTTTATTGTCGCGCGGGTTGTCACGGTACCAGCGCCAGAAGAAGATCACCCAAGCGAATCCGAGGAGCGCGAACAGCATGAACATCTGACGCCACGAGACAAAGCGGAGCATAAAGACGACCAGCAACGGACTCAGCGCGCCGCCCCAGCGAGCACTCAGCCACATTAAACCTTGCGCCCTGACACGCTCGGTCGTCGGAAGCCACGTCGTGAACGTCTTGGTCATGACCGGGAATGCCCCGCCTTGCCCGAATCCGAAGAACAGCCGCGCGATGGACAGCGACGCGACGCTCCAGGCCCAACCCGTCGCCGCGGTAAAGAACGACCAGACGAGCACGATGGCCGTCAACACTCGGCGAGGGCCGATCCAGTCGCTCAGCCATCCGCCCGGGACCTGAAACAGGAAGTAGCCCAGCGAGAACGCCGAGAACGCCCAGCTGAACTGCACCTTCGTCAAGCCGAGATCTTCCATCATCAGCGGAGCGGCTTGCGAAATTGAAACCCGGTGAATGTAGGTAATCACCGAAAGCACAATCGCAAATACCACCACCCGGTACCGCCGGCGTGTCGGCGAGCGAAGATCAGCAAAGTCGGCCATAGCGCTCCTAGCGTCCTAAGTAGGGCACTCGATAGTAGCAGGAACACACTCCCGGATCGACGTGAAGAGTTGTCCAATGCAAGATGATCCTGAAAGGAGGGAGTGTTTCCAATACAAGATGATCCTGAAGA
>JAQBUE010000006.1 GCA_027624045.1 Acidobacteriota bacterium
GAGCCCGGCTGCCAGGGGAACGTTCTACTTTGCTCAATCAGGGGATCTTTCTAAATTGCGTTGACACAAGCGATTGTGATATTCCGTATTCGAGAATCTACACCGAATCCAGCACTTTCACCAACTCAGCCACCGAGTCGACGCTCTTCTGGAAAGCAACCTTTTCTTCGTCAGTCAAGGGCAATTCGTAGACTTTCTCGATCCCGCGGGACCCCAGTTTCACTGGAACGCCGACGAATAGCCCATTCGCGCCGTACTCTCCTTCAAGGTAGGCCGCGCAGGGCAGAATCTTCTTTTTGTCCTTGAGAATTGACTCGACCATCTCAACGACCGCCGAAGAGGGCGCGTAGTAGGCGCTGCCCGTCTTGAGGTATTTCACGATTTCAGCGCCGCCGTTGCGCGTGCGGTCGACGATCTTGTCGAGTGTTTCGCTGTCGATGAGTTCAGTGATGGGGATGCCGGCGACGTTGGTGAAACGCACCAGTGGCACCATCGTATCGCCGTGGCCGCCCAAGACGAAGGCCGAAACCTGCTCGACCGAGACATCAGCCGCTTCGGCGAGGAAGCACCGGAAGCGGGCCGTATCGAGTACGCCCGCCATCCCGATCACGCGGTTCTTCGAAAAACCGCTCGTCTTGTACGCAACGTGGCACATCGCATCGAGAGGATTGGAGACGATGATCAAGATGGCATCCGGCGAATATTTGGCCGCCTGCTCGACGCAGGCCTTCATGATCTTGGCGTTGCCGAGCAGTAGATCGTCGCGGCTCATGCCGGGCTTACGCGGCGAACCCGCCGTGATGACGACGATGTCGGAGTTTGCCGTCGCCTCGTAGTCATTCGAGCCGATCACCCGGACGTCAGAACCCTCAATTGGGGCTGCTTCGGCCATGTCGAGTGCTTTGCCCTGGGGCACGCCATCGACGACATCGACAAGCACGACGTCCGCCAGCTCCTTATCCATCAACCGCAGCGCACAACTTGCGCCGACGTTTCCAGCGCCTACTACCGTAACCTTGGGTCTCATTTGTTTTCCTCCGGCCCGTTGTCGAGCCAAGCTTTGATGCCCCGACCTATCCCGCCATGTTCTCTACGATCGCCGACGCGAATTCGCTTGTCTTGAGCTTTGTCGCACCTTCCATTAGGCGGTGCAGATCATACGTCACGCGTTTCTGCCGGATCGTTTCGGTAATCCCTGATTCGATTTTGTCCGCCGCCTCGGGCCAGCCCATGAAGCGAAACATCATCGCTCCAGAGAGGATCAGGCTCGAGGGGTTGATCACGTCTTTATCGGCATACTTGGGCGCCGTCCCGTGGGTCGCCTCGAAGACGCCGTACTCATCTCCGATATTCGCCCCCGGGGCCATACCCAAACCGCCGACTTGCGCCGCGCAGGCATCCGATAAGTAGTCACCGTTGAGGTTCGTCGTCGCAAGCACATCGTACTCGGCCGGGCGCAACAATAACTGCTGAAACATCGAGTCGGCGATGCGGTCATTCACGACGATCTTCCCGGCCGGCGCATCGCCCTCATATTCGCCCTCGATTACGCACTGCTCCGCGAACTCTTCCCTCGCTACTTCATAGCCCCAGTCGCGGAAAGCCCCCTCGGTAAACTTCTGAATATTTCCTTTGTGAACCAACGTCACCATGTGCCGCTTGTTCTCGATGGCATGCTCGATCGCGCGGCGTACGAGGCGCTTCGAGCCGGTGATACTGATCGGCTTGATGCCAATACCGGAATCTTCGCGGACCTTCTTTCCCATCTCGCCGTTCAGGAAGTTGATGACCTTCGCCGCTTCGGCCGTTCCCTGCTGCCACTCGATGCCGGCGTAGACGTCTTCGGTGTTCTCACGGAAGATCACGACATCGAGCTTCTCGGGCGTTTTCACGGGTGAAGGCACGCCGGGGAAATAGCGCACTGGGCGCAGGCAGACGTAGAGCGTCAGCAACTGCCGCAGGGCCACGTTCAAGCTGCGGATTCCGCCGCCAACCGGCGTTGTCAGCGGACCCTTGATAGCAACATGGAACTCTCGAATCGCGGCCAGCGTGTCGTCAGGCAGCCAGGAGTTGCAGCGGTCGTGGGCCTTCTCACCGGCAAAAATTTCGTACCACACAACGCGGCGGCCATCGCCATAAGCCGCTTTCACGGCACCGTCAAACACGTGGCGTGAGGCCTTCCAGATGTCACGGCCTGTGCCGTCTCCCTCGATGAAAGGCACGACCGGATTGTCAGGGACAATAAACTTCCCCGCTTGTACCTTGATCGCTTCGCCGCCGGACGGCACTTCCAGACCGTTGAAAGAACTCATGACTACTCCCGAATGATGAGACTCAATCGGTCCTCTTTCTCGAACGTCGAACTGATCGCCCGCGAACATTCGCCCATTCGCGGTAGGAGGACCGAGGAGGGTTGAGGCCAGCGCACGCCCATGATCGTTCTCAGTGGCGCCCGCGCTGACCTCGTAGAACACAGAATTGTATCAACTCGCTTGGAAGTCAGGCAAACCTTGCCCTCACTTCTACCTGGCGCGTCTCACCATGTGGCGGCGCGAAGTGCGTGAGAGGCCCGTCAGTAGCGGGAAGTGCGGGCTCCAGTCAGCCCGCACTTCGAACAGCTAGAAAGTCTGCGAGGCAGTACGAGCCGGTGTCTTGCCGATATCGATTCCCGCCTTGTAGACGGAAATCTCGACGCGGCGATTCTGCTGCCTGCCGTCGCGGGATTTATTGTCGGCTACCGGCGATTCGCTGCCAAAGCCCATCAAATGGATGCGGTACAGCGGCACGTTCTCTTCCAACGTCAGGTGCCGCACAACCGCCTGCGCGCGCCGTTCACTGAGAGCCAAATTGTGTTTCGCCGAGCCAGTCGTATCGGTGAAACCCTTCAGTTCGATCACGTAGTCCTTGGCGTCTCCCGCCGCCCTGACAACGTCCTCGATCTGCGTTCTTGCATCCGGCTTCAATTCGCTGCTGTCGAAGCCAAACTGAATACTCTCGCTCGCGACGAGTTGGTAGTTGTGAACGTTCCCCAATCCTTCTTCAAGTTCATCAGATCGCTGATGCCCCTTTTCGGCCATATCGTAGCCGCTGTCGGCACGCTGCTGGGCCTCGCCGGCCCGTTGAGCGGCGCTATCGGCAGCGCCTTGGGCGCCCTGAGCCGTCTCGCTCACTCGCGATACGTCTCTTTCGATCTCGCCATCCTTTTCGTTGAGCTTCGCCAGTTCGGCTGAGTGCTTCGATGCCCGGCCTTCTACCTCGGCAACCCGGGTGTCGAGGGGATCGACTTTCTTCGTCACGAAGCCCTTTGTTGCGCAACCGGCACCCGCCAGCGCCAAGACCAGGACAACCAGACCCGCCGTATTCCCTGAATTCTGTTTCATCAAAAACATGAGATACCTCCCTTTGAACAATGCTGCTCCCGCCCACCCGGCGATTCAGGGAGCACGACGGTTGCCATCGCGGAGCATCGCGACATATCTGGTTGACCAGACTGCCTTTAGGGGTTGACCTGGGAAAACGGGAAGGCCGGTCCAGGCCGTAAACATTGCACAGGGCGGGTAAGAGTTACCCGGTTGCGCCCTCAGCCCGCCCTCGTCACCACACCTTGTATGTGGAAGATCACTAAGCAGCCGGATAGGGCCACAGACGCTCAGCCGTTCCACCCAGGATCCAGCGTTTGTCGTCCTCGTTGAGAAAATCCATTTCGTCGCGGACCAGCGAGAGCGCCTTGGCGTAGCCGCAAAAATTCTCGACCGCTGGCCAGTCCGTGCCCCACATCAGTCTTTGCGGCCCGAAGGCGTCGTAGAGTTTCTTCACCTGATCCCACGTGTCACGGAACGGGTACTCCTGCTTCGAGAACCGCCAGGTGTGGGAGATCTTGACGTAAACTTCCGGGAATCGTGCCAGGTCCGTCAGCTTCCGCAACTCCTGTGGTGCGTCGATCGGACACGACGCCATGTGGTCAATCGAGATCTTGATGCCGGGATAGCGCTCGATCCAGTGCGCGACGTCCGGCAAGCGGCTTGTCCCCGTGAGGATCAGCATCGGGACTTTCAGTTCACTCGTGCGCTTCCAAATTGGGTCCATCAATTCCGCGTTCTTGATCCAGTCGCCGCGCTCGCTTGTCGCGGGACTGAGCTGCACTCCCTGAAAGCCGTCCTGCTCCACCCACTTCGTGAGGTCGTCAGCCGCGCTAGCCGACTCCGGGTTTACCCGGCACACGCCGCTGAACTTGTCGGCATATCGCTTACAGACGTCGGCGGCATAGCGGCAATCCCACAGGTAGTAGATCACGTGGACAACGATCGTTCGCGCGACGCCGTTCTGTTCCATGAGCGCGAGCAGCGGTTCAGGCAGAGCGTCATCATCAGGCGGGTTGTCGAGCGACTCCGGCCAGGGGTATTTCGGGTCGTGCTTCCAAACGTGAACGTGTGGATCGATGATTCTGTAGTCACCTTCCGAGGGCTGCGCGCTGCTGTCGTCCCCACCTTCATCGCTGGCACAACCGGCCAGAGCGGCGAGGCCCATTGTCGTCGCGCCTTTTGCGAAGTCTCTCCGCGTCATATCTGGCTGCCTCCGTGCATGGCTCGTGCCGTGATATTGGCCGCGCCGCCTAGGGTTCACGATCCCGCGGCCCGCTGTCCCGATCCAGTGTACGCCACCGCCCGGCTACCACTCGAAGGGCTCGCCGGGCTTCACATCGACGACAGTCACGGCAGGTTGCTCGGTCAACCGCTCTTTAAGTTGCGCGGGTGTTCCGGTGAGAAGCGGGAATGTTCCCCAGTGGATCGGAAGAACGTGGCTGGGCTGCAGGAACTGGCAAGCCAGGGCGGCCTCGCGCGGACCCATCGTGAATCTGTCGCCGATCGGCAGCATGGCCAGCGCCGGTTCATAGAGCTCACGAATCAGCCGCATGTCGCTGAACACGTTTGTGTCGCCCGCATGGTAGAACGCGCGGCTGTCCGGGGCCTGCACGACATAACCGGCGGGTTCGCCCGCGTATATCATCCGGCCGTCATCCTCGATCATGCTGCTGTGTTGCGCCTGCGTCATCGTGACCTTCACGCCGTCCACGTCAACAGTGCCGCCTTTGTTCATCGCGATCAGATTTTCGACGCCCTTGCCGCCGAGCCATTGGCAGATCTCGTAGATCGCCACCGTCGCAGGCTTGAACTTCTTGGCCACCGAGACCGCGTCGCCGATGTGATCGGAGTGGCCGTGGGTGATGAGCATCAGGTCGACGCGCTGAAGTTCATGACCGCCCGGATAGGAAGGGTTCCCCTCGATCCACGGGTCGATGAGAACGACCTTGCCGCCGGAAAGCTCGATCGAAACAGTGGAGTGACCCAGCCAGGTAATCTTCATGCCTGACATGATACGTGACCTGGATCAGGCGCCCGCGCCGTGGCCGCGAGCCTTCGGTGCGGGACTCGTCTCTGACGCCGGCTTCTTCTTCAGCGGGCCGCGTGTCAATCTTTGAATCGCCCGCGGCAAATCGCGGTCTTCATTGGGCCCCTTGGCGATAACCACGTTGGCGCCGACATCTTCCTTCGTCAATCCAAGGCGTGCCACATGGCCTGATAACACGACAATCGGGATCCGCGGGTTCAATTCGCGAATCTTCGCGATCACTTCCGACCCCTGCACGCCAGGTGTGCAGTAGTCTGTTACGACTAGATCGAACTCTGCCTGCTCGAACTTCGTGAGACCCGCCTTCCCAGAGGAGGCCGTTGCTACGCTGTAGCCGGCGCCTTCAAGGAGTGTCTTCCGTGCTCGTAGGCCATGCTTGTTGTCGTCGACAAGAAGGATGCGGAGAAGGGTGCTGTCCATCGTTTCTATCGCCCGTTTCAATGATCTTTGCTGCTCGTACTCGAACCCGGGTCAAGCGTATCAGCGGCCCAACATCACTGTCAACGCGGCGCAATGTTATTGGAAATGCGACAGATGCGGGACTTGACATTCCATGCCGATTGCGCTCCACGGGTTCAATCATCGCGGCGAACAAACGCACGGAAACATTTCTCGCAAGAACGACTCGCGCCGTGCCTGCGGCCCTGCGGGTGTGCCTGCTTCGGGATGCTGAGAAATCGCGAACGGTATCGCCGGGGCTGGATCACTCTACCGCGCGCGGACCGCGATAACCGCTTCGCGCGACCACTTGATATTTCACGCGCTTGTTCTTCTTCCCGGCTACGATGCGGAGATCCTTCTGGGGGTCCTTCGGGTCAATCAGGCGAACCTTGATCTTGCGCCATTCACCGTCCTTCTGCTGATTGGTCGGCACGTAGGTGAGCGTGTACTGGTTGCGCATCGTGTAATGGACGGCCTGGAAAATCGAGGGGAACTCACCGTAGAACTTCGGAAAAAACGACATGCCACCCGACTCGCTGGCGAAGGTTTTCATCTGGTTGTCGGCTTGCAGAAAATCGAGGCGAGCCGCCCCGCCCCAAGCGCCGTCGAAACCGCCGCGGGCGTCGGCTCGATCTCGCAGCATCTGCATCATGCCGATCGCGTAAACCGGTACCCCTGCCTCCTGAACAATCCGCCTTGCCTCACCGTAGTTGAGTTTGCTGAAGGTGTCGACACCGGTTGAGATCAGCACGATCGCCTTGCGGCCTTCGATGGCCTTCATCCGCTCGGCCGTATCCGTGAGAGCATCGTAGAGATTTGCTTCCGAGAAGCCGGTCGTACGCAGCCTCTGCAGCGCCGCGTAGGTGTCACGGCGGTCCTGAGTGAAGTCGGAGAGGATCTCCGGACGCAGATCATAAGCGATCACCGCCACCCAGTCCTCGGGACGAAGCGTTTCGGCAAAGCCGTAGGCCGCGCTCAGCGTCTGGTACCAGGTCTCCGTGTAGTACTGCTGAAAACGCGCATTGAACTCGATCAACAGCGCCACGGTTATAGGTGCCTGTGAGACGCCAAAACTCTGCACCTGCTGTGGCTGGCCGTCTTCCAAAACCATGAAGTTGCCCTGTGGGATCTTGGGGATGAAGCGTCCTTGTTCGTCAACCACGGCCACATCGACGGTGACAACGTTCGTCTCGGACGTAAACAGAGCCAGGTCTGCAGGCACTTCCTGTTTTATGAGGGTCTCGATCGGAGGCAGTTCGGCGGGCTGCTCAGGCGCGGCCACCGTAGGGCCGGGCGCTCGTTTAGGTCCGCCAGGAGTCAAGGGTCCCGACTTCTGGGCAAGGGCCGCCGAGGCGCTCGCCAAGCCAAGA
The DNA here is from genome assembly GCA_027624045.1 of Acidobacteriota bacterium. Classification (GTDB taxonomy): domain Bacteria; phylum Acidobacteriota; class Terriglobia; order Bryobacterales; family UBA6623; genus JAPPLB01. Next base: position 7,221 of record JAQBUE010000006.1, read on the forward strand.
CACAACATCAAAACCAATACCACGTGGAACCCGCTTCCGCTGCGCTTCATCGTTCCCCCTCCGGGATGATCTGTCTTCACAGTTCTCCCCACCCGTTTTTTTTGACTCCCTTCGGCCCCGTTCGGTTACGGTCCCGAAGCCACGCCCACCTTATGTTACAGTGCCCGAACGAGGCGCGCCCCATGTTTCCAGTCAGTGTCTTCCATTACATTCAGGCTTTACATTCCCAGACCGCCAGACCAGAAAAACACAGGGGGCATTGGGCGGTGACTGCCCCGATGACGAGAAGGCCGCCGAAAGCTCTTTGATTTCGCGCCCATCTTCGCAAACCGTTTCGAAGCTACAATAAGATTCTCGTCGCCGGTTTCTTCCTGAGATGCCTCTTCTTGAACGTTCCGCCCTCGCAGAGTTACGCCGAGAATGGCGGGCAGCGGGCAAGACCGTCGTTTTCACCAACGGCTGTTTCGATCTTCTCCATCCGGGCCATATTCGGCTTTTCGAGGCGGCGCGCCGGCATGGTGACATACTGGTCGTTGCCGTCAACGGGGACGATTGTGTGCGCCGCTTGAAAGGCGATACACGACCCATTCTGCCCGCTGTCGAACGCGCGGCGACTTTGGATGCGTTGGCGGCGGTCGATGCGGTGACCGTCTTCGACGAAGATACCCCCTGTGAGTTGCTCGAAGTTCTGCTTCCCGACGTGCTCATCAAGGGATCCGATTGGTCACACTGGATCGCCGGTAGGGAGATCGTTGAGGAGGCGGGTGGTCAGGTCTTCCCGATTCCTGTCGAGCCCGGCTATTCAACCACTGATCTCGTTCAGATGATTCTTGATCGAAACCCTTGATCCTCGCCGGCCTTCGAGATTTCTTTGACGTAGCGGCGCGTCACCCGGCGTTCCTGGCTCTTGCCGAGGCGGTGCGCACAGGAGAGCCTCGCCGTGTGCGGTTTTCGGGGCTCAACGCCACCGCTAAAGCCCTCTACCTGCTGCTCCTCTACAAGCTGACCGATCAGCCGATTGTCATGTTAGTCGAGTCGAATACGGCGGCCGAAGCGGCGGCCGAGGCCCTGACCGCTTTTCACGACCTTCTCGATTTCTCAAAACATCGCGGAGCGCCTTTCGTCCTGCCGGCGCATGAAGTGCTGCCCTACGACCGGCAGTCTCCTCACCCCGAGGTCAGCGAGCGACGCGGCATCGGTCTGTGGTGGATCGCGGAGGGGCGGGCGTCGATCGCCGTTATTCCCATCCGTTCCGCTTTGATGAAAGTCCCACCGAGCGAGTTCCTTCGCAGCCTCGCCTGGAAGATCGAGATCGGAGACGAATTCTACGTCGAAGACTTGTTGGAGGGCCTGGCCTCGGTCGGATACGAAAAACGTGATCCGGTTGAAATGGTCGGCCAGTTCTCTGTGCGCGGCGGGATCATTGACGCCTACTCGCCCGAGGCGCCTTATCCGGTTCGGATCGAGATGCTCGGTGACCAGGTGGAATCGATCCGGCAGTTTGACCCCGAGAACCAAAAATCCATTCAGCGGATCGATCAGACACTTCTGCTACCCCTGACCGAATATCCGGTCGCCCCCGCCGCGGGAGCGCGTGACGAAAGCGACGAGCTTTCTGACGATCGCGAGATCTTCGAACTCGGCTGGGAGTTCAGCGCCGCGACAGCCGCCGCGCGAAGCGCCTCGCTGCTTGATCTGTTCGACGATCCCCTCGTCGTTTGGTCAGAGCGCTCAGCGATTGAAGAAGACGCCGGGAAACTCTGGGCCAAGCTGCATGACAGCTACAGCGCGGCCGGGCAGGCCGGTCCCCCGCCCGAGCAATTCTACTTGACGCTCGAGGGCTTGCAAGAGCTGGCCGGGCGAGGCCGGGAAATCGTTCTTGAAGAATTGGATGTCGAGGAAGGCGGCGACGCGCTTCATCTCTCGACGCAACCTACTCCCAGCTTCCAGGGCAACGTCGCGAACTTCGTGCGCGAGTTGCGGGCGCAAGTCAGCAGCGGCCGGCGCGCTTTGATCGCGGGGCATTCGCCCGGAGATGTCGAAAGACTGGCCGACATCCTGGGTGAAAACGAGCTCAGCTACCAGCTCAGCCTGAAAGATCCCAAGGCGGCCAGTCCCTATCTCGAAGAAAAAGCCTACATGGCCGGCCCCGTTTCGAACATTCTTGTTGTGGAATCGCCGATCCGGCGGGGCGTCACGCTGCCGGAGGCCAACCTTGTCCTCTATGGGCACGAGGATTTGTTCGCGGCCTCCCAGCTTGTCGCTCGTCCCCAGAAGAGCAAGTCAGTCCGCTCGACTTTCCTCTCCGATCTTCAGGACCTCAAGGAAGGTGACCTGATCGTGCATGTCGAGCACGGCATCGGACGGTTTGCCGGCATCCGTCAGATCGAGCACGGTGGGCGTCACGAAGACCTGATGGTCATCGAGTATGCCGACCGGGCGCGACTCTTCCTGCCGCTCCCACGGCTTGACCTGATCCAGAAGTATCACGGCTCGGGCGGCCGAGCGCCGGTGCTCGATCGCATGGGTGGGCAAACCTGGGCTCGGACGCGGGCCAAAGTCAAGGCGCGGCTGCTCGACATGGCTGATGATCTGGTTAAGCTCTACGCCGAGCGCAAGCAGGTCGGCGGCTTCGCTTTTTCACCGGACAGCAACTGGCAGCGTGAGTTCGAGGAGGCGTTCGAATTCACCGAAACGCCCGATCAGATCCAGACGATTCGGGATATCAAGAAGGACATGGAGTCAGACCGGCCCATGGATCGGCTGGTCTGCGGCGATGTCGGTTTCGGTAAAACCGAAGTGGCCATGCGCGCCGCTTTTAAGGCGCTGGGCGACGGCAAACAAGTTGCGGTGCTCGCCCCCACGACCGTCCTCGCGTTCCAGCACTACGAGACCTTCCTGCAACGCTTCGCTTCCTTCCCGATCGAAATCGAGATGCTGACACGCTTTCGCACGCGGCAGCAGCAGCAAGAGATCCTCGAAAGACTCGCGGCCGGCAAGGTGGACATGGTCGTCGGCACCCATCGGCTCCTCTCGAAAGACGTCGTGTTCTCCGACCTGGGCCTGCTCGTCGTCGACGAAGAGCAGCGCTTTGGAGTCCGCCACAAAGAACGCCTCAAGCAAATCACCAAAAATGTGGACGTGCTTACCCTCACCGCGACGCCGATTCCGCGAACGCTGCACATGTCGTTAGTGGGCCTGCGAGATATCTCGATCATCCAGACGCCGCCGCGCGACCGGCTGGCGATTCAGACCGTCGTCGCCCCATCGAACGATCAGATCATCCGGGACGCCATCGAACGCGAATTGGCGCGCAACGGCCAAGTCTATTTCATATACAACCGCGTCGAAACGATATGGCAAGTCGCGGCGCACTTGCAAACGCTCGTACCCGCTGCTCGTATCGGCGTCGGCCATGGGCAAACGTCCGAGCAGGAACTCGAGAAAGTCATCCTCAAGTTCATGCGGCACGAATACGACGTTTTGGTGTCGACAACGATCGTCGAAAACGGACTCGACATCCCGCTCGCCAACACCATGCTCATTCAGCGCGCTGATCGCTACGGTTTGTCGGAGCTGTATCAGCTTCGCGGCCGCGTCGGCCGCTCGAACCGCCGGGCGTACGCCTACCTTTTGATTGACGAAAACGTCGAGCTGTCGTCAACGGCCCGCAAGCGCTTGGCGGCGTTGCGTGAGTTCAGCGAACTCGGGTCCGGCTTCAAGATCGCCGCGCTCGATCTCGAACTGCGTGGCGCCGGCAATCTGTTGGGCGCCGAACAGCATGGGCAGATCGCGGCCGTCGGATTCGAAACCTACTGCCGCTTGCTCGACGAGGCGGTTCGCAAACTTGAGGGGGAGGACGTCGAGGAAGAAGTCCGCACCTCGCTGAAGCTGCAACTGGACCTCCACATCCCGACCGGCTTCATCGTTGACGAAACGCAACGGCTGCAGGCTTATAAACGTCTGGCTGAGATCAGCACGAGCGAACAAAAAGAGCTTCTACTCGAAGAGTTGCGCGACCGCTACGGCCCCGTTCCCGAGCCGGTCCGCAGCTTGGCCCACTACTCCGTCGTGAAATCACGCGCCGAACGAATGCGGATTCAGTCCATCGAGCGCCGGCGGAATCATTGGACGCTCACGTTCCGTGAAGACTCGCGCGTCGATGCGGACCGCTTGATGCGCTTTGTTGCCGAGACGAAAGACGTGACCTTTACCCCCGACGGCCGCCTGGAGTGGCACAGCGGCAGCGGAGGTCCATCGACCGCCTCCGCTGTCTTGAATGAGGTCGAGGGGTTGCTGGGTAAACTCGAACCGATCCCCGAGCCGCCCGCCACCCCAACTTTAAGCTGAAACCTTTTGATCGTTTTGGTGCGAAGATATTAAACTAGGGACTGAACTGCGAGACTCTGAAAGACTGGCCCAGCCTATATTCGGTCTCCCGCCAATTTGCCTATGCGAACCGCTCTGATTCCGCTGATCCTTCTCACCCTTGGGACACTCTCCGGGGCCGAGGTTATCATCGTCGAAGAAATTGTCGCCAAAGTGAACGGCGACGTCGTTACTCGAACCGAGTACACGTCGGCGATCGACGAGACCAAACTGGCCGTCGGGGCCAGCCCTGAACTCAACGATGAGCAAAAGAAGGAGCGCATCGAAACGGCTGAGCGCGAGACGCTCCGCAATCTGATCGACGAGTTGCTGCTGTTCCAAAAGGGAACCGATCTCGAGTACAACATCGAAACTCAAGTCTTGCGGCAACGCGATTCGGTCATGAAGCAGTACAACCTGAATACCATCGAGGAGTTCGAGGCCTGGGCCGCCGAGCGCTTTGACATGCCGATCGAAGACTTGATGGACCAGATGCGCCGCAACGTCATGTCCAACACGGTGCTGCAGCAGGAAGTCGGCCCGCGCATTGTCATTCCCCAAGAAGAGATGGAAAAGTACTACCAGGAGCACAAGGCGACCTTCATCCGAAAGGAGGGCGTTCAGCTCAGCCAGATCGTCATCCTGAAGGGCAAGGAAGGCGAGACCGACGAGGAAGCCAAGACGCGCGCCGAACAGGTGCGGGACCGCGTTCACCGCGGCGAGCCCTTCGCCGAAATGGCCAAAAGGTTCTCCGACGATAAGCAGACCGCCGAGCGTGGCGGGGCCTTGGGCCTTTACGAAAGAGGGATGTTGCGGAAGGAGTTCGAGGATCTGGTGTTTAACAATAATCCCGGCTTCATCACCGATCTGCTCGACGTTCCCACCGGCTATCTCATGTTGAAGGTCGAGCAGCGCTTTGAGGAAGGCCAAGCCGAGTTCGCCGATGTGGAGGAAGACATCCGGGCCCGGCTTTCCGGTCCCCTTTGGACTCCGGCCGTCCGCAGCTTCCTCAGCGAACTTCGCCAGGAAGCCTACATTGAGATTCGCCCCGGCTATGTGGATGTCGGCGCGGTCGCCGGCATGAACACCGATTGGAGCGATCCCGCCAAGCTGACGCCGGTGATCACGACCAAGGAAGAGTTGCTGCGCAGAAAGAAGAATCCCAAGATCCTGTGGATGATTCCCGTACCCGGCGGCGGCGGGGATGTTGAAGAACCGGGTGGGGGCATTGTCCTCAGCCGCTGATCGGCCTACCGCGCCGATCCTCAAGACACGCTACGTCTCCGATCTCCAGCCGGATGAGACGGTGACCTCTTGCTTCCTCGTCCATACCAAAGACGTTCGTCTCAAGAAATCCGGCGACCCCTACCTCTCCCTCGTTCTCTCTGACCGCACCGGCCAACTCGAGGCCAAGATGTGGGACGGCATCGCGGAGGTTGTCGACACGTTCGAGCGCGATGACTTCGTAAAGGCCGAAGGACTCGTCCAGATGTATCGCGACCGTCCCCAGATAACCATCCGCCGTATCCGCCGCCTTGATGATTCCGATGTCGATATCAGCCAGTATCTTCCCCACACCGAACGCGACATCGGCGAGATGTGGGCGGAACTGAACGCCGCCGTCGCGTCACTCGAAAATCCTCACTTGAAGCAACTGCTTGAGAGTTTCCTCGCTGATGACGAAATCGCCGAGCGCTTCAAGGTCGCACCGGCGGCGAAGACCATGCATCACGCGTTTGTCGGCGGCCTGCTCGAGCACGTTACGTCGCTGCTGCGCCTAGCGCGGCTGACGGCCGGTAATTATGATTTCGTCGACGTCGATCTTGTCACGGCCGGCGTTGTGCTGCATGACATGGGGAAGATCTACGAACTGAGCTACAAGAGGACCTTCGGTTACACCGATGAAGGGCAGTTGCTGGGCCACATGATCATCGTCCTGCGGATGCTCGACCGTAAGTGCGCCGGGTTTCCCGACTTTCCGCCGCGGCTTAAGACACTCCTCGAACACCTGATCCTCAGTCATCACGGGCATTACGAGTTCGGATCACCGAAACTTCCGATGTTTCCCGAGGCCCTGCTGCTGCACTACATCGACGACCTCGACTCGAAGCTCGAAAGCATGCGGGCCTCGATCTCGGGTGAGCTGCTCGGCGAGGATGGCTGGACCCGATATAATCCCGCGCTTGAGCGGCGATTGCTGAAGAAAGACGACTTCCTGGCGGGGCCGAAAGCCGCGCCGACCCCGGCGCCGCCGAAGCAGGCTGCCGGTCAACGCGACCAGAGCGGACCCGGTCCTCAGCCGCGCAGCTTGTTTGGCGAAAAACTGCGTGGCGCGCTCGGTAAGGGCGACGCGGATCAGCAGTAACCGGTTCATGTCCGACGTAAGCAACAACACCGAGCCCGCGGCCACCAGACGGCCTTCCCCGCTCGAGTTGCAGGCGCTCAAGGCGCTGTGGACGCTCGGCAGCGGGACAGTCGCCGATGTGCGCGACGCGCTGGAACCGGAGCGCGAGCTCGCCTACACGACGGTTCTCACTCTGCTCGATCGGCTCGAAGCGAAGGGTGCCGTACAGCGTCGAAAGAAAGGCCGGGGGTATGTCTACCGTCCCGAACTAAGTCGCGAAGCGGCTTTGGAGCGCGCTCTTGAGCGCCTTGCTTCGGATTTCTTTCAAGGCTCACGCGAGCAGCTGTCGGCCTATCTGCAAGATGGTTCAGGGCGCGAGCCCAGCTACTCAGCACGTTCTTTAGAGAGCACCGGGCTCGACTCAGCCCTGCTCTGATTCACGGCCGAACAGGTGTTCCAGGATCACATCTCGAACGCCGGCAGCCGGAAGCTCTTCCTGGTCGCTCGCTAGTTCCGTCTTCGTGATCAGCACCGGCCTTCGTTCGCGAGGCTGCTCAACCCTGCCATGGGATCCCTTTACCAGTGACGGATCGAGTGGAATCACATCCAGTAAGGTTCGGAAACCGAGGCGCCGCTTGAGAAGCTTCCAGCCAATGGCCGCCCGCGGCATCCGAATCGAAGGGTCGATAAAGAGTTCGGCCGGGTCATAACCCGGCTTGCGGTGGATGTCAACGGTCCGCGCGAAGTCGGGCGCGCGTGCGTCGTCGAGCCAGTAATCGTAGCTGAACCATCGCCCGCTTTCGGCAACGGCCACCAAGTCTCCCGAGCGGGCGTGATCCAGGCCGAGTCGAGCTTGCCCGGCGCGATCCAGCACCTGCTCGACGCCGGGAAGCCCGCGGCACAGATCCGCGTAGCGCTGAACGTGGTCGGGTTTCTTGACGTAGATGTGCGCCACTTGGTGATCGGCAACGGCAAACGCGCCCGATGCACCGGCATCGAGTAGTTCCAATCCCTGCTCCTCGCGCACCCGCAACGCGCCTTCTTCCCGCAAGGCGCGATTGATCCGCACCACTTCGTCAACCGGCTCAATGCCGTATTCGCTGACCAGGGCGACCCTGACTCCTTCGCCCTCGAAGAAGTCGATCAGATCGCCGGCGACCGCATCGATCTCCGCGGCGGCTTCACCAACTCCGGGATCATCCGGGCCGAACTTCTGCAACGCATAGTCGAGATGAGGAAGATAGACGAGCGACAGGGTGGGTTGATGCCGTTCAAAAATCAGCCGCGCCGCTTGCGCGATCCAGCGGCTCGATTCGATGGACGCGCCCGGTCCCCAGAACTGGAACAGCGGAAACGTCCCCAGCCGCTCCTGAAGCTCGTCGCGCAACTCGGGAGGCTCGCTGTAGCAGTCAGGGATTTTCCGCCCGTCGGCTTTATAGATCGGCCGCGGCGTCACTGAATAGTCGGCTGACGAATACATGTTGTACCACCAGTAGATATTCGCCGTGGTCACCGCCGGGTCGCGCCGCCGAGCAGTCTCCCAGACTTTCTCGCCTTGAACTAGATGATTGGACTGCTTCCAGAATTGGACCTCCGCCAAGTCCCGGTCGTACCAGCCGTTTCCGACGATACCGTGCCGATTCGGGGCACGCCCCGTCAGCATGCTTGACTGCACGCTGCAGGTGACGGCCGGCGTCGGGGGCAGGATAGTCCGGGTTGTTGCCGTGCGGGCAAAAAATGCCAGACGAGGTGTGCGGTCTAGTATCCACCGATTGAGACCGACGACCAGTAGAACAGCGGTGCGATGCGCCATCGCGTCAGGTTCCCATGAAGCGGCGCTGCAACAGCAGCGTCAGCACGAAACAGACCAGCGCGACGCCCGCCAGCACAAGGTTGCCCACAAAGCTCAGGTAGAAGACATCTATCAAGCAGAAACCGCTGAGCCAAATGTGAACCGCTTGTTTCGTCTCGGGAGGGATTCGAAACACCTTCACGACGGCCCGCGCCTGCCACACTACCACCAGTATTCCTACTACGCCGGCGATCACGGCTGCACTTGCTGTCATCCAAACGCCCGGCACCAAAACAATCAACGGTATTCCGGCCGCAACCCAGCGGCCGCTATCCATGTCATTCCGGTTCTCCGAGCGGGCGACGATCGTAAACGCCGTCGTATAGGCTGTCAGTGTTACAACGAACCACAGCGGTTTACCCACCACGAGTGTCCCTGCCACGGCAACAGCTGCCGTCAAATACACCATCCCGCGTGCGGCCCCCATCAGCAGAACGCTCGGGGCGAAGCGCTTGTGCAGAAAATCGTAGGCGGCGATAATTCCCACCAAGACCATCCCCATCCCAACAGCCACTTGGCTGATCGAGGCCAAGACAACCAAGCCCAGACAAAAAGTGAATGCGGCGAGCCGGTAAGCCTGCCCTACCGAAAGCCGTCCCGAGGGTATCGGCCGCTCCGGTCGCTCGACTCGGTCCGCTTCCACGTCAACGGCGTCGTTCAGGGCCATGCCGCCCAAATATAAGAAAGCAATGGCAACCGCGCAAGGAAGGGCCGACTCGATCGGGATATGCCCGTTGCCCGCCCCCAGGGCGGCCCCGACCAGAACGTTTGAGAAAACGGACGGCAGGTTTGAGATCCGCAGCATCTCGATGTACGCCCCCACGCGGGTTCGCGCGGTGTTCGAAATCCGCGCGACCACGTTGGTGTCGGGGTTTGTATCGAGGGAATCGCTCATGCCGTGGAAGGAACGAGAAAGCGCTGCCGAAGCCAGGTTACCTCGTGGGCGATGCCGACCGCCAATTCGTCCACGCGAAGTTCGGATGGTAACACGCTCCAAGCGTACGTCTCGGCTTCGAAATGGCGCACCGCCGAAAATTGCTGCACGGCCGCCAGGCACTCAGCTACTTGCTGCTGCGTGGTCTCCAGTAGTCCGAAGCTCGCAAGGTAGAGCGGCACGTGAAAATGGATGCGCCACTCGCCTGCCGGCTCCCCGGCCGTGTCTTGGGAAAGTAGCGCCGGCAAGTCGTCATGAAAAGTCTGCTCGCCGCTGGTGCCGCGTATGACCGTCTGGTGCAGGTAGCGGTCTTCGGCGAACTCGCCGAGTTGCCGCATCATTTCCTTTCGGCCGGCGCCATCGAGTAAATCGAACCGCGCCCGCACGGCGCAGGAAATCTGCACCTTTCCAACCTCGATTCCCGCGCGCGCATAGTTCTCAAAAGCGATCCTGTCGGGTTCAAACATAACTGCGCTGTGGCAGATGTCGTGACACACGCGCAGATGCCGCCGGATCCGGCCGGCGTTCCCGTCACCGAGCAGATGCTGCTCGAAGAACTCTACGACGTCCGACGACTTGTCGAGATAACAGCCGGGCTCCGGCTCCAGGTCCACGTGAATCAGCTGGCCTTGCTCGTCTTCGATGCGGGCAAGCTCGTCGGCCAGATCCCGCAGCTGCCCGGCGGCTCGCTCCACGCCTGAAGCGTCGGCCGCTATTGAAGCGCGCCAGCCGACCGGTAACGTCGAGATGCTGCCCTCCGCCCCCGCGGGGCGAAGTGTTGCCTGGATTCGCGCCAGGTCCAGCGTGTATCGCAGCCGTTCCGGGTCCCGCCAATCCGGCTCGTAGACCCGATACTTCACTTCGCGGCCGTGAAAATCGCCGTACGGGAAGCCGTTCAATGTAAACGCTTCCAGTCCCCGCTCCCACAGCCAATCCCGGAAACGCGCAAGTTCCTCAGGCTCGGCGAGCAGGTCTCGCGCCGCCCGTGCCGCAAGCCATAGACCGACGCCCATCGGCTCATTCGGGCTTACGCGAGCCTTGACCGCCAGCGTGTGCTGCTCCAGATTCTTGACGGTTTCCGGCAAGCTCGCCCCGGCATGAACGTTGGTGCAATAGCCAAGAATCGTCCCTGGCCCGAAAACGTCACGCATCTCGAACCTTGAACTTCGCGCACTGCCCCAGAAACGTCAGCGGGTTGCGGAAGGATATCTTGTCGAACAACTCAGGACCGTGGCCCCGCCGTTTCAGCTCGATCCCCGTTCGCGGAACGGTCATCGGATCACTGTGGCCCCAGTCACCCGCCGAATTTACCCACAGGCGCTCGTTACCGTAGGTTTCGATGATGTCCACGGCCCGCTGCACCGTACATTTTGAGTTCGGATAGAGCGTCATCCCGGCCCAAAAGCCTTCATCGAGCACCATGCCCACGGTGTGCTCTTCGACATGGTCGATCAGCACCCGGCCCGGATCAATCTTGCCGTTCCGCTTGATCGCATCGATTGTGATGCGTGTCCCCTTGCGCTTGTCTTCGAGGTGGGGGGTGTGGACGAGAATCAACTGCTCATGCTCGGCGGCCAACGCAATCTGTTCCTCGAGAATCGTCAGTTCGTTGCGCGTATTCTTGTTCAGGCCGATCTCGCCCACGCCCAACACGTTGTCTTCATCGAGAAACTCGGGGATGATCTCGATCACGTCACGCGCCAGGGCGAGATCCTCCGCCTCTTTCGGGTTCATGCAGATCCACGTGTAGTGCTCGATTCCGTACTGCGCGGCGCGTTTGGGCTCGAACCCGGTGAGCAGCCGGAAGTAATCATAAAACCCTTGCGCCGACGAGCGGTCGTAGCCCGCCCAAAACGCCGGCTCGGTGATTGCTACGCAGCCGGCTTCAGCCATCCGCTGATAGTCGTCCGTGGTCCGCGAGACCATGTGGATATGTGGATCGATGTACCTCAAGACTTCGGCTCCGTGCCGGACTTGCCGGCGTACGCCCCGGCCGCGCCTTTTCCGGGCGCCGCGGCAATCGGATCGAGCGATGGGTCGCTCAAAGCATCGAGAACCCGCTCAGCCCGTTTGCCCGCGCCATCGGTGAGTATGCCCAGGGCTTCGACCATAGCCAGAAGCCGGTAGTCATCGCCGGTCCCCGCGGGCCGCGCCCGCTCGACGCGGTCGAGAAAAGCCGCAATGTCGATCATCTTGGCGCGATGTTCTAAAAAATACTGATTGATGACCTCTTCGCGGGTCATCGGACAAGTGTACGAAGGGCTGCCCATGGCAACATCAGTTTACTTCAGGTTGCTTAGGTTGGGAATGATATGACGCGCTCTGCTATCCTCGTTGCGCTAGGTGTTCGATCGACTCCCGTACGCATCCGGCCTCGATTTCGTGGATGTCGACCGAGTTACCAATGCCCCGCAACATCGCCAGCGTCAACACTCCGCCCAGATGCTCACAAAATTCATCGAGCCCTGCCAGCAGCGTGTCGCTGTCGGCCATCGCATCGTTATAAAGCCGGAACCCTAATGCCGAAAGACAGTGCAGCACTCGATCACCCTGCGGCGGATCGAGCAAACCAATCTTGACCGAGTAAGTCGTATCGAGCGCGAGCCCGATCGCAACAGCTTCACCATGCCGCAGCCGGAAATCGGTCATCTGTTCCAGCTTGTGCGCCGCCCAGTGCCCGAAATCGAGCGGCCGGGCCGAGATAAGTTCGAACGGATCTCCGCCGTCAGTGATATGCCGCAAGTGCAATTCGGCCGACTCGCGGATCACAGGCAGGGCGGCCATGTCGTCGCGCCTCTGAATCCTCGTGGCCGCCTTCTCAATCGACTCAAATAGCGCCGCGTCTTTCACCAAACCGACTTTCACGGCTTCGGCGAAACCGCAACGCCAATCACGATCCGATAGCGTCGAGAGGAACGTTTCGTCATTCATAACGGCCCACGGCGGGCTGAACGTCCCCAGGTAGTTCTTCTTGCCGAACGCGTTGATTCCGTTCTTCACTCCGACGCCGGAGTCAGCCTGTGACAGTGTCGTTGTGGGCAGCCGCACGAGCCGCACCCCGCGATGCGCGATGGCTGCCGCGTAACCAACGACGTCGAGAACGGCGCCGCCGCCTACGGCAATGACAAATGACTGGCGGTCAATCTTCGCGTCGTGAATCGCTCGCAACACCTGTTCCAGCACCGCCGGGTCGTTCTTCGTTTCCTCTCCTCCCGGCAAGGTCTCGATTGACGGGACTTCCCAGCCATGCGCGCCTGCGTACACGCGGGCCGCCGTCAAGATGCCCGGCCAAGCTTCACTGACCGCCCGGTCAAAGAACACGACGGCTCGGGGCGCGCGGTCCGTTCCCTCCCGGACAACCTCGTCAAGGGTGTGATTCTCGGGAGCGAAAGCGTCCCGCGTGAAGTGCAGCCGGTGGACGAACGGTACGGAGAACGGCGCTTGGATGCCGCGGAATTCCTCTTGCACAGGGTGGAGACGAACGGATGTTGGCACCGGACCTTCTTCAACGTCTGGGAAACGGGCTGCCGAGCCCGGTATTATAGCCGACCGCGCGACAGATCAGCCTACTTGTTCTCGATCGTCTCGACCGTCGTGCCAATCGGACGCATCACCCCGTTCACGCCTTCTTCGTAGACATGCGTCTCAACGGTCTGGCCCGCGGCGGCTGGGCGGGTGACTTGGCGGCGAACCGACTTTCGGCCGAAACGGCTGGGATCGGCGATGCTACGGCTTTGGGAAGTTGTTACTTCTTGCTTGCCACCGCCGGCGGCCGTGGTTGTCTCGCGCTGGAGCCGCTCCTGCAAGTCGAATGACCCCGTGTTGTTGAGGTTGTTCGCGCTCCCTCCCGATGAGGCCCCGTAAACCTCCACCGTCTCACTGGCAGTCCCGTCGGGCTTCTCGACCAGTTTGCCCACGGTGCGCCCGGTCAGCTCGAATCGCTCTTGATTGACAACGCTGCGCTGCCAGACTTTGGTTTCCGTCGTCGCCGCGTCCCCTGACCGGCTCATCACCGATTCGGAGCGCTCCACGTCAACCAGGCGTCCCAGGCCGTTATCCGCTTTGCGGACGGTGGTCACGTTCCCTGAGTCCTCGCTATGCTGTGTGCGTTCCGACTCGCTACGCTCATAGGACTTGAAGCGCTTATTGACATCGGGCCGTTCGGCGGTCACGGTCGTGCGCGTCACGTTGCCGGTTTTCTTTTCCGTCTCGACTACCCGCCCGACCGGATTCATGCGCCCGTTGATGTCCGATTCAAACGTGGTGATAATTTTCTCGATCGAACCATCCGGCAGCCGGCGTTGCTCCTCGCGCAGCAGCTGCTGGCTGACCGCATTGCCGTCGGTGTCATAGCGGTGCAGTCTTTTCTCGACAACCTCGTCGCCGGGTGTCGACTTAAGAACATTCGACGACTCTGTCAGGTACGGTACCGCACGGCCATGGATGTTCTTCAACGTCCGCGTCGTCTGGCTGGAGCCGGCGTCTGCCGATCCGGTCGACTGGATGGCCTCCGCCTGCTTTCGGCCGTCAGGACCATACGTGTAACTCGAAACGGTCGTCGATCTTGGACCTGCCGGGGCAGCGGGCGCGGCAGCTTGTTCCTTTTCCGCCGGGGTCTCGGCGACAGGCTCTTCTTTCTTCTCGGCCTCCTCCACCTTGACGGGAGGCGAACTCGAGCCCACGCCCGTGACCATGATGATGCCCCCAGTCGATCTCGTTACTGTGGGCGCGGCCGGCGGCTGCTCGGCTTGCGATTCTTCATTCTGCGTCTTACCCGGCGCTTGGGCGTGAACAGGCCTCGCAACCCATGCCCCAACCGAGACAACCAGCAGGATCAGCGGAAGTCGTTTTTTCATGACGGTTCTCCCAAACATAGCTCCCTTCAGTCTAGCGAGGTTCGCCGATTCGACAATGGGAAAAGTCTTGACTCCGCCGCGGCAATTCACCTTATGACCATGGCAAACTCGTAACCCAGCCAAACTCACTACTTCTTCCGGCGTACCGTAATAAATGAGCCCGCGGGCGTCGAAACGCCGTTTACCGTTGCCTTGACAGACAGATCGCCGTCGCGGGCGGCGGCATGGATGCGGGCCACCAGTTGAACCAGTCCCGCGCAACACGGGGCCGCACCCGCATAGAGCAGATCCTCGGGTGGTACGGCGATGCCGTCGATCTCCATGGATACTTGGTGAACGAGGTTCGTCACGCCACCCGTCTCAGGCAGTGCCACCGAAGGTATCTCGCCCGCCTCGATCGCAAGCTCAAACTCACCGAAGCCGGTACCAAAGAAACTCACGAACTCGTCCGGCTCAGCGGGAGTAAACTCGGCCCCCGGCAACAGACCCGGCTCGCCAACTAGCTCCGGTCCGCCTCCGTGCAACGTCGCGATCGGGTTGACGCCCTCAATCGTGTTCACGAAATGGAAGAACCCTGGCGACACTTCCGCGACCGTTGCCTGCCCGGCGGCGCTACGCAGCTCGTCGATCGTGTCACAGTCGCGAATCAGGAACACGTCGTGGAGTCCTGGGGTCAGCAGGTGGTGCGCCTGCGCGTTGACTTGTCCCGGCGTAAGCGCGAACAGCGCCGAGCGGAAGCCCCCGATTTCAAGACACGTGTTCGCCAGATTTTCGGCAACGCGGCCGTTGGCATCCAGCATTGTGCCGGCGAACGTGCCGGGCGTCGTGAAGTTCATCCCGGCAACGGTCACGATCGAGTTCGCTGAAATCTCTGGAATCAGCGGTGTCTGCGTCGCCAGAGCGACACCACCTGGAAAGATCGCGGGCAGCAGCGAGTCGCCCGTGACTTCGGTCGTGAGAGTGACGCTGTCATAGCTCTCGAACCCGAGCATGCTGAGATACCAGGTTCCGGGCTCCGGCTGGGTGATCTCGATGCTTTCTTCGTTGCTGCCTTCCTCGGCGGAGAACTCATCGAAAACGCAAGGTCCGAACCCTGTCAGGGGGCACGTCGGAACGATCTCTCGCGCGAGCAACACATCAACATCTCCGCTGCCGCCGCTGGTCGACACCGTAAACGTGTCCGCGCCCTCCGGAATCTCGATCACGAAATACGTCTCGTCGCTGAAGCCCCCGGCGAGGTCACCAACTGTCGTGTTCCTGGAAAGGGGGGTGGGCGTCGGAAATGCGATCTCAAGGCTAACATCCGAATACGCCTCGAATGGGACGATGATGATCGGCCACAGGCCCGTCAGCGGAAACGGAAAAGACAGGGTTTCGGTGCTCCCATCAGCCGCCGAGAAGGCAACCGCTCCGTCGGGCGACGCGATCAGAACGTCCGCATCTCCCGTCCCGCCGCGCAGACGCAACTGCATCAACAGCACGTCTTCCGGGATAAAGACTTGCGCCAACCCGGAGCGGAACATGGGAGAAGAGATTGTGACCGGTTGATTCGGCGTCAGGGTCGTCAGAACTGGGATCTGAAATCCGTGGACAACCCGTCCGCCGTTGCCGTCTGTCAGCGCAATCTTCGCGGTCTCCTGCGTGAAGCCCGCCGTCCACTCGACGCGGCCTGTTTGCGGGTCGACTGTCATTCCGCTGGGTCCAGCTGCCAACTCGTAGCTCAACGCGTCTCCGTCCGGGTCGGTCGCGCCGATCTCATAGACATACTGCTCCCCCAAGCCCGGAATTAAAGTCGGCCTGCTCGTTATGCGCGGACTCCGATTGCCTGGCAGCAGGTCCGGAGGCAGGTCGAAGGCGGCGTTGAAAAGCGTGCCTTCGAGCAGCGACCCGTCGAATCCGGCGGCCGAATGTCCCATCCCGTGACGCGCGAATACATCCCAAAGCACGGGGCGAAGCGCGGCCCCTTTTGTCACCTGGGCCGCGGCAAGAATGTCATCGCGCGACTCGATCATGTCCGGCGAGCATCCCGCGATCTTCACCGCGTCGAACACGAGCTGATCGACAAGCTCGGCCCCGAGTTCGCTTCTCAGATCCCACAACATTCCGGCCTAGATCTCGCCTTCGTCGTGAACATCGATGAAATCGCGATTGCCCATGTCTTCGTACGTCAGCGGATAGTTCTCATACGAGAATCGCCGAATTCCCCGGTCGAGCCGGCCAATCAAATATGCCCCCTGCACGGGATCATCGGTAAAGCTATTCGAAAAATAGTCGGCCCAGCCTTCGTCCGTGCCGTTGGACTGCGTGCCGTTGAGGCACCCCGCATTCTGCCGGCCTCCCGCGAACCGATTCGTCGCGCCGTGAGCGTACTCGTGAAAGATGATCTGCGCCGAGTAGGCTGGGTCACGCCCCATAACAACGACGTCAAAGATTCCGATTTGCAGCCGGCCCGGCATACCGTCGGGAAGCGTGCGGAAAGAGGCGTTGTGCTCCGAGAAGCCGTCCTGAACCTCGACATGCACGGGATCGCCTTCGGCACCGCCCAAACCGAAGTTGTCTACCTGAAAATTGCCGGCCGCTTCATCGAATCCCATGTCCTTGAACAGATCGTGGGCCCGGTTCGCCAGGTAGAAGGCATTCGTCACAGCCGCCGCCGGCGCATCAGCCGGGTCGGCCCCCACCGTGCCGTCCCCAAAGGGGAAGTCAAACACCTGGGACTCACTCGATGCGCGTCCGTCCACAATATCAGGCGGATCAGATTCGTCCGGCTCGTCGTCACCATCCCGGTCAAGATACGCATCGACATTGTTGCCCGTCGTCGTTGTTCCGTCGGCGGGAATCCAGCCCTCTCCGAAGTCAAGCAGCTCCCGCTCCCCCTCCAGAGGGGACTCAGTCCAAACGCGCGCCTGTCCCACCGAATTGCTCAAGTCTTGGCGGTACAGCAGGTTCCCCGTCGCCGCATCAATGACCAGCTCATAGGCCGTTCCGCCGTCCTGAGCGATATGAAGCCGATAGGCCGCGACTGCTTCGGTGGCCGCCATCGGGAAAAGCACCAGCTCAACCGACAGGGGGTTAGCCGACTTGCTCAGCGGATTTTGGAAGTAACGGGTCGGCCCGCTCAGGCCGTTGAGCGCTTCGATCTTGAAGGGCGGTTCAGCGCCCAGCAGTCGCAGTGCTGCTTCGAGCGAGTCCGTGTAAGTAAGCTTTGCCTTTTGCTGCGCCGTCAAACCAGGAATAATCTCGCCCGCGCCCGCTTGCACCACCGCTCCTGAACTGTCCAGCAGTATTCGCAAGGTTCCGTGAAGCACGTCGAGCCCGCCCACGGTTTGGTTGAAACGCACAAGCTTTCCCGAACCCACGGGCAACTCAGAGACGAGGCGCAAAGCGTCGACCTCTTGGGAGGAAAGGTAGAATAGTTTCTGCTGGGTGCGCAGAAAGTCCCGCGCTGCGCTCTCCGCCGGCGCATTCGATGCCGCCGAAAGCGTTGCCCCCTCGTGAAAAATCATGCGCGGCAGGCCGAAAGAGTTGAACTCAATGCGAGCACTCGCGAAACTCTCAGCCGCGGGGCCTCGCTGAAACTCAAGGATCGAAGCCTGGCGATCCTCGACGAAACTTTTCGCGGTCAGCGAATCATGCTCCGCTCCCCATTGCCGAATATCAAAATCTCGCGGCGCGGTCGGCGGCTTGCCGCTAACCTGTTTGGACACCTTCGGAATCGACCGATCAACGGATTGACCGCTAACCAGAACAACAAAAGCTGCTAACAGCACAATGAGGCGGCGCGTTTTCAAGTGATGGCTCCGTTTCTGGATTCGCTTCCTAGCTTTACGCAAAGGCGCTACTTATTTCAACAGGTCCTGCGGCTTCCGATGTAAGCTGCCGGACAAAGGACAGCAAGGCGCGCCTGCGGTACGATCTTTCCATGCCCGAACAAACCAGTCGCCCCACACGACGGCGATTCCTCCAATCGTCGACTCTGCTGACGTCCGGTTTGTTGTTCTCCCAGAACCTGCCCGCGGCCGGCGGGAAGCAACCCAACATCCTGTGGATCAGCGCCGAGGACATCAGCCCCGACCTCGGCTGCTACGGCGACAGCTACGCCACCAGCCCCAATATCGACAAGCTGGCCACCCAGGGCGCGCGCTTTGCCCGTTGCTTCTCCGTCGCCGGCGTCTGCGCGCCGAGCCGCTCGGCAATCATCACCGGCATGTATCAGACCACGATCGGCACCATGCATATGCGCTCTCGGGCCGTACCGCCGCCCAACGTTCATTGCTTCCCCGAGTACCTTCGCGCCGCCGGATACTATTGCACCAACAACTCGAAGACCGACTATCAGTTCGAGTCGCCCTTCACGGCCTGGGACGAATCGAGCGGCGAGGCCCACTGGCGGAATCGCAAGAAGGCTCAACCGTTTTTCGCCGTCTTCCGTCTGACCGTTTCCCACGAAAGTTCCATCCGCATGCCGGACAGCAGGCAGGAACGCGGCGGCGACCGTGTCCCGCCTGAGATGCGCCACGATCCCGCCAAAGCCCAACTGCCGCCCTACTATCCCGATACGCCCATCGTCCGCAAAGACTGGGCGACATACCACGACACCATCACCGCCATGGACATGCAGGCGGCCGACCTCTTGCGGCAGCTTGAGGACGACGGCCTTGCCGACGACACGATCGTCTTCTTCTGGGGCGACCATGGACGCGGCCTGCCCCGCGCCAAGCGCTGGATCTACGACTCGGGCATCCAAGTACCCTTGATTGTTCGCTGGCCGGGCGTGCTTGAGCCGGGATCGGTTGAGGAGGATCTGGTCAGCTTCGTCGACTTCGGGCCAACCGTCCTCTCGCTGGCCGGCGTCAGAGTTCCGGAGCATATGCAAGGCCGGCCGTTTCTGGGCGACCAGAAAGCCCCTCCCCGCGAATATATCTATGCGGCTCGCGACCGCATGGATGAGGCTTACGAACTGATCCGGGCCGTGCGCGACAAACGCTACAAGTACCTGCGCAACTATATGCCCGAGGTCACCTACGCCCAGCACATCAATTACATGGACGAGATGCCGACGATGCAGGAGTGGCGCCGCCTCCACGCCGAGGGCAAGCTCGAAGGCCCTCAGAAACTCTTTTTCAGCGAGACCAAGCCGGTCGAGGAACTCTATGACACCGATGCCGATCCGCACGAAGTAAATAACCTCGCCGACTCACCCGACCACCAGGAAGTGCTGCTGCGCCTGAGGACCGAGCACGAGCGCTGGCGCAAAGAGACCAACGACCTCGGACTCATCCCCGAGCCGGAATTGATGGAGCGAATGCGCCCCGGGAGCAAGTACGAGACAACGGCCACGCCTCAAATCATGCACGACCGCCTAAGCGTCAAGATCACCTGCGCCACCGAAGGCGCGTCCATCGGCTACACAACCGAATCCGGAGAAGACGCCCACTGGCGTCTCTACAGCGGCGAGTTGAAACTAAAACCCGGAACCGCCCTCCGCGCCAAAGCCATCCGCATCGGCTTTAACGAAAGCGCCGAGGCGAATGCCGTAGTGGGGTGACGGCAGATAGTGTCATTTCAGCGGGTCTACGGGCGCCAGTACAACCTTATTTACGTCGCCGGAGACTTCGTCAACGACGACGCCGCTGGGATCGGTGACGAAGCTGGCGTGGCCATCCGGCTTAGAGTTTGCGACGACTACGCGGAGTCCTACGCAGCGAAGGGAATAGCCCAAATGGCCGTTCGCTAGTAACGACCAGGTACTACCCATATGCGCGGGCACACAAAACACCCGAATACGCTGGCTACTTGAGGCGGTCTTGCATGATAGGCCTCGGTACCGCTGTGGGTACTCGTCTATGTCCATGCAGACCATCGCAGTGATACACGCATCGTTGTGCTCGATCGGATTGTCGATGTCACAGTCGTCGCTGCCGAAAGGGGTGTAGTTCACTCCAGCGCAGTCTTCCTTCCCACCCTTCCGGCACATCAGCCGTTCAGAATCGCGGTCAATGTAATAGGCGGAGCTGTACGGCGGGTCCACGCCTCGCGTATCATCGATGGTCAAGCCTGCAACGAAACTGATGCCACGGGCGGAAGCGATGTCTCGCAGGTCGCCCAGCACACTCAACCCGAAGTTCGGAGTGGGCCTTTTCTCGCGGTACTTCTTCCTGATATTGAACGCTTCGGGCAAGACGATCAGTGAATCTGACACATCGGCTGCCTCATCGAGGGCTGCGCTTAACGAGCCGATCGGGTCGTTGTGGCCATGGCCAAAGTGAAAAAACCCGACGTGCTTGAACATTCTGCTGTGAGATCCTCGGCTCCTAGCGCGCCCGCGGGTCGCTTTCCATCAGCGGGCGGAGCATGGCGTTCATGCGGGTCTGATAGCCCTTACCCTTCTATTCGAGCCAGTCGAGCACGTCGGCGTCCAGGGCGGTCAGAGTCGTCGGCGTGGGGCTTCATGCGATCGCTATTCCGCTCGTGTTGATGATGGGCGCGGAGAGAAGCGCTTATTGCCGCTGTTTGAAAGTCGCCGGAATCGCCACATCACCCGGCTGAACCGCGGAACTCACCTCAAGCATCTCGGTCACGCCCTTAAACAAGGCACGGCTGCCGGGCTGACCCTGCGCGGCCTGGGGTGGCGGTTCCTCTTTCTTGCTCCTACGCCCGAAACCACCCAAGCCACCCAGCATACCCTTCAGCGAAGGCTTCTCCGCTTGGCCCTGCTGCGCTTGCGGCGAATGGGGGTCGGGGAACAGATCCGTCGTCATCTCGGTCACAACGGCTGAGCCTTCGATCTCGCCCTTCTGATCCTCGATTTTCTCCGTCAGCTTCTGGAATGCCGGATACAAGCTCGCCAATGCCCCGGCCTGAATGTCCGTCGAGAATAGTCCCAACTTTTCCGCAAAACGGCGGTGGAAGTCACTCACTTCGTCGGTCGGCGGAACGTCCTTGCTAAGCCACATGAGGTTGGTCAACCGCATGCCGCCCCCTTCTTCGAGCGTCTTTCCCTTCTCCCGCATCGTGACCGTGAGGATGGTCAATTGGCAGTTAAAACCGTTCTTGACTTGGCTCTGCCCCGTATTTTTGATGTCGACCTCAACCTCCATCTCTTTCGAGGGCCGGCTTTCGGATTGCGAAGACCCACCGCCCACCTGCGCCATCTGTTCCTGGGCTTTCTTCAGGTTCTCGCGGTACTGGTCGAAGGTTACGGTCTTGTATCGCTTCTTGTTGAATTCGATTTCGTGTATCTGCTCCGCCTCCAGGTCGATCAGCTGTCCTCGATCGCTGTCGGTGCGCGTCATCATCCGGTCGCCGAGCACCCAAGTCTCGGTGACGATGCCCTCTTTGGCGGCTTTGCCGCCGAAGGTCTTCATCAGACCCCCGAGGAAACCCGGCATCTCGAATTTCGCGCGGTCCTTGGTTTTGACCGCCCCGGCCAGGGGAAGGGAAGCGAACAGAATCATGAACAGAAGGAGTCGGGATATTTTGTAGGAGTAGGTCATATCAGCTTCCTCAAACCCATCCTACCATCGGTTTTAGCGGCTTCCCCCGCCTGTCTGAGCCACTCTCAAGCCGCCAGTTGTCTCGTCTCATTCTGTCGCACCCTACGCCCGCGTCGAGATGGTCGAACGCACCACAAAATCACACCGCTACACGTCGTCCGAAAAGCACGCCCAAGCGGTCGGCATAGCGCAATTCCCGGCCCTCCATGTCCCGCAGCGGCTCGGCGGGCGTTTTCTTTCCCGTCGCTCTGACAACGATAAACAAAGCCGCCAGTGATACAATCGCGCCAAGCAAGGCCGCCGGGTATGTGGATTGCACAGCCAGGGCGACACCCCAGCCGGCCAGCCCAAAAACAATGCTCGCGACGGCCGCGGGCGCGTTGGCACGCTTCCAATAGATGCCCGCGGTGAAGGGCACGATCAGCGCCGCCAGCCCGACCGCCATCGAATCGATCATGAGCTTATAAACGTTCTGAAACCAAAGGGCAAACGCCAGCGAGACACCCACCGCCACGACGAGCGCCCAGCGTGTCGCCCGCAACTCTTGCGCCGGCGTGATCGACGGCTTCCAGCGCTTCAGCATGTTTTCAGTGAACACCGTGGCGGGCGCAAGCAGAGCGCTATCCGCCGAGCTCATAATGGCCGAGACCAGCGCGCCCACGAACAGCGCCGCACCCACCGGGCTCAGATACTTGATGCCGAGCTGGGGCAGCACCATCTCGGGGTCGGCGATCTCCGGCAGCACGAGGCGGGCCGCCATCCCGAGCAGCACCGGCACGGCGCCGATCACCACGTAGAGCAGCCCGGCCAGATAGGCGCTGTTCTGAGCCACTCGCTCGTCACGGGCTCCCAACGAACGCTGCAACAAGTCCTGACTCGGAATGCTGCCCAGGCCGACGATCAGCCAAGACTCGACATACCATGTCCAATCGACAAATGTGTTCTCGGGAACCACCGCCAAGTGGCCCTCGGGAAGCGCGGCCTGCATCGCCGCCCAACCGCCCGCATCGGATACAACGGAGGGAATAAGAATCAGCAGCCCCGCGATCAGAATGATCGCCTGAAAGAAGTCCGTAATCGACACAGCCCACATCCCGCCCATCAACGTGTAGACCAGAACGACCAGCGCGCCCGCCACAATCGCCACGGTCGTGTCGATTCCGGTCAGCGTATGCATAACGTAGCCAAGCGCTACGAACTGCGCGCCGGTCCAAGCCAGGAACGGGGGGATCGTGAGCACGGCCGACAGAAACTCCGCCATTGGCCCGAAGCGGACGCGGAAAAAATCCGCAAGCGTAATCAGCCGCATGCGGCGCAACATGCGCACATAGAATAGGCCCGCCAGAAATAGGCACAATGCGGCCCCGAATGGGTCGGCGATCACGCCCAGCAGCCCTTCGTTGTAAGCCGCGCCCGCCGCGCCCAGGCACGTTCCGCCGCCAAACCAAGTCGCGAAAAGCGTCGCCGTGCAAAGCCACAAAGGCAGACGCCGCCCGGCGATGACAAAATCTACGCTCGAATGAACGCGCCTGCTGGCGAAGTAGCCCACCGCCAGCAGGGCGACCATGTAGATGCCCACCCCGACCGCGATGATTACAGATTCCGACTCGTTCTCCACCAATGATCGCGATTGTACTGCTTGCCGGCGAGCGGCGCTGATCCTCGCCGATCCCCGCTGCACCGTGCTATCTTCGCCTCTGATGACAAACGAACCCACCGCAACCCGTCGCCGCTTCCTTCGCTCCAGCGCCCTCGCCTCCGCCGGACTTGCCGTGGGCTGCGGCCCTTCCAGCGACGAATCCAGCGGCCAAGCCTCCGCAAAACGTCCCAACGTCGTCCTCATCATGTCCGACGATCTGGGCTACGAATGCCTCGGCAGCTACGGCGGCACGTCTTATAAGACCCCGCGCCTCGACGCGCTCGCCGCCTCCGGCATGCGCTTCAATCATGCCTACGCCCAGCCGCTCTGTACGCCGACACGGTTACAACTCATGACCGGCGCCTACAACTTCCGCAATTGGCAGGCCTTCGGCATCATGCCGCCGGAGGAGAAAACCATCGGACACTTGATGAGCGCCGCGGGTTACAAGACCTGCATCTCAGGCAAGTGGCAGCTTTACAGCTACAACCCGCCCGATTTCGAGCTCGAGTGGCGCGGCAAAGGCATGCTACCCAAGGACGCCGGCTTTGATGAGTACTTCCTGTGGCACGCCGAACACACCGAGGACAAAGGTTCGCGCTACGCCGACCCGGTCGTCCTCGACAACGGTACATTGCGCACGCACCAGGGTGGCTACGGCCCCGACGCCTACACCGACTACATCAACGACTTCATGGGCCGCAACGCCGGCGGAGACGAGCCGTTCTTCGTCTACTATCCGATGACCCTGCCGCACGGCCCTTTCAAGCCCACTCCCGAAAGCGACGTTTGGGCCGCTGGCGACCGCCACAAGAGCAACCGCAAATACTACGCCGACATGGTCGAGCACATGGACATGGTCATCGGCCGCATCGTCGACAAAATCGACGAGCTCGGCATCGCCGAAAACACCCTGATCCTGTACTATTCCGACAACGGCACACCGCGCGAGGTCGAGTCGCGCATGGGCGAAAAACTCATCAAAGGCGGCAAGGGCTACACCACCGACGCTGGCACTCATGTGCCCATGATCGCGACCTGGAAGGGCGTCATCCCCGCGGGGCGCGTCAACGACGACCTGATCGACTCCACCGACTTCATTCCCACCATCATCGACGTGACCGGCGCCAAAGCGCTCCCTGAAATGACGCTCGACGGCCGCAGCTTCCTGCCTCAGCTGCGCGGAGAAACCGGCGATCCGCGCGAGTGGATCATGTTCCACTTCGACCCGTTGCCGGGAACCGGCAAAGTTGGCTACAAGCTGGTCCGCTTCGCGCGCGACAAGCGCTATAAGCTCTATGAAGAAACCGGCGCCCTTTTTGACGTCCCAGGTGACCCGCTCGAAGAGCAACCCATCCCGCCCGGGAACGACACGCCTGAATCCGCCCAGGCGCGCCGGGAGCTCAAAACAGTCCTCGAACAAATGAAGGCCTAGGCGTAGTACGCTGTCTGGCCCCGCGAGCCGGATTCGCAACCCTTCGACTTTTTCTCTCGCCCCCACGTCTTCCTACCAGGGATGGGTGTGTTCACGACGGCGCAAATGCACGATCGAGATCAACGGAGCTGGTCTTCACTCAAAAGAGGCATCACACTCATCGAGATGCTCGTGACGCTCGCCATTATCTCTCTGATCGTCTCGATCGCCTATCCCAGCATGACCACCGGCATCGATGGCATTCGGCTGCACACATCGGTCGACAACATCGCCGCTTTCTTTAGCGAAGCCCGCAACATGTCTGACCGCTTTCAAACCCCGGTTCAAATCACCTTGCTTCCCGCTCAAGACCGCTTGCACGCGGCGACGATCGACGGCGCCTGGCAGAAAGTTTACGAGTTGCCGAGGCGCGTTCACATCGTGTTTCCCAGGGAGGCAGGCACGGTTGTCCTCTTCCCAGGTTCGCCGACGCCGGCGCTGAGAATGCTGCTACAGGCTGAGCATGGCCGGCGAACCGGCCTGCGGTTCAACATCTTCACCGGCACCGCGGAAAAATGGGAGCCGGACGAGCCGGGGATCTAGTGCGGTGCCGTGAATCAAACTTGACTACTCAGCAGCGCTCGCGCCGAGGCTTCAGTCTGCTCGAACTGCTCGTCGCCACTGCTCTACTCGGGATCGCCATCGTGGGCTTGCTGACGCTTATCACCGGCTCGCTTGCGAACTCGGTCGTCATCCGCGACTTCGATCGCGCCGCCATGTTGGGCCGCGCCAAAATGAACGAGTTGCTCACCGTCAGCCCAATCGAAATCGGCCGGCCGATGGGGGGGGAATACAACGAGAGTTGGGGCTGGGAAGCAGTCGTGACGCCGTTTGAAGCAATCCCGCCGGCGCGGGTCGGCGGCCACCTCATTCTTCGCGTTCAGGTGGTCATCTGGTGGCGCAATGCCACCGGCCGCCGCCAAGCCGAATTCGACGGCTATCGCACGATTCGCGTCAGCGCCGAGCAGGAAGGGTTGCTGACACAAGTTCTATAGATGCGACGATTGCCCATCGCTGTGCCCCGTCAGCCCCGCCGGATCGGATCCGCGGGCCCGGAATCCGGCATGACACTGATCGAAGTGCTCGTCGCCGTCACTCTGCTCGGGCTGCTCTCGGTCGGTTTGGTCATGTCGTTTCAAGTGGGCGCCAGTTCCTGGCAAATCACCCGCGAACGGCTCACGCTTGACCGCCGCATCGCGACCGCCAACCAGATCCTGCAATCCAGCCTGGCCGGCATCATCCCTTTCGAAGGAGAAGCCCGCGAGTCGACGTCCGGGCGGCGGCGTTTTCTCTTCTTCCAGGGTGAGCCTCTTTCGATGCGCTTCATTTCGTCGTACTCGGTTACGGAAGGCCCCCGCGGCGGACTCAATGTCTTTGAATTACAAATCGTGGATTCTCCGCGCGGACGGCGCATCCTGCTCAATCAATCTCCTCTCGAAAGCCCTCTGGGTCTGTCCAGGTTCATTGACGGCTTCTATCAAGACCCGGCCGCGCGCGGGTTACGTCCCCGCTTCCTCCCAATCGTCCCCTATGCGACCTCCCTGGTCATCGTCGACGAACTCGAGCTGTGTGAGTTCCGCTATCTCGAGAAGCCGCAGGGGATCGAGCCGCCTACCACCTGGGTTCCTGTTTGGAATGAACTGCGTAAGCTTCCCGAGGCTGTCGCTATCGACGTAGCGCCCAAGGTGGATGGCGTTCGTCTCCGCCCGGTTTCGATCACGGTTCCGATCCTGTCGAAGGGCCGGGACCCGGAAGCGGGCGCGGGCGGCAACGCCAGGGCTAGGGGCGGGCTGCCCTTGCAAGGAGCACCGCAACCATGAGATGCCCTCGTTTCCGAAGCCGAAAAGGGAGTGCTCTGCTGGCGGTTCTCTGGCTGTCCGTGGCGCTTACGGCGATCGCCTTCACGCTCTCCCGAACTGTCCGCGGTGAACTGGACCGCTCCTCGCTGAACGTTGATTCGGCCCGTGCTTATTTCCTGGCCCGAGGCGGGATCGAGCGAGCCATGCTGCGCATGCTGCGGCCTCAGCGCGAGGGCCAGGGCGACCCCAACCTTGGTTTCCAATTCGGGCAGCGCTGGATGACACTCCCCTTTCCCGAAGGCGAAGTTGTCGTGGAAATCGTGAGTGAGAACGGCAAGATCAACGTAAATAAGGCGCCACCCGAGGTTCTGACGCAGGTCTTTATGGCCGCCGGACTGGATCCTTCCTATTCAGCGGCGACAGCCGGGCGCATCGTCACCGCGCGCAGCCCTTCCCAGCGGCAGCTTTTGAATCCGGCCGACGACACCTCGTCTTTATTGCGCGCCCCAGCGTCCTTTAAAGAGTTGGAGGAACTCCTCGTACTCCCGGGCATCACAACCGAGGTGCTCTACGGCTCGTACGGTAGGGGGCCGGCCGGTGGATGGGTCAAAACGGGGGGATTACACCGCCATATGTCGATCTACGGCACGACGAGTGTTGACGCCAACTATGCCTCACCTGAGGTGCTTCGGGCCGCGGGGCTGCCTCCGGGGCAGATCGCTTCATTGTTGGAATTAAGGGAGTTACGACCATTGCGACCTGAAGATCTTGGAGACAGCATGATGCTCGATCAGTCCGGTCCTATTCGCGTCACCGCCGGGGGCGGCGGAATCGCTTATACGCTCTGGAGCCGCGCCACGCTCCACAACGGCCGCGCCCGCCGCGCCGTCGGGGTTCTGGTCGAGCGGTCGGAGACGATCGGTTCGCCACCACTGCGCATTGCGCGTTGGTACGACACGGAGTTTTAGCGGTAATGGATTTCAAAAAACTCTTCCGAATCGGAACCGGTTGCGGTATCGAAATCCGCGGCGACGACCTGCTCGTTATTGCCGCCAAGTCGCGTCCGAACGGCGTTAGCGTGATTGGCCGGAAACTCCTGGCTGGCTTCCGGGAACGGCCGCCGCGTGAGTGGGGCGGGGAGTACGCCGCATTCCTGAAAGATCTCGGACTCTCGCATCTTGCCGCCACGGTGACAATCCCGCGCGGTGATGTGATCGTACGCCAGATACAGCTTCCGCCGGTCAAGGGCAAAGACCTCGCAGCCGCTATCCAGTATCAAATCGATACCCTGCACCCGTTCGGTGAAGACGAAGTCTATTATTCGTTTGCGCCTTTGCGCGAGATCGACAAGACGGGCGGCGAACTGCCCGTTGGCGTCGTCATCGCCGAGAAGTTGAAAATCGATGAGTACGCCTCTCTGTTCGAAGCGGCTGGCATTCCCGTTAGCGCTTTCAGTGTTGCGGCGGCGGCTTTTTTCGCCGTCATGCGAGTTCGCTGGGACAAGCCACCGACGCCTTTTCTGATCACCGATTTCCGTGGTGACAAGCTGGAAATTTACGGTGAAGGCACAAACCGGCCGCTCTTTAGCGCCGAGTTCGATCTTTCCGTCCTGGCGCCGACCCGCGCCCTGCAGCTGGCCGCATCGGACTTGCGGCTGGAGGGTGATGAAGCGGCGATCTTGGCGGTTTGCGGCGAGCGGTCAGTCCCGGAAGGGGCCGCGCAAGATCCCGACTCGCAAGCGGGCGACTACTTCGCGCTCGAAGGGGAGGCCGCGTTCGAGCAGCGCTCGGTCAGCGAGATTCTGCCCGCCCCCCTCAGTGCCCCGCTCGAGTTCGAAATACGGCGCGACGCCGCCGCACTCGCCGTCGCCCTCGAAGCGGCTTGTCCGCGGCTCGGCTGGCGGGCGAACCTGCTCCCGGAAGCTCGCCGCAAATCCAGTTCGCGCTGGATGTATGCTCCGACAATCGCTCTCGGCTCGATGCTCTGCCTGCTGCTAATTGCCTTCCTGGCGCGTGCTTCGATTCAAGACTCTTCCTATGCCGCGGCTCTGCAGGCCGAGCAAGCCCGCTTGGCGGCAACCGTCGAGAAGGCGCGAGCCAGTACCGTGTCGATCGCCGATTCACGCCGCCGCATTGAGCGTCTTCAGTCGCTCGAACGGCGCACGGAAACCGACATGAGAGTGCTCGCGGAACTTTCCGAGTTGATCCCCGATACGGCTTGGCTCCGCGAGCTCGAGATCGATGATGGCGGCATCCAGATCACCGGCGAAGCCGAATCAGCCGCCCCGCTGCTCGGCCGTCTCAACGATTCGCGCTATCTCGCCGAGGCCGCCTTCAGTACGTCGCTTCGAGAGGGCGAAGCCGGCCAGCGTTTCCAGATCGTCGCCGTCCGCCGCGAGATCGGCCCATCCGACCAGGATACCCCGGCGGCGCCCGCGATCTCCATTCAGACAGCCACTCCCGGCTCACAACAAGAGTCGTCCGAGCCACCCGCAACCCTCACGACCGTTGGCGAGCAGGATCCCAACGCGTCGAAACAGGAAGAGGAAGATACCGTTTTCAAGGAGCTACTCCCCTAATGCAAGTTTCCGATAGGGACCGCCGCGCGCTGCTCTTTCTCGGCACCGCCTTTGTCCTGTTCCTGCTGTTCCAAACCGACCTGGTTTTTCCGCCGCCCGACGCCTCCGCCTCGGCGTCGCAGAGCATTGAGGCCGAAGAAAATCAGCTTCTGCTGGCGCAAACCCAGGCTCGTCAGGAACCCCTGCTCAGCTCCGAAAACCAAGCCGTGCGCGCCCTGCAACAGTCGCTGGAAGCGCGCCTGCTCAAGTCCGAAACCGCCGCTCTCGCCCAGGCCGAGATGCGCGAACGAGTGGGTGAGTTGCTGCAAGGTGCCGGCATCAGCATGCGCGCTTCGCGCTTCGCCCCCGTCGAGGCCGAGGGGGAAGATTTCGCGCAGGTGCCGCTCGTCGTTGACTTTGACTGTGATATCACGCGTTTCGTGAATCTGTTGGCCGACGTCGCGAACGCCCCTGAACTGTTGTCAACACGCCAGATCAAGGTCAGTACCGGCAATCAGAAAACGAAATCTGTCCGGGTTGAACTCACCGTCAGCGGATATCTGCCGATCTCCCGGACGCCTGGACTCATCAAGAAAAGCGGCAAGAGGAGTTGATGACGTCATGAAGAATAAGAAGCTGCTTGCAGTGAACATCTTGCTCGGTGTGCTCGTCGTGGCCGCGGCCTTTGGTTTGTACTCGCGCATCGAAGCAGCCAACCAGCGCTACTCGATCTTGACGCCCGGCGGCCCCGCCAAGGAGATTCCCGACTATCTTGCTCCCGCCGCGCCGCGCCGCGTGCGTGCCGGCGACCATCTCCCGATCGTTGAGCGGACTCTTTTTTCTGCCGACCGCAATCCGATCATCGAAGTCATTGCGGAAGCTCCTCCGCCGCCAGACCCGCGGCCGCCTCTGCCGCGCTTGGCCGGCATTATGGAACTCGGCAAGGGCCCTATCGCCCTGATGTCGGTCGATCTGGAATCCACCGCGGGCCCGATCCAAGTCGGCGAGAAGATTGGCGAGTTCACCTTTCTCGGTACCGAGGGTGAGAAGGTCCTGTTGCAGTGGAAGGACGAGAAGTTCGCCGCCACTCCCGGCGAGCTGCTCGGCTCATCCGGTGGAGGCAACAAACGGGCCACCGTCGCCGGCACCCGAAACGAAGGCCGCTCACGAGGGCCTGACAAAGGCGTTCTGGCGCGCCAGGAAGCTGCTGTGTCACGCGGTGGCTCAGCCGCGGCGCCACCGGCCGCAGCCAAACCAGCGCAAGCATCCATCCGGCAATCCAGTAACGAACCTCGCGTCGGCGCCGACCAAGGCGGGGGCCGCTTTCGCGCCTATCCGACAGATAAGTCACCGGATGGGACTCGCCATCAAGGTTTTGTGAAGCGCTCGCAGCCGACGCCGTTCGGAACTAAGTCGTGGTGGGAAAAGGAGCAGAAATGAACGCTTTGAATAGTCGTTGGAGTCTTGCCGCCGCCGTGCTCGTCGCGATGATTGCCGTCTCGACGCCCCTTGCGGCCGCCCAGAAGGGACCAAGCCGCACCAAGATGCCGCCCCTTTCCGCCGAGCAGCAAGCCGCGTCAAAGGACAAAGCAAAGCAGGTGCCAAAGAAGGAGACTCAGCGGACGCCTTTTGGAGAAACGAAACGCGTGCCTACGACCGCTGACACGGCCCCCGCTGCCGCCACGAGCCCCTACATCGAAGTCGAAGAAAAGGGAGACACCATCGTCTTCCAACGCCGCTCTCCCTTTGGCCTCCAAACGTGGCGCAAGAAGCGCTCCGAGTTGACGCCCGAGGACGAAGAGATGTTGCGCGCTCATCAAGCCAAGCAGTCGGCTGATTCAGCCCCTGATTCAGCGAAGCTCAAGACCAAACCAGCCGCGCCCGAGGCGGCGCCCGGTGGGGCGCAAAATGCTGCCGGCCAAGATCGAGAGAAACGGTGATTCGAACCAAGGAATATCATGCTTAAAGCCATTATTTTTTTCCTGCTGATCCCGCTACTCGTGTTTGGCCAGCAGCCACAGCAAACTCCTGCTGATCCGGCGCAGCCGCAACAGCAGCAAGCCGACCCCAACGCCGCCCCGCAAGAGGCGCCGCAAGCCGACCCCGACGCCCAGGCTCAGCAGCCCGAGGCCGACCCCGCGCAGCCTGAAGCCAACCCCGCGCAGCCCGAGACCAACCCTGCGCAGCCGCGGGCGCAACCCACCGATCCCCAAGCCCCGGCTCCTACTCCGCCCGCCGACGCCGCACCCGCGCCGCAAGCGCCTCAGCGGCCGGCCGGGCCGGCGCCCGAACTCGAAACAAACGGCTCTGACCGCGTTAACTTCAGAAATTTGCGTGAGGCCAATCTGCTTGAGGTCGTCGATCTCATCGCAAGCACCCTCAGCATGAACTACATCCTCGACCCGGAGCTGCGTGGCGGGACGGTGTCGATCAACACCTACGGTCAGTTGACCAGAGGCGACCTGTTCCCGCTGCTCGAAACCATTCTCCGCATGCACGGCGCGGCCGCCGTCAAGGTCGGTGAGTTCTACCGCATCTCCCCTACCAGCGAAATCCCGCGCTTGCCCATCTCGCCGACAACCGACCCCGACGCGAAGATCCCTGACGACGAACGGATGCTGTTGAACGTCATCCGTTTCCGCTACACAACCGCGGCGGATATCGCCACCGTGCTTGAGCCATTCCTCGGCCCCGGCGCTGTCGTGCAAGTGGTCGAGCAGGCGAATCTGCTCCTCATCCTCGACAACAGCCGCAATATGCGCCGCACGATGGAGCTAGTCGGGCTCTTCGATACCGCCGAGATGACGTCCCAGCGCATGAGGCTCTTCCCCGTCAAGAACAGTCTCGCTTCGAGTCTGGCGGCCGAGCTTTCGCGTGTGTTCGCCGCTTTCTCGTTCTCGGAGACCAACGCCGGCATCCAGTTCGTTCCGATCGAGAGAATCAGCTCCATCCTTGTTGTCACCGGCAATCCCTCGGCTTTCGAGGAGGTCGAGGAATGGATCACGAAACTCGATCTGCCAGCCACCGTCGGCGGAATACAGACCTTTGTCTATCGCGTTCAGTATGGGTTGGCGACCCAACTGTCGCAGACCCTGATGATGCTGTATAGCCCCGTGGGCTACGGCGGCGGCTACGGCGGCTACGGCGGCGGCTACGGCGGCGGCGGCTACGGCGGAGGCGGCTACGGCGGAGGCGGCTACGGCGGAGGCGGCTATGGTGGAGGCGGCTACGGCGGTGGCGGCTACGGCGGCGGTGGCGGTGGCGGTGGCTACGGCGGTGGTCGCGGTGGCGGCTACGGTGGCGGCCGCGGAGGAAGCTATGGCGGAGGTGGCGGCTATGGCGGAGGCGGATATGGAGGAGGAGGCGGCGGCGGCGGCTTCATTCAGCTTCCCATGGGGATGGCGCCCGGGATGCCTATGGTCGCCCCTCGCCCTGACGCCTTAGGTGTCCAGCAGCCTCAGGCCGGCGTCACCGACCAAACCGGCCAGCTCCTCGGAAATACGCCCGTCGACGCTCTCGCGCAGGCCTACGCCAACGCCATTCGGATCGTTCCCGATGAGGTAAATAATGTCATTCTCGTGCAGGCCACCCAGCAGGAGTGGGAGGTTGTCCACAAGACTCTTCAGCAATTGGACTTTCCCCCTCGTCAGGTCCTCATCGACGCGAAAATCTACGAAGTGTCGCTCGTGGGCGCGTTCTCAGCCGGTGTTTCCGCTACGCTCGAACAGAGGGGTAGTGGTACGGGCACACGCCAGCTGACCGGCGGTTTCAACACCGGCGGGGCTGTCAATCTTTCCCTCGGGGCCCTTGTTGGCGGCACGCGCGAGTTGGCGGCCCTTCTCAATGCCAGCCAATCCGACGGCCGCACCCGCATCATCTCGGCTCCGTCAGTGATCGCGACCGACAATATGACGGCATCGATTACCGTTGGCACCTCCGTGCCCACCTTGTCGTCGCAGGCACTAGCGGCCGGCGCGCAGCAGAACGGCTCGTCACTCTTCACGAATACGATTTCGAATGTGCAGACCGGCGTCACTCTCTCGATCACGCCGCGCATCAACGCCTCGGGAATCGTCACGCTTGCGATCGAGCAGGAGGTCAGTTCAGCCCTGCCGGTCAGCGGAGCCATCGGTTCGCCCAGCATCGAACGCCGTAACGTCAGTACGCAGATCACGATGGCCGACGGCGATACAGTTGCAATCGGTGGCATCATGACTCAAAACGACCTCTTCGGGCGCAGCCGCGTGCCCGTGCTCGGCAAGATCCCCTTCATCGGGGGCCTGTTCGGTTCAACCAGTGCGTCGAAGAATAGAACCGAATTAATCATCCTCATTACGCCGCGCGTTATTTACGACGAAAACGAGCTGGTCTCCATGAGCGAAGAACTCAAGACCCGCCTGCGCGGCGTTCACCGGTTGATGCGCGACTAGCCTGAAACACGTCAGGTTCCAAATTGAGTTACAGGCGGACCACTCCGGTTGCGCCCTCGGCTAGAAGATCTGCGCTGCCGCCGAGCCCGCGTCGGACTACGCGAGACCCGTAGTGACGACCTCGGCCTGAGGTTTGCGGCCTTTGACCTTTGCCTCTACTGATCCTCGCCGTCGGCCCCAAAATCTGTGCAACACCGTTTTCCGCTCCCAGCCAGCGTTTGAGTCACAAGTCAAGAGCATTTTTATCTCCCAATAAATCAACAATATCCATACCAGAACCCCTCGCAGGCCGCCCGACGTGGGTTACAACAGTACTAGAGGTCAACAGGCGGAACGATAGTTCGCCCACATTGCGAAATGATGCAAAATGATGCATTGTGTGGCACGGGGTCGCCACCGACCAAACCGAGCCGTGACCGTAGCCCCATCACAAGCCAAAGAACCGGCACGTCCGCAAGGGCGAACAACCAACGCCCAAGCAGTAAGCGCCAAACTCAAAGGTCCCAACAAACGCTTGTTTTTGCCAAACGAACTGTCCCGGCTCAATCCCCAGTGACCCGAGTGCGTTGCGGGTGCTGGAAGATCAAGTCGGAAGCATTGCGGTTTCAGGTTAGCCTGGCTTGGCTTCCGACCAGCGCAGCACGCGCCGTCCCTCGCTGTCCCGGAATTCCCCGGTCGCGATCAGGATCAGGTCGACAATCTGGCCCACCCCGAGGAAGCCTAGCGTGACGAGCCAAAGCAAGCCCGTCCCTATCTTGCCAACGTAGAAACGGTGCAGCCCCAGGAATCCCAGTATCAGGCACAGCAGCAAGGCCGCAAGCCGGTTGAGATCCGACGGATTTGGGTCGACGAGCCGGGGCGTTGCCGGAGCGGGAGAAATGCGTCCGTCCCAGCCACAGGCGTGGCAAAACAGATCGCCACGGTTCATGGTCGCTCCGCACACTACGCAGAAAACAGGCTTCGGCCCCGCCTCCTGTTCCGCTGCCGCTGGAGTTGAGCTGTCAGCCGCCGGCGCTTCTTCCGGACCGGACGCGAGGGCTGCCGGCAGTTTCTCGTCGCTCATCGTCATCAACCTCTGCCCAAAAGTACGCATCGCGGACCGCAATGTTCCCCCAAACGTAACGCCAGGCCAGGGGTGTATACCTGCGGGCTAAATCGCCGGAAGTGGTCTTTGCTCGGGGCCCACGCGCAGGGTGAGTGAGGGCTCCATCTCGCCCGCGGGCAAGCGGACGACACGAGGCCGGATGGCGATGATCAAGTCGTCTTTGCTGGTGCGCATGAAGTGGTTCTGAAGCAGGTTGCCAAGCCAAGGAATGCGGCTGAGGAACTCCGCTCCTCCGCGGGTGTGCGTCTTCTCAAGAACGGCGAGTCCCGAGATGAGCGCCACCTCTCCGCTCCGCAAGCGGACCGACGTATGCATCGTGCGGTTCGACAGGATGGGGATGTCATTGACGGCGACGCCCGTCAACTCTTTGACTTCGAGCTTGATCTCAAGCGAGACTTCCCGGCCGCTGTGGATGCGAGGCGTCATCTCGAAGCTGAGGCCGAGGTCTTCGAAAGTGAACGAGGGGAACGGCTCGCGGAAAGTGCCATCCGCGATGGAGTCATCAATGGCGTCTGTCGACAGAGGTGCCGAGAAGCGGGCGTTGATGATGGGGAAGCGCTCGCCGACGAGGAAGCTGGCCGGCATGCCGTCGGTGGAGCGAACGGAAAAGCCGGTGAAGACCTTTCCGGTCGATTTCATCTGCTGCGCGATGAGTGAAGCACTGGCGACGGCGATGCCGAAGACGGTCTTACCGCCGCCGATCCCGAGCAAGGGCACGGCTGAATTGCTAGTGGGCGCCACGGCGTTCAGAATCGTGCTGAAATTCGTGATCGCGAAGGAAGTCGGGATCGTGATGCCGGCGGTGGTTTCCGATGAATCCGCGAGTGTGATCAGATCCACATCGACGACAACTTCCGCCCGGGGATAGGCAAGGTGCCGGTAAAGAGCGTCGGCGAGTTGCACGTTCCGCACCGTGTCACGCACCAAAACCTGTTGCCGCACCGAATCGACGAACAGGCGTTTGATGTCGAGCGTTTGTTGCACGGCCTTGGCGATCTCGTCCGCATCCTGCGCGTTCATCGGTTCAGTGATCGGGATCACCGCGGTGGCGACCGGTTCAAGCTGATTGCGGTTTTCCTGAGTATCTTCAGCGACCAGAAATAGCCCGGAGTGAATCGGGACGACCATGGTGCCGCTCACGTCGATCAGGGCAAGAATCGCCTCCCGGAAGCTGACGTCGTCGAGTTCGAAACGGATTTCATCATCTCCACGGAATTCCAGATCGAAGGCGACATTGAGGCCGAAGACCTCGGCCACCTGCTCGTAAACCTCGCGCATCGAACCGCGCAGGCGGAAACTCGATGTCTGGTCTTTTGGTTGGAGTTCAACGGGCGGTTTCAGGCGCCGAGCCGGTTTGGTTGGAAAGACGGAAAGGGCTTCATCACCCGTCGTCGGTTTGGCGAAGAATGGGCTGGCTGGATCAAGCTGCCGCGCGGCGCCGAGGTTGCCAAAGGCCGCCAGCGTTTGTGCGGCCCGCGAACGAACCGCCTCGGCGGCCTCGACGAATTTTCGGCTCGACGGCTCGTGCGCCCGCGCCTGCATGTAGAGCAGGAAGGCCGAAACCTCATCGCCTTCCTTTTCGGCCTGGCGGGCGCGCTCAAAGAACTCGTCCGCCTCGGCGGCCTGGCAGGGCAGCACAAGCGCCAACACGAGCAGACACACCCATCCGGCACGAGCGAGGCTCACGTAGGGTCTGACGGCCGGCGAATGCCCGCCGTGCAGCCGAAATGGGTCGCTGTCGCCCGCCGGAAGGTATGTGGCATGCGAAATTCCGACGCCTAGCGCTGTGTCAGCCGTCTCAACGCGAGAACGCTGTAGACCCGATCCCGGTAAGGAGACGTGACCGTGTACGCCCCGGGAATCGAGTCGAGGTATCAGCGTAAAGGAGTACCCCCCAACGCCGCCAAGCCGATCAACCAGATCAGTGGAGTGAAACCGTGCAAGGGGCGGAGAGCGAAATCTTCGCGATGCGCGCTGGGCGCTGACGCCGGCGTTGAACGGGTAATCACTCTGGGACGGACAAACTCCCCAGCTTACGACAAGAGCTGGCCGGGGGTTTTCAGCAGCAACCGCCATTCGCTGCGGCGCTTCATGCCTCCATGGGGACGGAAACACGAATATTGGCGCCTTGCCCAGGTTGGGATTCGAGGCTCAGATCACCGCCCATCGCGCGAACCCGTTGCTTGATGCTGTGAGGTCCGAGCCTCATCAGCTCTAACTCTTCGAGACTGTAGCGGCCGCCGAAACGGAAGCCGCGGCCGTTGTCATGGACGGAGACGTAGAGCCGGCCGTTTTTCTGTTCCACTGAGAAGAGAACATGGGTGGCCTGGGCGTGTTTGTTGATGTTGTTCAGGGCTTCGCGGGCGACCTGAAGCACTTCGGTCGACGTTTTCGGGCTCAGGGGGAGGTCCCCCGTCTGACCGTTCATGAACGTGACCGCGATGCCGCTTTCTTTCTGAAAACCCTCGACAAGCCTCCGCGTGGCGGCCATCAGCGACGAACTATCCGTCTCAATCGGCCGCATGCGGTGGACAAATGTTCTCATTTCAGCGACAAGCTTGCGGGAGAACTGCTGCAGGGCGAGTAGCTCCTCGGCGGCGGCATCGGCATTGCGATAGATCAGGCGGCGGATGACCTCAAGCCGCATCTCGAAACTGATCATGCTCTGCAACGGGCCGTCGTGGAGGTCATGCGCGATGCGTTCGCTTTCGAATCCATAGGCCTCGAATTCAGTTTTCTTCAGCCTCAGCAGATGGCGCAACAGACCTCGGAAGTAGAGCCCGAAGGTCTGCAGTTTCTTCCAGTGCGAGCGACTCACCTCCGAGACGCTGTTATAGAGGATGAGCCGCCCCATAATCCTGTCGCCGTCGGCGAGACCGTGACCGACGCAGTTATACATTTCAAACTTCTGGATGATATAGGGATGCAGATCGAAATCACGCGAGACACGGTTGCCGAAGCGATCGACCTCGGACAAGTCATTTGAGTAGAAGTCCAAGCGAGTGCCCTGAAAACAGGCCCATTCGTGACTATCCTCAAAGCAGGTGGGGTCGTCCTCACTCTCTTGGCGGCGAGTCGGATACTGGCAGATGACGTTGTAGTCGAGCTCCTCGTCCCAAATGGCGAGGATGGCGCCGGAGCAATGCAGCCAGCTTGCCAATTGCCGCAGCGCCATCTCTACGGCCTGCACCATCTGGGCTTCCGACTGCCCCTCGGCTTGCCGTAGCGCCATCGAAACCCTCTGTTCTTTCTGATAGCGCTGGAGTGAGAAGTAGTAGGCGATGCCTCCGCCAGCCAGTAGTAGCAACAGGAACGAGCCGGACGAAAACTCGAAGCTTGACGCACTGCCGCGTGCTATCCAGGCGCCGTAGAACCCCAAGCCAACGACGGCGACCAGCAATACCTCGCGCGCGCCGTGCAGCAAGGCGGACTCGGCCAACACGAAGTAGAACATCAAGAGAGGCAGCATGATCTGCCCGGAATTACTCAGGTATACGAGAATGACGATCGCGATCAGGTCAATGAACTGGCCCAAGAGCCCCTGATTCTTCGCCCGCACCTGTACGCGGGGAATGGCGAGCACAATCGCGTAGACCAGAAAGGCGCCGGCGGCGGTCCATTTGCTCCACGAAACGTGGTTACTGTTAGCGAGCGTTTCGAAGACAAGATAGGCCGCGGCGAGGAAGAGCCGCAACACAGCGACGTGCCGGGCACGCCTGCCGCGGTAGGCCAGTTGCTCACCAAATGCTATGGTTGGCATCGTGATCGTGGGATGCGAAGGGAGCCCCAGGCCGGCCGGGATGGAGCGCGACAGCCAACCCGACCCCATCAATCATTATTGCCCTCAGCGCTTCGATGCGTATTCTACCCCAGTTCCCAACCGCCGCTGTCTCAGGCTAATCACTTAGCATCGGGCGGGTGGCTATCGCCTGATGCAGGCAAGAATTGAAGGACTCTTCCTCACGACACGAGATGGCTCACCCTGCGAAAATTAGCTGACGGAACTTCGTGTTGGAGAAAGCGTTTGAGAAACCACGGCCATGATTCACGTTAGCGAAGAACAGGTGCGGGAGTGCCTGCCGATGCCGCGGGCGATCGAACTGATCGAGGAAGCCTTTCGGCGGTTGGACGACGGCAGGGCCGTGAACCAT
Organism: Acidobacteriota bacterium; assembly: GCA_027624045.1. Lineage (GTDB taxonomy): Bacteria > Acidobacteriota > Terriglobia > Bryobacterales > UBA6623 > JAPPLB01. The sequence continues at coordinate 46,226 of JAQBUE010000006.1, forward strand.
CCTCGGCGGCGTGTGATGCTGGACAACGGTGCCTGGCTGCACTACATGGCGGCGGGTGATAACGAAGGCGGCTATCTGGCCAGCAAGGTGTATGTGACGCGGCCGCGGGTCGGTGCCCGATTTGCCGTGTTGCTGTTTGACGCCACAACGACGGAGTTGCTGGCGACGATCGACGCAAACGCCCTGGGACAGATTCGCACGGGCGCCGCAACCGGCGTGGCGACGCGTTACATGGCGCGCAAGGATGCCTGCCGCTTGGGAATGATCGGCTCCGGTTTTCAGGCTGAGGCACAGTTGGAAGCAGTGGCGGCGGTTCGCGAACTGCGTCGGGTGCTTGTCCACAGCCGTTCCGCGGAGCGCCGGGAGTCGTTTGCCCGCAAGATGTCGAAACGCCTTGGGCTGGCGGTGGAGGCGGTTGACAGTAGCGCGGCCGCGGTTTCAGGAAGCGATATCGTCGTGACCGTCACGACGGCGCGCGAACCCCTTTTCGCGGCGGATCAGATTGCACAGGGATGCCACATCAATGCCGCCGGCAGCAATCACGCCCAGCGCGTCGAGATCGGCGCGGATACGGTCGCGCGGGCGGCGCTGATTGCGACGGATTCTGTCGAGCAAGCCCGGATGGAAGCTGGAGACTTGATCATGGCCCACGACAAGGGATCGCTCGATTGGGCACGGGTCGTGGAACTGGGGGCGATCGTCGCGGGAAAGATACCGGGGCGGGTGTCAGACGCGGACGTCACCTTGTTCGAGTCACAAGGGCTGGCGATCGAAGATCTTGTGGCTGCGGTGCATGTCTACAAGACGCTTATCGCATAGCTAAGACGAACCGTGTAAACTTGCTGGTTCCGGCGATGAACCGCCGACGTTCATTCTTATGAGTCAAACACCAAATCCTGAAAACATCATGCAGGTCGGGCTGGGATTTTGGGCCTCCAAGACCCTACTGAGCGCGATCGAGATGGAACTGTTCACCGAACTGGCGCGGCATCCGGGAGATCTCAAAAGTCTTCAAGGGCGGCTCGGACTGCACTCCCGCTCGGCGCATGATTTCCTCGATGCGCTCGTGGCGCTGGGTTTCTTGGAGCGGCGTGACGGAACATACAGAAATACTCCGGCCACGGATCTGTTCCTCGATAAGAGGAAGCCGGAATATTTAGGCGGCATGCTGGAGATGGCCAACAGCCGTCTTTATGGGTTTTGGGGCAACCTGACGGAAGGTTTACGGACGGGCCAGCTTCAGAACGAGGCGAAGGGCGGCGGCACTCCGTTCTTCGAAGCGCTGTATGCCGACCCCGCGAGGTTGAAGGCGTTCCTTAGAGCGATGACTGGCTTGAGCCGGTCGGCCGCCCTTGCCATCGCGGCGGAGTTCCCTTGGAAAGACCATCAATCGTTCGTCGACGTGGGCACCGCTCAAGGTGATACGGCGGTGCAGGTCGCCAAGGCCAATCCGCATCTGTCGGGGACCGGTTTTGACCTGCCGGAGGTAGGACCGATTTTTGAGGAGTACGTGGCCGAGAACGGTCTCGCCGGACGACTGCGTTTTGAGGGCGGAAGTTTCTTTGATAGGGATCTGCCGAAGGCGGACGTGGTGACGATGGGCCACATTTTGCACGATTGGGATCTTGCTGAGAAGAAGATGCTGATCAAGAAAGCCTATGACGCGATTCCGGCCGGTGGGGCGTTCATTATTTACGAGGCTTTGATTGACGATGACCGCTCGAGAAATGCGTTTGGGCTCTTGATGAGCTTGAATATGCTGATCGAGACCCCTGGGGGGTTCGATTATACAGGGGCCGATTGCCAGGGTTGGCTGACGGAAGCCGGTTTCAGGCAGACTTGGGTCAAGCAGCTAGCGGGCCCGGACTCGATGGTCGTCGGAATCAAGTAGGTTTTGGGGATCTGCTCGTAGCGGCGTCCGTTTACGTTGGCAGACCGCTCTTGTCGTATCCAAGGATCAGGTAGCTAGGCGCGATCGAAGCTTCCCGCTCCCGTCGCAGCCATCATGATGGAGTGCTCGCTCCAGTCGCCGACGGGCTGGGCGGGGCCAAGTCTGCCGCGGTGCATGACGGCGAGAGTGTCACAGACGCCGAGAAGTTCGGGGATGTATGAGCTGACAAATAGCACAGCCTTCCCTTGCGCCGCCAAGCGGCCGATCCACTCGTAAATCTGGACCTTGCTGGCGACATCGATGCCGCGCGTGGGCTCGTCGAGCAGAAGCACGTCACAATCGTGATGCAGCAGGCGGGCAAGTTGAACCTTCTGCTGGTTACCGCCCGAGAGCGAATGCACAGGTGCGTCGGCGGCTGAGGTTTTGACGTGCATTCTATCGATCCATTCAGAGGCGGACCGGCGGAGCGCGCCTCGATCAAGCCAGCCGTAGCGGGAGTAGGCGCCGACGTCTGAGAGGACGATATTGTCCTCGACGGCAAGCGAGAGGGCGAGCCCTTCGTCTTTGCGGTCTTCGCTGAGAAGGCCGACGCCGTGCGACAGGCGTTCGGCGGGGGAGGCGGGACCGTGGTACTCAGCGATGCGAATTTCGCCGTTACGTACCGCGGCCAGGCCGAAAATAGCACGCAGTAGTTCGGTTCGGCCGGCGCCGATCAGGCCGGCGATACCAAGGATCTCGCCACGACGAAGCTGCATCGACGCCGACTCGACACCGCAGGCTGAGACGCCGGACAGTACCAGCACGGGTTCGCCCGGTTGATGGAGGACGCGCGGGAACATGTCGTCGAGTTTGCGGCCGACCATCTGATGAATGATTTCAGACGTCGGGACATTGCCGACTTCACCGCAACCGACTGATCTGCCGTCGCGCAACACGGTGAAGGAGGCCGCAACTTCTTCCACCTCTTCCAAAAAATGGCTGATGTAGACGACCGAAACGCCGCGTTCGCAAAGCCGCCGGATGACCTGGAATAGGCGTTCGACGTTGGGGCGGGTGAGGCTGCTGGTCGGCTCGTCGAAAACAATAATGCGGGCATCAGTGACCAGGGCGCGCGCGACTTCGACAAGTTGCTGCGCGCCGACGCTCAGTGAGCCGACGAGGGTGCCGGGGTCGATGTCGGTTTGGCCTAGGTCTTCGAGCGCCTGCTGAGTGCGGCGGCGCTCTTGGGCATGATCGAGCAGGCCGCGGGCGGTGGGCTCGACGCCCAGCAGTACATTGGCCGAGACGGACAAATGCGGCGCCAGAGCCAGCTCCTGGTAGATCATCGCAACACCCTGGCGGCGGGCATCAAGCGGGTCCGCGGGCCGGTAGGGCTGCCCGTCAATGAGCATCTCGCCTGCGTCGGCGCGATGAACGCCGCTGAGCACTTTCATCAAGGTGCTCTTGCCGGCGCCGTTCTCGCCAATGAGCGCGTGAACTTCGCTGGGCCTGACTGTGAAATCGACGCCGCTCAGGGCTTGGGTCGCTCCGAAGGCTTTGTGGACGCCGGCCATCCGAAGGCGGGGTGGGGTGAAGGACATCGCTTGAGAATCCGCGGACATGTCAACGATCCGCCCCAGCGGTTACGCGCAAGCGACAGGCACTACGGAGTGGTGCGCCACACACTCCAGGACTAGTTTAGTTTAAGTACTCGTCAACCGGAGGACGAAGGAGGTGGGCGATTTCAGGGTCGTTTCTGTTTTCCGGGGTCGCGATGACGACCCCGGTGTCAACGCGCTTGGCCGGCGCGTTGGAGGGGTCGCGGGCATATTCGACCACAGTCTTAACGCCGAGCTCTCCCATCCGAAAGGGGTTTTGAAGGACGAGACCTTGCAGCTGCCCTTCCGCAAGCGCGGTGATGAGCTTCTCGCTACTGTCGAAGCCGACGAACTTAACCTTGCCCGCTTTGCCCGCGTCGGTCAGTGCTCGCAGCATGCCGAATGTTGTGGACTCATTGGGACAGAAGATGCCGTCGACTTCCGGGAAGCGATTCAGGAGGTTCTCGCCGAGTTGGTAGGCTGTCTCGGTCGTGATGCCGCCGTATTGGTTATCGCTGAGAATTCTGATGCCGGGGTGCTTGCTGATCTCGGCCAGGAAACCCTCTTCGCGGCCCATGGTGCTTTCAGCGCCGACCATGACGCGCATCAGGATAATATTCCCTGTTCCGCCAAGGACCTCAACGAGCCGCTGTGCGCCGAGTTCGCCGCCCTTGCGGTTGTCGGTGGCCACGAAGCTGATGTGCTCGTCGCCCTCGAGGCCGGAGTCGACAACAACAGTAGGGATACCGGCGGCGCGCGCTTCGGCAACAATCTGGCGCAGGCCGCTGCGATCGAGTGGCGCGAGAACGATGCCGGCGACGCGCCGAGCGATCATGTCTTCGACGACGGCGATCTGCTGTCCGCGGTCGTCTTCCTTCTGTGGCCCCTTCCAGACGATCTCGACATCGAGTTCGCGGGCAGCCTTCTCAGCACCGGCGTGAATCGACTTCCAATACTCGTGGGTCGTTCCCATCGGAATGACCGCAATGGAGAGACGGCCGTGTTCGGGAGGGCCGCCTTCGCCGCAGCCGAGGCCAACGCCAACCAGCGCCAGCGAGAGGGCGATCTGAAAATAGCGGGGCGAAAACGTCATCGGCCGATCGTAGCCTTTACCCTTCCGGTCAGGACGTCATCGCCCCCAGGAACTCCGCGTTCGTGCGGGTCTTGCGCATGCGGTCGAGCAGCAGCTCCATGGCTTCGACGGTGGACATCTGGCTGAGCACCTTGCGGAGCACCCAAACTTTACTGAGCTCTTCCTTCGAGAGCAGCAGCTCTTCCTTGCGCGTTCCGCTGCGTGCGATGTCGATGGCCGGGAAGGTCCGTTTGTCCACAAGCTTGCGGTCGAGGTGGATCTCCATGTTGCCTGTACCCTTGAATTCCTCGAAGATCACTTCGTCCATGCGGCTGCCGGTATCGACCAGCGCCGTAGCGACAATCGTGAGTGAACCGCCCTCTTCGATATTGCGCGCCGCGCCGAAGAAGCGCTTCGGGCGCTGTAGCGCGTTCGAATCGACGCCGCCGGAAAGAATCTTGCCCGAAGGTGGCACGATCGTGTTGTAAGCGCGGGCGAGGCGGGTGATTGAATCGAGCAGAATCACGACGTCGCGCTTATGCTCGACAAGTCGCTTAGCCTTTTCGATCACCATTTCGGCGACCTGCACGTGGCGCGTCGCCGGCTCGTCAAAGGTTGAGCTGACGACTTCACCTTTCACCGAGCGCTGCATGTCGGTCACTTCCTCGGGACGCTCATCGATGAGCAGCACGATCAGCACGACCTCCGGCTGATTCGCTGTAATCGAATTAGCGAGGGCCTGCAAGAGCATCGTCTTGCCGGTGCGGGGCGCGGCGACGATCAATCCGCGCTGTCCTTTGCCGATCGGGGTGACGAGGTCGAGCACGCGCCCGCTGAGGTTCTCCCTCGAACTTTCCAGTTTCAGGCGCTCATCCGGATACAGCGGGGTCAGGTTATCGAAAAGAATCTTGCTCTTGGTTGCCTCGGGTGGCTCGAAATTGATGGCTTCGACTTTAATGAGCGCAAAGTAGCGTTCGCCTTCCTTGGGTGGCCGCACCTGACCGGAAATCGTATCTCCGGTACGGAGATCAAAACGCCGAATCTGCGACGGCGAGACGTAAATGTCGTCGGGGCCGGGAAGGTAGTTGTACTCGGGGGCGCGCAGAAAACCGAAACCCTCGGGCAGAGTCTCGAGTACTCCTTCAGAGAAGATGAGGCCGCTTTGCTCGGCCTGTGCTTGCAGAATACTGAAAATCAATTCCTGCTTACGCAGGTTCGCCGTGCCTTCGATGCCCAGGTCTTTCGCTTGTTTGGAAAGCTGGGTGATGTTCATTTCCTTCAGGCCGGCCAGATTCAGAGTGGCGGTCTGCTCCTGCGTGCTGGCAGGCTTCGACGCCTCAGGATCTGGTGGCGTTGGTTTAGGCGCTGAGCGAGTGGCGCCTTGCTCCCGAGTCCGCGTAGATGCTGCTCTAGACGTTGCTCTAGGCGTTGAGCGAGCCGTGCCCTGCTCCCGCTTGCTCGCAGGCGTGGATGCCGCGAAATTGGAGGGCTTGGCTTCAGGCGTTGAGCTAGTGGTGTCTTGCTCCTGCCCGCCCGCGGGCATGGATGCCTCGGAATCTGGTGGCGTGGCTTCAGGCGTTGCGCTAGTAGCGTCTTGCTCCTGCGTACTCGTAGGCATGGGTACCTCGGAATCTGGTGGCGTGGTTTTAAGCATTGAGAGAATTGAGGATGCCGTCCCACAATGCGGGAATGCCCTCCGCGGTTTTGGCGGACAACAATATAGTGGGGCGGCCGAAGGATTCTTGAACTGCGCGAGTCGCTCGCACTCGTTCGGCTGCTCTTAACTTATCAGATTTCGACGCCGCAACGACAAAAGGCAGATCGTACGCGACAAGCCAATCCTTCATCTCGTGATCGAGGACCGTCGGGCCATGACGAACGTCCACGATGAGCACGACGAGTTTCAGAGGTTCACGATTCATCAGATACCCCTCGGCGAGCTTGCCCCATAGCGAGGTCAGTTTGCGCGGCACCTTGGCGTATCCGTAACCGGGAAGGTCAACGAAATAGAATCGGCGATCTAGCAAAAAAAAGTTAACTGATTGTGTGCGGCCGGGCGTCCGGCTGATATGGGCCAACTGCTTCTTCTGAACTCCGCCGGGCATCTTGCCACGGCGCGTCAGTGTATTCAGCAAGCTCGACTTGCCGACATTGCTACGCCCGATGAACGCAATTTCAGGCCGACCATCTCTCGGAAACTGGTCCGGGGACGAGGCGCTCAGAATGAATTCCGCGGACACTCAGTGAGGCAGTTTCTCTTCGGTTCCCGAAGACTTTGCAGCCTTCGGCGGTGGCGGCGGCGTCGGGAGCGCGCCGATCGGACTCTCCAGGGCGACCATGAGAACTTCGTCCATGTGCTCGACGAAGTGCAGTTTCATGTCCCTCTTGATGATGTCGGGGATATCCGGCAGATCCTTCTCGTTGTCTTTGGGAAGAATCGCCTCTTTGATTCCATGCCGGTGGGCGGCCAGAAGCTTTTCCTTCAGCCCGCCGATCGGCAATACTTTCCCTCGCAACGTCACTTCACCGGTCATGGCCACATCGCCGCGCACCGGAACGCGGGTCAGGGCGCTGACGAGCGTGGTTGTGAGCGTGATGCCGGCCGAGGGGCCGTCCTTCGGTATCGCTCCCTCTGGTACATGAATGTGAACGTCGAGGTGGCGATAGAAATCTTTCGGAAGCCCCAGCGTCTGTGAGCGGGAGCGCACATAACTCATGGCCGCCTGAGCCGATTCTTGCATCACGTCGCCGAGCTTTCCGGTCAGCATGAGTTGCCCTTTGCCATCGAGCAGCGTAGCTTCGATGGTCAAGAGCTGGCCACCGACCTCGGTCCAAGCGAGACCAACGGCGCTTCCAATCTGGTTCTTCTTCTCCGCCTGAAGGTCTCGATACCTTGGTACGCCCACCAGATCAGACAAGTTGTCTGCCTTGAGGACAAGCTTCTTCCTCTTCTCTTTCTTGCCGCGCGAGACGACCTTGCGGGCGATCTTGCGGCAGACATTCCCGATCTCACGCTCAAGGTTCCGAACGCCGGCCTCGCGCGTGTACTCTTCGATCAGCCCAAGAACGCCCTCGTCGCTGAATTCCAGGTCCGCCTTCGTCAATCCATGCTTCGCGACTTGTTTCTCGATCAAGTGACGCTTGGCGATTTCGAGCTTTTCATACTCGGTGTACCCGCTGAGCCGAATGACCTCCAAGCGGTCTTGCAACGGCGCCGGCATAGTATGCAACACGTTGGCCGTCGCAATGAAGAAGACTTTGCTGAGATCGTACTCGACGTCAAGATAGTGGTCGACGAACATGTAGTTCTGTTCCGGGTCGAGCACTTCCATTAAAGCGGCCGAAGGGTCGCCCCGAAAATCAGTAGACATCTTGTCGATTTCATCCAGCATGAAGATTGGATTCTTCGTTCCGGCCTTCTTCATCATCTGGATGATCTGGCCCGGCAGGGCGCCGATGTAGGTCCGGCGATGGCCCCGGATCTCGGCCTCGTCCCGCACGCCGCCGAGCGACATACGGATGAATTTACGACCGGTAGCCCGCGCGACAGACTTGCCGAGCGAAGTTTTGCCGACTCCTGGAGGCCCGACAAAGCACAGAATCGAGCCGCGGGGGTCTTTCACAAGCCGCCGCACGGCCAGGAATTCCAGAATGCGTTCTTTGACCTTATCGAGCCCGTAATGGTCTTCGTCGAGAACCTTCTCGGCAAAGGCCAGATCGCGAATTTCCCGCGACTTTTTCTTCCAGGGCACGGCAAGCAGCCAGTCGATGTAGTTGCGTGATACGGTGGACTCGGCCGACATCGGAGGCATGTTCTCGAGACGCTTAAGCTCGCTGAGAGATTTCTCCTTGGCGTCTTTCGTCATTCCGGCGGCTTCGATCTTCTTGCGAAGCTCGTCGTACTCGCTCTTCTCGCCCTTGCCAAGTTCCTTTTGGATGGCCTTGATTTTTTCGTTGAGGTAATATTCTTTTTGCGCCTTCTCCATCTGGCGCTTGACGCGGTTCTGGATGGTGCGGTCGACGTTGAGTTTTTCGAGCTCGATGTCGAGAACTTCCGCGATACGCGTCAGCCTCTCGATGGGATCGAAAATCTCAAGAAGGCCCTGTTTTTCGGGGATCGTGAGCTGTAGATTCGCCCCAATCGTATCGGCGAGCTTGCCGGGATCGTCCACGCGGACCGCGGCAATCATCGTCTCGTAGTTCAGGTTCTGGCTCTGCTTTACGTATTGCTCGAACGACGACGTCACACGGTTGATCAGATCTCCCATGTTGTCGGATGGCACCGAGCCGACGGTATAGACTTGAACCCCGGCGCGATAGAAACCATCTTCCTGCGTGACCGAAACCAGCCGCGCGCGCTCGACGCCTTCAACCAGCACCTTGATATTGCCGTCGGGCAGCTTGAGGCTCTGAATGATCGAAACGATCGTGCCGACCTGGTAGATCTGGTCGGGGCTCGGGTCATCGACCGAGGCGTCGTGCTGCGTGGCAAGAAAGATCTTCTTATCCGCCGAGAGCGCCTCTTCCAGGGCCCAGACACTGGACTCCCGGCCCACGACGAACGGCGTCATCATGTGCGGAAAAATGACGACGTCCCGGATGGGCATCATCGGAAGCTGCCGCATGTCGGCCTTGTCTTTTGATGGCATGGTAAATAGACCCCTAGTCGCTTTCATTGTAAGGGGTCGATCCTAATCGCCCCGTCTCACGACCTTGTAGCCGGCTGCGCAGAGACAGGTAGAGCGACGGCGCGACGTTACACGAGTGACAAAGCCGCTCGGGTCCCGTTAACGCAAACAGCGCTTACATCTTGTACTGGCCGAGATCCTCGTCGCCAAGGTTCTCGAGCCAGCGGCGCAGTTCTTCGCTGTTCGCTTTGTCGCTCACGGCGGCGACGTTCTTCGACGATGCGAGTACCTCGTCCTCGACAAAAATCGGGCAGTCGAGACGCAGCGCCACGGCGAGCGCGTCACTGGGGCGCGAGTCGATGGCGATCATCTCTCCGTTGCGCTCGACCCAAATCATGGCGTAAAAAGTGTCGTCTTGCAGGTCGCTGACAACGACCTTGCGGACACCGCCGCCGAGCCCCATCAGCAGATTCTTGATGAGGTCGTGCGTCATCGGACGCGGCGTCGTGACCTTCTCGATCTCAAGCGCGATGGCGTTCGCCTCGTAGACGCCGACCCAGATCGGCAGCACGGCATTGCCGTCGAGGTCCTTGAGGATCACGATCGGCATGTTTGTCACCGGATCCATCATCAGGCCCCGGATTTTCATTTCTACTTGCATGCTTAGCCTCCTCGGTTCGATGTCGCCATCCAGGTGCCGGCCTATTGTAGAATCCGGAACCCGGTAAACGCGGGCGCGTTTTCCTTCGCGACCAACTCGCCCACAAGCGAATTCGGTCCCGAGCCGGTGACGCGCACGCGGCAGTAAGAGCCCCGCAGGTCCGACAAATCCTGCGCGGGGTTCGTAAAGTTCAGCACGCGGTTCTGCGTCGTTCTGCCGATCCATTGCTGCGATTTCTCGCGGCGCCCTTCGACGAGCACCTCTTCTTCGCGGCCGATCAACTCGGCATTGCGGCGAAGCTGAATGAGGCGCTGCTTCTCTTGGAGAATTGCCAGCCGTCGCGACTTTTCCACCTCGGGGATGGCGTCTTCAAACTTCTCAGCCGTGGTGCCGGCGCGTGGAGAGTACTTGAACGAAAAAATCGAGTCGTATTCCACCTCGTCGAGCAGTGAGAGTGTTTGCTGGAAATCGTCTTCCGTCTCGCCTGGAAAGCCGACGATGATATCGGTGCTGATGGCGATATTGCGTCGCGCTTGTTTCATCAGCCGGATGCGGTCGAGATATTCTTCGCGTCCGTATTCGCGGGCCATGCGCCCGAGCAAGCGGCTTGAGCCTGACTGCACGGGTAGATGCACCTGATCACAGAGAACCAAGTTCTCATCGATCGCTTCGATAATTTGCGGCGTGAAGTCGCGCGGATGAGACGTCGTGAAGCGCACTCGGCGGATGCCAGGCACGCGCCCGACAGCGGTCAGCAGCTGAGCGAAATCCCATCCGGCCTCGGAAGGGTCGCGGTAACTGTTCACGTTCTGGCCGAGAAGTTGAATTTCGCCGAAGCCCTGACCGGCCAGGCGCCGAGCTTCTTCGAGAACGCTCTCGCTGGTTCGGCTGCGCTCGGGACCGCGCGTAAACGGCACAACGCAATAAGCGCAATGCTTGTCGCAGCCTTCGATGATTGTGATGAACGCTTTGTAGGGGTTGTCGCGCCGGGTGAGCGGCGTTTCGAATGTGTCTTCGGTATCGAGACTCAGGCCCGTGACACGGTCCTCACCGGCTTCCACGCGATCGAGCAGGGCGGGCAGCTCGTTGTAGCTGGCGGATCCGCACACCAGGCTGACGTGCGGCGCTTGCTCGAAAATGTCCTCGCCCTTGTGCTGCGCGACACAGCCGAGAACACCGAAAATCCGGCCCTCCGCTTTCTGCCGTTTGAAATTCGCGAGACGCGAAAAGACCTTTTGCTCGGCCTTATCCCGGATGCTACAGGTGTTGTAGAGGACAAGCCCAGCCTCGTCGACCGTTTCCACCTGCCGATAGCCTCGTTGGGCCAAAGTGCCGCGCACTTTTTCGCTGTCATGCACGTTCATCTGACAGCCAAAAGTCTCGATGTAGAAGGTCTTTTCCGGCACGCGCTACCTGATGGTCTCCAGTATACCAATCGGCTTTTCCCCCACCACCAGCTAGCCTGCGCTGACCAACCTCCGCAGCCACTCAATCCGCC
>JAQBUE010000162.1 GCA_027624045.1 Acidobacteriota bacterium
AGCATCTCTCGCCCCAAGGGGATCGTTCTACTTTGCTCAGTAGGGGATCTTTTCACATTGCGCCGACAAAGTGCCCCGCGAAGTTGACAGGGCGGTGCCGGCCGTGTTTCGATTCAGGATGTGATGAAACGACGAAACTTTCTCTCCGTCAGTAGCGCTATTGCGGGAGCCGCCGCGCTGCAAAGTTGCGGCGCCCCGCCCCCCTCCGATTCAAGCGCGAAGCCTCAGAAGAAGCCGATCCGGATGCATGTCGGCACGCAGCACTGGCAGCCGACGCCTGAGAACTTGCAGTACATCAAGCGGCACGGGGTGGATCACATTGCCTGTTGGCCGCTTGAAGTCAACGATGCCACCATGGCGGATGACTTTTCGCGAGCCCGCGAGATGGTCGAGAAGGCAGGCCTGCACCTTGATGCCGTCGCGCCTCCGCTGCTTGCCGGCCCGCCGGTGGCGGCGATTCTCCTGGGGAAGGACCCGGACCGCGACCGCGAAATCGAATACATCCAGAACCTGATTCAGGCCTGCGCGAAGAGCGGCATCCCGGCGTTCAAGTACAACATGCGGGTGCTGTTCGGCGTGCGGTCAGGGCTCACGCCGGGGCGTGGGGGCTCGACGTATAGCACCTGGAAGTTCGAGCAAGTTAAGAACGACCCGCCCGAGCCTGAGGTGGGCGAGGTGAAGGCGGCGGCGTTCTGGGAACGCATCACGTACTACCTCGATCGCGTCATCCCGGTTTGCAATGAATACAAGGTTCGCGCCATGTGCCATCCGCATGACCCCGGCGTACCGCCTTCGGGCTACAAAGGCGTGGACCGCGTGCTGGGGGCGGTCGATGGGCTTAAGGAATTTGTGTCGATTCAAGAGAGCCCTTACCACGGCCTAAATCTCTGTCTGGGTACGACGGCTGAGATGCTGCGGGACCCGGCGCGCGAGCTGCCCGACGTGATCCGCTACTTCGGGGAGCGCCAAAAGATCTTCAACATCCACTTCCGCAATATTCGCGGCAAGCGCGACGACTTCATGGAAGTTTGGCAGGACGAGGGCGACATGAACATGGTCGAACTCGCCCAGGTTCTCTATGAAGTTGACTATCCCTACATGCTGATGCCCGACCATATGCCCCGCCACGACGACGATCACGAGTACCGGCAGGGGTTTGCTTGGGGGTATGGGTATATCAAGGGCGTGTTGCAGGCGCTGGAAACCTTGACCTAGCCTTTTGCCGGATCATTCCCGCATAATTGAGTCGCATCGCCAAGTTTCTCCATGATCGGCACAACCATCTCGCACTACCGCATCACCAAGAAGCTCGGTGAAGGTGGCATGGGTGTCGTCTACAAGGCGGATGACACGAAACTTGACCGGCCCGTCGCGCTGAAGCTCCCGGCGGCGCATCTGATCTCGGACCAGGAGGTACGCAAGCGGTTCGAGCGCGAGGCCAAGGCAGCCGCGGCGTTGCATCATCCCAACATCTGTACGGTTCACGAGATCGACGAGTTCGAAGGCAAGACCTTCATAGCGATGGCCTTCCTCGAGGGCGCGCCGCTCGACAATTACTACGTTCGATTCGACAGCGGGCAGGAAACGCCCGAAGCTGTCCCCTTCGTGAACACAGCGCACGATGGAACTTTCTCCCGACCTCTCCCCCGATGGCCGCTTCCTGGCGTATGAGTCCGATGAATCCGGGCGCTACGAGATCTACGTGCAGCGCTTTCCCGAGGGCGGCGGCAAGACAGTCGTATCGACGGGCGGCGGGAGACGGCCACGCTGGCGCGGGGATAGCGGGGAGCTTTATTACGTGCACGGTGACACGATGATGGCGGTAACGGTCTCGGCCGATTCTGCCTTCCGTGTTGGCCGTCCCAACGCGCTGTTCGACGCGCCGGGCGCCTTCACTGGTCGTGGCCAGCGTTATGATGTCACCGCGGACGGCCAACGATTCCTCTATGCCGAAAGCGTCGGTGAAGGAAAGCCGACCGAGATCCGCGTTGTGCAGAACTGGTTCGCTGAGTTCAAAGAGCGCCAGAATTAGCAAAACCGGTATAAGAATCCACAAGGAAGGCAATCATGGCTAAAGTTGACGAGATCGGACCTGATCTCTATCGCATCTCGATATTCGTACCGGAGTTTCAACTCCAGTTCAATCACTTCCTCGTCAATGACGACGAGCCTTTGCTCTTTCACGCCGGGTTCAAGGGAATGTTTCCGGCTGTGAAGGAGGCGGTGGCAACGGTGATCGATCCGGCGAAGATCCGCCACATCGGTTTCAGCCATTTCGAATCCGACGAATGTGGCGCGCTGAATCACTGGCTTGAAGTGGCGCCGCAGGCTGAGCCTGTTTGCAGCTTTTTGGGGGCGGTGGTCAGCGTGAATGATTTTGCGATCCGTCCGGCGACGGGGTTGGCTGATGGCGACACGTTCTCGACCGGCAAGTACCGCTTTCGATTGTGCCGCACGCCGCATCTGCCGCATGGCTGGGACGCTTCGGTACTGTTCGAAGAGACGAATAAGACGCTGCTCTGCTCGGACTTGTTTCACCAGGTGGGCGAGGTGGAGGCCCTGACGCAGTCGGACATTATCGGCCGCTGCGAGGCGGCTCTGAAGGCGTATCAAGGCGGTCCGCTGGCGGACTACGCGCCTTATTCGCACTACACAGGCGCGCTGTTCGAAAAGCTGGCGGCGCTCAAGCCGGAGCGGTTCGCGATCATGCACGGATCGAGTTTCGAGGGGGACGGGGAAACGGCGCTTCGGAACCTCGGCGGTGTCTTTAAGAAGATATTTGGATCGGCCTCGGAGTAAGGAGGGCGGCAGGCCGTCACCGGCGTTGCGGTGAACGGCGAGATCGAAGCATTCTTATGATCCTCAAACAGTACTATCTGAACTGCCTGGCGCATGCCTCGTATCTGATCGGCGACGAAGAGACCCGCACGGCGGTGATTGTCGATCCGCAACGCGATGTGGATCAATATCTTGACGAGTGCGCGGATCTGGGGCTTCAGATCCGCTACGTGTTTCTGACGCACTGTCACGCTGACTTCGTGGCGGGGCATTTGGAGTTGCGCGGCCGGGTCGGCGCGAAGATCTACATGGGTGCGCGGGCACAGGCTGAGTATGAGTTCGTCGCTATGAAGGATGGCGATACGTTGGAGCTCGGTTCGGTGCGCTTGAAGGTGCTGGAAACTCCCGGCCACACGATTGAGTCGATTTGCATTGTGGTGTACGACACGAAGGTGAGCAGTGACGTTCCCGAGGCCGTTCTGACGGGTGACACATTGTTTATCGGCGACGTAGGGCGACCTGACCTGCAGGCATCGATCGGGTTTACATCGAGCGAACTGGCGTCGAAGCTGTATGACTCGCTGCATGACAAACTGCTGACGCTGCCCGACGACACGAAAGTGTATCCAGCGCACGGCGCGGGGTCGCTGTGCGGGCGCAAGATGAGCAAGGAAACGGTCTCGACGATCGGGGAACAGCGGCGCTTGAACTATGCGCTGCAGCCGACGGATCGCGAGGAGTTCGTGAAGCTGGTGACGGCCGATCTGCCCGAATCGCCCTCGTATTTCAGCTACGACGCGGTGCTGAACACGAAGGAACGGCAAACGCTCGACGAGTCATTACAGCGGGCGCTGAAGCCGCTTTCGATCGACGACGTGCTGGCGGCAAAAGCGGGCGGGGCGCAGGTGCTCGATACGCGCGATCCGGCGGACTTCGCACGGGCGCACTTGGCGGGCAGCATCAGCATCGGCCTCGGCGGGCAGTATGCGACGTGGGCGGGAACTCTGCTCGACCGCGACAAGTCGATTATCCTCGTGGCCGAGGTGGGCAGCGAGCAGGAGTCGGCGATGCGACTGGGGCGGATCGGCCTCGACAGCGTGACGGGCTACTTGGAGGGAGGCATGCAGGCTCTCGAGACACGCCGCGAACTCGCCCAGGGCTGGGACCGCGTCGTTCCGGCGGCTCTGGCCCAAGCGCTTGCCTCCGCTGATGCGCCCCTGGTGCTGGATGTCCGCAAGCCCGCCGAGCACGAGACGAGCCACATCGAGGGCAGCGTTAATATCCCGCTGAATCATCTGCGGGAACGCGTCGGCGAGATTCCCCGGGAGCGCAAGTTGATGGTTCACTGCGCGGGCGGATATCGTTCGGCGATCGCAGGTAGCATCCTGCAGCAGGAAGGATTCTCGAACCTGGAAGAGCTTGTCGGGGGGGATTGGCTCTTGGGAAGCGGCTAAGTTTCCGGTCGTGGCCGCAGCGTCCTGATCTGTTATTGTTCCCCGCGCGGCAGGGTTGGTAAGGTGACAAGAGCAGACGAAGTGACCGCTGCCTGAAGGCGCAAGTCCGAGTGCCTCGTCAAGGCTAGAGTTGAGCCAGCGGCTCTTTGGTGCTTGACCTGCGGAAACAGACCGAGCTAGACTATCTCTTGTAGGGGCGATTTGTACCTACTGTCAGAGGATGCGCGAGAAGATACAGTTGGGGACTCACAGCGAAAGACGCCGGGTCGGCCGGTCTCACCGCTGCCGTTCGGGTGCACGCCGCGACCACAGCCATGCGGCTCGCGTGTCCACGGAGCTAACGCTCGAAGCGGAACCGCTTCGAGTTGCTATTCTCCAGATTCAAAACGCAATCATCGTCGTTACTGTATCAAGCCCCGGCTGAGGGTTTCTGAGCGAGTTTCAGAGGCTACCAACCGGGGCGATACACACCGGTCGGTGGCCTTTTTTGTATTTAAGCCACTTCATAGGGCCCGCACAGGTAATTTGGGCGACAACGGCGGCTAGGACGCCGGAAACGATGGAAACCACAAACGAAACGAATCGCCGGTTTAGGCGCGGAGAAAAGGATCAACAATCGCCATGTCCTCGTTGATGTCAGGTTCGCAGATTTTGCTAGAGAGTCTTGCCCGAGAGGGTACGGAGATCATTTTCGGATACCCGGGCGGCGTTACGCTGCCGATTTACGATGTCCTGTATGACCATCCGATTCAGCACGTGCTTGTCAGGCACGAAGAGAACGCCACATTCGCGGCCGAAGGCTACGCGCGGACGACGGGCAAGGTCGGTGTCTGCATGGCCACTTCCGGTCCCGGGGCGACTAATCTTGTAACCGGGCTTGTTGACGCGTTGATGGATTCGATACCGATGGTCGCCATCACCGGGCAGGTGCCCGAGCACCTGATCGGCCGCGACGCATTCCAGGAAGCTGACACGTTCGGCATCACGCGCGCCGCCACAAAGCACAACTATCTGGTCAAAAACATCGAGGATCTTTCTCAGATCATTCACGAGGCCTTTCACCTCGCCAAATCAGGACGGCCGGGGCCGGTACTCGTCGATATAACGAAGAACGTATTGACGGGAAGAACGAACTATTTCCCAGCCACCAAGATGAAGCCGCTGCGCGGTTTCCACGTGCGGCTTGATCCAGACGACGATGAAATCGAAGCTGCTCTACAATTCCTGTGGGCGTCGGAGCGGCCGTACATCTACGCTGGCGGGGGGATCATCTCCGCAGCCGCGTCCCCTGAGTTGCTTGAGTTTGTGGAACTGCTCGAAGCCCCGTTGGCCCACACCGTGATGGGCCTGGGCGGGCTGCCGAGCGACCACCCGAATTTCATCAGCATGCTTGGCATGCATGGCAGCTATGCAGCCAACATGGGGGTTACCGAGACGGACGCGCTGATTGGTCTTGGCGTTCGCTTTGACGACCGCGTCACCGGACGTCTGGATGCGTTCGCTCCCAACGCACGCGTGCTGCATGTGGACATCGATCCGGCCGAGATCAATAAGAACCGCCGTGCCGATGTCGGTGTTGTGGGCGACGTGAAACGGGTCCTGCAAAAACTGAACGTTCGTTTGCGCGAGACGAAAGAATCGCTGGGCGGACACAATCGCGAAAACCGCGCCGAGTGGCGGGCGCGCGTCAACGGCTGGAAGCGTGAACACCCGTTCGCCGACGTGTCTGACGAGAACGAAATCAAGCCGCAGTACTTGATGAAGAGAATCGACGAGATCTCTAACGGCGAAGGCATCGTGGCGGTGGACGTGGGCCAGCACCAAATGTGGGCCGCCCAGTACATCCGCTTCAATCATCCGCGCCTGTGGGTTAACTCGGGCGGTCTTGGCTCGATGGGTTTCGGTATGCCGGCGGCGATGGGCGCTAAGTTCGGCAATCCCGATAAGCTGGTTTTCTCGATCTCCGGCGATGGCGGATTCATGATGAGTCTGCCTGAGTTGGCGACGATCGCAAGCCACAAACTGCCGGTCAAGATCATCATCATGAATAACGGCTGGCTCGGTATGGTGCGGCAATGGCAGGAACTGTTCTACAACCGGCGCTACTCGTCGGTTGCGATGGACGCCTTCCCGAACTGTGAATTGCTTGCCGCCGCGTTCGGTATCAAAGGCCGCTCGGTCGACACACCGAGCGAGTTGGAAGTCGGCCTGCGGGAAGCGCTTGCCGAGCCCGGCCCATATCTGCTGAACGTGAATGTGACGCGGGAAGAGAATGTGTTTCCCATGGTGCCCTCCGGAGGCGCTGTGAATGAAATGATTCTCGCGCCGCCCAAGCCCGTGGCGGTGGGAGACTAACCATGCAACAGCTTATTTCACTGCGAGTGGATAACACGCCCGGCGCTTTGATGCGTGTCGCCGGGGTGCTGACTTCCCGCGGCTACAACATCGACAGTCTGACGGTCGCGAGAACGCTTGATCCGACGCTGTCGAACATGACTATCGTCGTAAACGTCGATTCCGAAACATATGACGAAGAACTGCTCATCAAGCAGATCATGCGCCTCGTGAATGTCATCGAGGTCGTCGACTTGACCAATGCACAGGCCGTCACGCGCGAGCTGGCCCTGATTAAGGTGACCGTTTCGCCGGATATGCGTCCGGCGCTGCTCAAAGAGGCGGACATCTTTCGCGCCCGAGTCGTCGACGCGGCCCCAACTTCATACACCCTTGAAGTAACAGGGGCCAGCGAGAAGCTCGACGCCCTGATCGAGCTGCTGCACAACTATGGCGATGTGGAGATGATTCGCTCGGGCGCCATGGCGATGGAGCGGGCGCCGCAAGGCGATCATCGCAATACGTTCGCGAAGGCTTCGCGTGTTCCCGAACGGACGCGTGAGCCGGTGAAAACTTAACCGATTTCTATTTCAAGCCTTAGGGGAAAGTAAACAAAGATGGCAACTATTTACTACGAGAAGGATGGCAGCCTTGATTCGCTGCTCAACAAAACAGTGGCGATCATTGGCTATGGCAGCCAGGGTCACGCGCACGCGCTCAACCTGAAGGATAGCGGCGTCAATGTCGTCGTCGGCCTTTACGAGGGCAGTAAGTCTTGGCCGCTGGCCGAGGCGGCCGGGGTGAAGGTGATGACTACGGCTGACGCCACCAAGGCGGCCGACGTCATCATGATCCTCGTCTCCGACCACATTCAGGGCGATCTCTACCGTGATGAGATCGAGCCGAATCTCAAAGACGGCGACACGCTGATGTTCGCGCACGGCTTCAATATCCACTTCAATGAGATCAAGCCGGCCGCCAATATTGATGTCTCGATGATCGCGCCCAAGGCCCCCGGACACCGCGTTCGTGAGCTGTTCACCGAGGGCGTCGGCGTCCCGGGACTGCTGGCCGTTCACCAGGACGCCACGGGCAAGGCAAAGGAAAACGGCCTTGCCTACGCCCTCGCCCTTGGTTGTTTGAAGGCGGGCGTGATCGAGACGACGTTCAAGGAAGAGACCGAAAGCGATCTATTCGGCGAACAGGCCGTGCTGTGCGGCGGCTGCGCCGAGCTGGTGCGAGCCGGTTTTGAAACGCTTGTCGAAGCCGGGTATGCACCCGAAATCGCCTACTTCGAGTGTCTGCATGAGCTGAAGCTGATCGTCGATCTGATTCAGGAAGGCGGCCTCAACTATATGCGCTATTCGGTCAGCGATACGGCCGAGTACGGCGACTATACGTCAGGTCCTCGGGTTATCGACGCACGCGTGCGCGAAACGATGAAAGGCATTCTGGCCGACGTGCAGTCGGGCAAATTCGCCAAGGAATGGATGGATGAGAACCGCGCCGGCCGTAAGAAGTTCCTGGCCATGCGCGAGGCGCAACGGATCCAGCCGATCGAAGAGGTCGGCGGCAAGCTGCGCGAGATGATGCACTTTTTGAAGAAGAAGAAATAGTTCTGTGGTGCCAGCCGGGGGATACGCCTCTCGGCCGGCGCCGCAAGAATTCAGACACCCCGGAGCCAGTCCATGAGAGTCTTCATCTACGACACGACGCTGCGTGATGGCACGCAAGGCGAGACCATTTCGTTCTCGGTGGATGACAAGCTGATGATTGCCGAGAAACTCGACGATCTGGGCGTTGACTACATTGAGGGCGGCTGGCCAGGGTCGAATCCGCGGGATAAGGATTTTTTCGCCCGCGCGAAAGATCTCAAGCTCAAGCACGCACGCTTGGCCGCTTTCGGGTCAACACGCTATCCGCGCAACAAGGTCGAGGCCGATCCCAACGTCATTGCGCTGCTCGAAGCCGAGACGCCGGTCGTAACGATCTTCGGGAAGAGCTGGAGCCTGCACACAGAGCGCGCCCTCGGCGTCACTGAAGAGCAGAACCTGGCGATGATTTCCGAGACTGTCGGGTACATCAAGAAGCAGGGCAGGGAACTGATCTACGATGCCGAGCACTTCTTTGACGGCTATGAGGCGAGCCCTGACTTCGCGCTCCGTACCTTGGAGGCGGCGCAGAAAGCGGGCGCCGATATTCTGGTCCTGTGCGATACCAACGGAGGTACGGTTACTGATCGGCTGGGCGAAATCTTCGCCGAAGTCCGCAAGCGCTTCGACGGCGTGATCGGCATCCATACGCATAACGATTCCGAGCTGGCCGTCGCGAATGCCATCACGGCGGTTCAGCTGGGCTCGACGCACGTGCAGGGCACGATTAACGGATACGGCGAACGTTGCGGTAACGCCAATCTGTGCTCGATCATCCCGGTACTCGAGTTGAAGCTCGGCCATACGACGATCGGCCGCGAGCAGCTCGCCAACCTGACCTCCACCGCGAACTACGTCAGCGACATGGCGAATCTGGCGCTTCCGAACGACCGCGCCTTCGTCGGACGAAGCGCCTTCGCTCACAAGGGCGGCATCCACGTCAGCGCCGTGCTGAAAGACGTCGCCACCTACGAGCACATCGATCCCGAGGCGGTCGGGAACCAGCGGCGCGTGCTTGTGAGCGATCTCTCCGGCCGCAGCAATATCACTTACAAGCTTAGTGAAAAGGGACTCGACAAGAAGCTCGGTGACGTTGGCCGCCGCGAACTTCTCGACCGCATCAAACACCTCGAGTTCGAAGGCTACGAGCTCGAATCCGCCGAGGGGACGTTTGAACTGCTGGTCCGCGAAGTCCTTCAGCCCGACCATTTCTTCTTCGAACTCGAACGGATGAGCGTCACCGATCAGCGCGAAGGCGACCACCGTACGGAGTGCCGCGTGCAGATGACGGTGCGCACCCGCGACGGCATCCACACCGAAGACATGACCGCATCGGGGCCGTTCGACGCCATGGCGCAGTGTCTCCGCAAGTGTCTGTCACAGACCTACCCGGTGGTCGCCAGCATTCGGCTCGTGGATTATAAAGTCCGCGTTCTCGAACCCAACCGCGGCACCGCCGCCAAGGTGCGCGTACTCATCGAATGGGCCGACAAGAAGCGCAGTTGGACGACGGTTGGCGTCTCCGACGATGTTCTCGAAGCAAGCTGGAATGCCCTGGTCGATTCCATCCGCCTGGAACTGCTACGTCTCGCCGAGACGGATAAAGCGATGGATAAGACGGTAGCGGATTATTCCTGGGGCGTCTGAACCCGTTGGCGGGCAGCAGGCGACCGAGGCCCCTTCTTGATACCCTCGTTCACCATGCGGGCCCTCACTGTTCGACTTTGTCTGATCGTCGCCCTTTCCACCGCCCTCGCTGCCGAGGAGATCGGTCAATGGGGACTCATCGCCAACGAGCCGGGTGCTCAGCAAGGGTACACGCTGTTCATCCCGCAGAAGCACGAATCGATTTACCTGCTCGACATGCAGGGCCGCTTCGTTCATAAGTGGGAGACCGGCGAGCGGCCAGCCAATTCCGTCTACCTGCTCGAAGACGGGCGTCTGCTGCGAGCCATCCACACACCGGGCAACGAAGTCTTCGGAGCGCCCCCGTTCGGCGGCGGACGGATCCAAATCCTGAACTGGGACGGCGAGATCGAGTGGAACTACCGCATCTCCGATTCGAAACGCTACCAGCATCACGACATCGAGCCGATGCCCAACGGCAACGTGCTGGCGATCGTCGGGGAGTATCGCTCGCGCGATGATGCCCTGGCCGCAGGGCGCAACCCTGATCTGCTGGAGGGCGACAAGCTCTTCCCCGAGACCGTCCTCGAAATCAAACGTACAGGCCCGGAGACCGGAAAGATCGTCTGGGAGTGGCGTCTCTGGGATCACCTCATCCAGGACTTCGACTCAGAGAAAGCGAATTACGGAGTCATCGCCGACCACCCCGGGCTGTTCGACATTAACATCGTCTCCGGCAAGGGCTCCGACTGGAACCATGCGAACGGCATCTCCTACAACGCCGAACTCGATCAGATCATGATCAGCATGCGGTCGCAGCACGAAATCATCGTGATCGATCACTCGACCACCACCGAACAGGCCCGCGGCCACAGCGGCGGCAAGCAGGGCAAGGGCGGTGACTTGATCTATCGCTGGGGGAATCCACAAAACTATGGGCGCGGCGGCAAAGAGGACCAGAAGGTTTTCGGTCAACACAACCCGACGTGGATTGCGCCCGGCTTCCCCGGCGCCGGCGACATTCTCGTTTTCAACAACGGACAGGACCGTCCCCCCCCCCCCGCCCCCCCCCCCCCCCCGCCGGTCGATGGGAAGGGAGCTTATCGAATCGAGTCAGGCAAGCCCTTCGGACCAGACGCACCCGCGTGGTCTTACGTCGGCGAACCCAAAGAGAGTTTCTATTCCTACTTTATTTCCGGCGCGCAACGCCTGCCGAGCGGCAACACCTTCATTTGCTCCGGGGCTTGGAGCCGTTTTTTCGAAGTGACGCCTGCGGGTGAAATCGTTTGGGAATATCGCACAGCCATCGCGCGGCCCGATGCACCCCTGTCCGCCGGTGGTGAACGGGCCGAAGGCGCGCCTGCGCCAGATGAAGCCGCGATGCGAGGCGTTGGCGTGTTCCGAGCGACCCGCTACGCGATGGATTATCCGGGGCTGCGAGGTAAGGTGTTGCGGCCGCTTGAGACGCAATAACGACTATTTGGGGACTGCGATCCGTTCAGGGCGGCGTAGTAGGCCCTCCACCGTACCAGCATCGTTGCTGCCAGTTTCTGAGTAATAGCGCTTGTTCTATCGCTCATGATGGTTTGATGCATGAGCGATAGGGGTTGTTTCTATCGATCATGGATACTGTTCAGTCACGTTGGAGCAAATCTTCAACGGTAACTCGGATGTCCTTCGCGATCTTGCGCAGCAGGATCGGTGAAATATCGCGGCCGGAGTGAAAGGGGATCGTAGTGCCTCGTCCGTCGGGATGTCGGTACTGGCGATGCGACCCACGCTGTCGGACCTGTTTAAACCCGAGGCGCGTCAACAGAGCGGCTACTTCAGGGGGTTTAAAACCGGGAGGGAGCCCACCGGCTAGGCCACGCTGATCGTCTGGAGACCGACAAACTCGGATTCAAGCTTGGGATCGCCTTCATCGAGTAGCATCGCGATCACCTCACGAAGGTTCGTTTCGAGTTCGTCGGGCGTGGCACCTTGACTGTGGGCTCCAGGCCAGCCCGGAACCGACCCGACGAAAAGACTCGTGTCAGGATCGCGCTCGACGATGACGTTGAAGGTGCGCATGTTCCGGCCTCTTGGTCCAACGTGGACTCGGTTCTATTCTATTACGTGGCTGAAGCTGGTGGCGACTCGGAGTGAATAGTTGTCGGCGCAATGTGAAAAGATCCCCTACTGAGCAAAGTAGAACGATCCCCTTGGGGCGAGAGATGC
>JAQBUE010000163.1 GCA_027624045.1 Acidobacteriota bacterium
CGCGCCGCTGGCCACCCCGCTGCTTCTCGCCGCCTGAAAACAGGGTATTCTGCCACAGGCTGCTAGCCACTAAAAACCCGGAAGAGCCGATAAAGAGATCCAAAGCGCCCCCCACTTTAGGTGGGCTGGAGTGGCTCAACGATTCATCCAGAACCAGGGAGGATTCTACGTCGACACGCGGCGATCAAGTGATTTCTTTTTCAGTAGCCGGTCGCGTCGAGGACGCGCCATTGCCTCAGTAAGAACTCCCTTCGACGAACAGATGGTGTTCGCAGAGGCATTTGAAAGGATAGGGCCTTACATCGCCCTCGGTCGGCCAAACGAAGGCTTACGACATATGGACCTTGGCGCCGCGAAGAAATACGTAGCGAACGATCAATGGCAGGAAGTGATTCGCCTATGGCTAGAGGAATGCGCGGCTGTAGTACTGGACGCTGGCGGTTCGGCTGCACTGGGCTGGGAGATCGATCAGGTTGTGCTTCTTGTTCCGCCACAGCGCGTTATTGTGATGTGTTCATACACTGACGACGAATACAAATCGTTTGTGCAAGCGCATTCCCGCCGCTTCCCACTCGGGCTTCCGAGGAGGAGGCCGACGAGCCGATTGATGGTGTTTGACAGTGCTTGGCGTGCGCGTGAATTGGCAAACATCAATCAGAACGCGAGTGAGACCCTAGCCCCGTTCTTTGCTCAGGTGGGGACGAACGTTCGGCCTCATAAGCTAAGGATCGTTCCTGATGGCAACCGTGACGACATCAAAGAAGTTTGACCACAGGGCGGCTAGCTGATCATCACCTTCCGTTGCTGCTGGGAGTTGTCCTCCAGGAAGGTCTTCTCTACTTCGAGGTCCTCGGCGGTGGGTTGGAGTTGGCCGTTGACGTCGGTGACGCGCGAGGTGACGGTGTGCTCGCCGGGGGTTGCGGCGGTCCAGGCGTAAGTTGAAGAACCAGGTTGACGGACATGTCGAAGATGGATTAACATGGCCATGTGAAGTAACGTGGCCATGTTAAGATGGCTTGGACCACGCGATGAATGGCCGTATGCCCTCTCCAGACCGTTCCATGCCGACCGGCGCTGAATTCGAGTACATCGTCGCGGAAGCTTTCCGCAAAGCCCGCTGGCGGGTTCGTCGACATCCCGCGACCGGAGACATGTGTGCCGATTTTATTGTCGGTAAAGGGGCAAGACAGTACGTCGTCGAGGTTAAGTCGGCGGCCGAAGGCCGACGCGATCGGTTGATCCCCCTGCTCGCGCAGGCGATCCTGCAAGCGCAGTCGTTTGCGCGCCAGTTGCCGGAGCGCGCCGCTCCTCTGGCAGTGGTGGCGGCGAGACGCGTACCGGCGTCCGTTGCGGAGCATCTCAAGCGGTTTGCCGCACGCTATGCCCCGGATGTTGCCGTGGGTATCGTGGACGCCGAGGGTTTGCGCTCATTTGTCGGTCCCGGTCTTGAGGGGCTTGAAGCCAAGCCTTCTTCCCATACAAAGCGCCGAACGGCTCCACGGCAGCGTTTGCCGGATCTCTTCTCTGACCTGAACCAATGGATGCTAAAAATCGTTCTCGGTCAGGATCTTCCTGAACGGCTCATCTCGATACCAAGAGAGCCGATTCGGAATGCGTCAGAGCTTGCGCGTGCAGCTGATGTCACTATCATGAGCGCATCTCGGTTTCTGAAAAAGCTCGCCGATGAAGGGTTCCTCGATGAATACAGCGAAACTCTTCGGATCGTCCGGGTGGATGAACTACTGGAACGCTGGGCTTTGGAGAGCCGCAAGACGTGGCGCGACCTGCCGGCGCGTTGGATTATCAAACAAGACGTTAAGCGGTTGTTCGCGGGTGTTGCACGCTATGCCGCTGAGTCGAAGGCCGAATTGCCGTCGAAGTCCAGATTGAGCCCCGAACGAACTCTGAAGCCTCAGCCACGTCTTTGCGTTGGGCTTCTTGCCGCCGCCGATGCGCTCGATATCGGATTCGTTCGCGGTGCCTCACCCCACCTCTACCTGGAACGTTTGGACTTCGATGTACTGCATCAACTGGGGCTGACCGTTGAGGACTCAGTTCATCGTTCCGACGTTTATATTCGGATCCCATCGAACAAGGAGGCGATCTTTCGCCCTTGCGTGCCGCGCCACGGTCTGCCTGTATCCGATGTCGTGCAGATTTGGCTCGATGCCTCCACCCACCCAACAAGGGGACGTGAGCAGGCTGATGAAATCAGGCGGCGTGTCCTAAAGCCGCTGTTCGGAAAACGGCCATGAAGGGTGTCCAAGATCCGTTTTGCCAGTTGGCGGTCGCGCTCGAACCATGGCTCGATCAGGTCGTAATCATCGGCGGCTGGGCGCACCAGCTCTATCGCCGGCACCCCGCCGCCCAAGTCCTGGACTATCTTCCCTTGATGACGCTCGATGCAGATATTGCTGTGCCGTTGAAGTTACCTGTGCGAGAGGAGGACATTCGCACGCGCCTGCTGGCGCACGGTTTTGAGGAGGAATTGCTGGGTGACAACCGCCCGCCTGCAACGCATTACCACTCGGGTGATGAACCTTCCAGCTTCTACGTGGAGTTCCTTACGCCCCTGATTGGCCGGAGGTCTGAACGCAAGGGGAGGCGCAAGGCGACCGCGGAAGCAGCAGGCGTTGTCACCCAGCGGCTGCGGCACTTGGATCTTCTGCTGCATCATCCGTGGCTGATTGACTTCAAGTCTGACCGGTTCGCGACCAAGATCCAGATCGCTAACCCTGTGAGTTTCATCGCCCAGAAGGTTCTCATTCACAAAGAGCGCGACCGCGGAGATCGCGCGAAAGACATCTTGTACATGCACGACACGCTCCAGGTTTTCGGTGCACGGCTCCACGAGTTGCAGGAATTGTGGCAGGAGAACGTGGCTCGGCAGCTTCACGTTCGTAATGTAAGACTCGTATCGAAGGCGTCACAGATCCTGTTTGGCGACCTCAGTGACGACACTCGCCGGTCCGCGCGAATTTCGGATGAACGCGGGCCGTCTCCGGAGGCTATTCGAGAAGCCTGCCATGACGGATTCAGTCAGGTGTTCGGGTAGAGCTTTCCAGCGGGACTGCTAGGTGAGCATCACCTTCCGGCGCTGCTGGGAGTTGTCTTCCAGGAAGGTCTTCTTTACTTCGAGGTCGTCGGCGGTGGGTTGGAGTTGGCCGTTGACGTCGGTGACGCGCGAGGTGACGGTGTGCTCGCCGGGGGTGGCGCCGTTCCAGGCGTAGTTGAAGAACTTCCAGGCGTACTTCTCGCGCATCGTTTCCGGATCGAGCTTCGCCGCCTGCCATGGCCCGTCATCGATCTTCACCTCGACGGACTTGAGCGGCGTGCCGTCGTTGAGGACGACGCCGAAGACGTTGTGGCCGCCGGCGCCGCGGGTGACGCGTGCGATGAACGACTTCAGGTGCATCCGCGTAACAGCCGTCTCGACCCACTTCATCTCGCCGTTGACCATCTCGCCCTTCAGGGTGCGATACCAACGCGCCTGGTATTTGCCGAGATACGGGTCCGTCTGGACGTGGATCTGGGCGAGGAACTTAACGTGGGGCGCGCCGTACCAGCCCGGGACGAGCAGCCGCAACGGCCGCCCCTGATGAGGGGTGAGCGGCTCACCGTTGAGGTCGTAGGCGAGCAACGGCTCGTCGGACAGCGCGGTGTCGCGCTGCAGGCTGCGGCCGTACTGCTGATCGACTTTGAAGGTTGCCCCGCGGAACTCGACTTCTTCTTCGGCATGGTCGGCGCCGAAGAAGACGAACTCGCGTCCTTCAGCTTTGACCCCGGCGCGTTCGAGCACCGTCCGCAG
The DNA here is from genome assembly GCA_027624045.1 of Acidobacteriota bacterium. Classification (GTDB taxonomy): domain Bacteria; phylum Acidobacteriota; class Terriglobia; order Bryobacterales; family UBA6623; genus JAPPLB01. The sequence goes on from JAQBUE010000163.1 coordinate 3,809, forward strand.
GGGGACGCCCTTCCAGCGGCCGTTGCTCGACAGCCCGTTCAGCGGCCCGCGATTGCCCGAGCATTCGAATCCGAAGACGAGTTCGCGGCTTGGCATCGCGCGGAGGTCGGCGAGCGAGAGATCGAGCGGCTTCGCCACCAGGCCGGAGACTTGCAAGCGGTACGCGGCGACGTCGATCTCGGGGTGGCCGTGGTGCTGCGTCGTGAAGAACTTGTCGGCCGGCGTGATGGGGCCGTCGATGCGGCGGACGTCGATGATGCGGCGATCGGGGGTGCGGCTCAGCTCGAAGTCCTTCGGCTGGTCGGTGAACTCCATGAGCGTTTCGCCCTGCGCGAGGGCGGGAATGGCCCACTCGGGGATACCAAGGCCTCCGAGGCCTGCTATGGCGAGGCTGCGCTTGAGAATGTCACGACGGGTGGTCTGTTCTGTCACGGTAGGTCTCCTGCCATCGGCGCGTTGTTCCCATCATTGGGGATAGGCGGTTCGCTGGGTGGCACTCTAGCATAGGAGCGGCCCGAGCGGGGACGCCGATCCGTGGCGGAAACGTCCCTGTTTGAATCCAGCAGATGTGGGGTAGGTTTTATTTGAGCGGCTGAAGCCGGCGCCAACGGCCAGGGACAACCAAGGACGGAGCGAAAGCGAGTCTGACTGACGCGATCGAGCTAGTTCTGGAAGAATAGGGATATGAAGCGACCGTTCGCCGCTCGGGTCTGGCGCGAAGGAGACTGGTATGTCTCTCAATGCCTTGATATCGACATCGCGAGCCAGGGCGCGACAGAGCAGGAAGCCCTCAGGAATCTCAACGAAGCGCTGGAGTTGCACTTCGAACCTCCGCAGGCAACGCGCGCACCAGTCGTCAGCGCGGTTGAGGCAGGTTCGGCTTAGGACTCTATCCGCCATCACGCGATTCCCGCTATAACGCGACTTGCGGTTCTCTTCAAAAGCTTACTTTCATGTCCCCTGAACTCGTTTGTTTCAATCCCGATTGCCCTGAGCGGTATGCGATCGATGCCGTGCTCTATCAGTGCCCCAAGTGTGGCGGGCTGCTGGAGGCGCAGTATGACTTTGCGGGAGTGTCGCCCGCGAAGCTGACGGCGCTCTGGGATGCGCGGCGGCTGAGCCGTGAGCCGCTCGATGTGAGCGGGGTGTGGCGCTATCGCGAGATGCTGCCGTTTATCGAAGACACGGCGCACATCGTCACGCTGCAAGAGGGAAACACCCCGTTGCTGGACGCTCGGCGGGCGGCCGAATACGCTGGGTTTGACGCGATTCAGTTCAAGCATCAAGGCTACAACCCCTCCGGTTCTTTCAAGGACAACGGTATGACGGCGGGTGTTGCCCAGGCGCGGCGGCTCGGCATGAAGCGTGTGGCGTGCGTCTCGACCGGAAACACTTCGGCGTCAATGGCGGCCTATGCGGCGGCGGGCGATTTGCAGGCGGTGATCTTCCTGCCGCATGGCAAGATCGCTTACGGCAAGCTGGCGCAGGCGCTCGAATACGGCGCTTTGACGATCCAGGTGGAAGCGAACTTCGATCAGATTCTGGCGCTGGTCCGGCGGCTGACCGAGGAGCTGGGCATCTACCTGCTCAACTCGATCAATCCGTTTCGGATCGAAGGCCAGAAGACGATCGCCATCGAGCTGCTCGATCAGCGCGGCTGGAAGGTTCCGGACTGGATCGTTTTGCCGGGCGGAAATCTGGGCAATGTTTCAGCACTCGGCAAAGGGCTCAGGGAGTTGAAGCAAATCGGTGTGATCGATCGGCTGCCGAAGCTGGCCGTGGTGCAGGCGGCGGGGGCAGCGCCTTTCTTCCAGTTGTTCGAAAGCGACGCTGACGGCGAGATCGAGAATGTCGAAGCGCCCGAGACGCTGGCGACCGCGATTCGCATCGGCGCTCCCGTATCGTGGGAAAAAGCGCGGCATGAGATTCGGACGAGCGGCGGCATAGTCGAGTCCGTCACAGAACAAGAGATTGCCGACGCCAAGGCCGTCATCGGGCGTTGCGGCATCGGCTGCGAGCCCGCTTCTGCCGCTTCACTCGCCGGAGCGAAGAAACTGCGCGCCAAGGGCGTGATTCCCCAGGACGCGGATGTCGTGGGAGTGTTGACCGGGCACCTGCTCAAAGACCCCGACTACGTCTACCACTACCACACGGGTCAGCTCGCAACGCCTGGCGGCGAGAAGATCGAATCGACATTCGGCAACCAGCCGGTCGTGATGCCAAACGATCCGGGGAAGATTGCGGCGTTTTTGCAGTCGCGGGAGTGAACGGTTTCCGGGCGTTCCCATGTTGGTGTGTCGAACGCCAGTACGCCGGCGTGAAAGTGGGCCTTCTGGCGGACGGAAGGCGCACCCGTGACAGCGAGGTCGCGAATACACAGCGTTGGCTCAGTTGCGTCCCCGCTGACTTCCAGGAAGAAGGCGTTTCGAACCGGCCCGTATTCGTTGCGCAGGCAAGTGAAGTGTTCGGCGGCGGCCCAGGCGTCCGCAACCGCGGCCGCTTTCGTACGGCCATCGGTCAAGCAAACGAGAAGATAGTTTTGGGGGCGATGGCCGCTGCTCAGCATGCCTCGCATGGTCTTCAGAAAGCCTTCGAGAAGCGTTCCATGCTGATGCCCCTCTGCTGCGATCCGGATAAGCGCGTTTTCCACAGCACCCTTATCGGATCGAAAAGAGCGCGCTCTACGTGAATTCCACTTACAACGGTTCCAAGCGTTTCCGGGGCCGGCCGGGCGGGTGAAAGCGGTCCTTTTCGAGACGGAAGCCGGGCAGTTCCTTGAGGGGCTCGTAAGGAAGCGGGAAGAGCGTTGGCTGCCGCTCGGCGATATCGGCGTGCCACGCGACGGCTTCGGGCTGCATCAGGTGGTTGTCGTCGAGGTTCATCCGCTTCCAAACGATGACTTCCTGCAAACGCCGTAGCGCTTCGACGACCGTCTCGCGCCCGGCGTGCTTCGTCCAGAGGCAGACGAAGCCGTTGCGTGGATCGACGTTGGGGTGTCTGACCGGCTGGGTGAGATAGGCCTCTAATGGCGCGGTGGGGTAGAAACGCGGGAACGACAGCCGCACCCGATGCGAGCGGATTCGCGAGCTGGTATCCGCAACCGAGATCCCTTCGGTTTCGTGGAGGACTAGCTGAAAGTCTTCGGAGTCGGCGAGCTTGCGACGATGCAGAACTTCCAGCAGACCGGTATTCGCCGCAGCGAGTTCGTGGAGCAAAAGCCACTCCTGCTCGATGCGGCGTTCCCTGAGAGATACGGGCAAAGGTTCAGCCGTTGAGGGCGACGGTTGAGATGCGGAGCACATCGTTGGGGCGGACGCCCTGGCCGACGAGCGGCGCGTCGAAATCAAGCGCGGTGCCCGACCAAAGGACCTGCGGTTCGCCCTCCCCTTGCAGCACATCGCCACGGTCCTGCAGGTCGAATAAAATTTCGTCGAGGACGTCGCCAAGAGTTTCCTCTTCGTCGATATCGACGTTATAGCGGGTCTCACCGTTCACGGTGTCGAAGTACATTTGGTACTTGGGCATGGTTAGGTCGGGATCGAGTGTCTTGCCGCGATTCTAACAACTCCGTACCGTGCCGATTCGTTACTGGGCCGATTCACTACTGCGACGATGATGATTCGCGGCGGCCACGGCCGCGCTGTTGCTGCCAGTACTCGGGGTCAACGGGCGCGACGTAGGCCCGCAAACGTTCGGGGAGGTCTTCGATCGTCCAGCCACAGCGGGCGCACTGGCCATTTTTCATGTCCCAGGCGAGAGTGCCCTGCAATCGTCCGCAGTGTGGGCAGGCGCGCAGATCGGCGGTTTGGGCGTCCTCAAGAGTGACCTGGCAGCGGCCCTGGCCGACACGAGGTCCCAACTGGCGATCCCACCAGCGGCGATCGGGAGGCATGATGGGCACCTGGTTCTCGACACAGAGGCGGCAGCGCAGCTCTTCGTGGACCCAGCAATCGCTGTGATCACTCACTTGCAGGCCGCAGCGCGGACACTGAAACAGCACGGCGCCCGATGAGAGGCGCCGGTTGCACAGCTCACAGCGGCGTTTGCCCATATTGCGGACGGCGATGACGATTCCGGACGCGGCCGCCGCGACAAGCGGGGCCAGCCAAACCGTCCAAGGGTCGCCTTCGGCGGAGAAGTAAAAGATCGCCACACCGGCCAGGGAGGCGACGAACGATAGCAGTACCGGCGTCCAGATATTCTCGAACTCGATGTCGAAAAAGGCAAGGATGCCGAAACAGGCGAGTCCGACGATCAGGCCGCCCGCGACGGCGGCGACCGGGGATACGAACGCCAACAACAGTTGCATGACCGCCAGAACGAAGGTCGTACCGACCGAGAGAGCGACTCCGCGCGTGTTCACTGGGCGTCCTCCTGCTCGAAAGCGATGCTGTGAAGATGAGACATGGGGAGGCCGAGTTCCGACGGTGTACGGCCGGCCCAAGGCGAGTCGAGATCGATTCGGCGAATCGTTTCGCACTCGCGGACATAGCGTGAGTGGCAGCGCGGGCAGAGCCCGTAGCGACGCAGAGCGGCAGCACGGCGGAACGGTTCCCAGCGATAGCCGCAGTCATCGCAAGCGGCGCTCGTGCAGATCGGCCAGTCCAGCACGACAACGGGGCGAGTTCCCGGCGCGGGCGTAGCGATGGAGCCGAGGATATCCCGGAAAGTCGCGTCCCCGGATGCCGGCATCAGCAGCCCGCCCGGCTCGTCGTGGAAGGGGCAAGAGGCACTGCGCTTCAGCTCGATACTCTCCATGCGGACCGGGGCCGACAAGCTGAGATCGATCGAGAAGCTCTGTGAGGCGCCGGTGCGGCGCTGCTCCAAAAGGTGTTTCAAGCCGATCTCGACCTGCATTGAACCGACGATCGCCGCCATCGTGGGCGTGCTCGAAAGAAAACCGGCATCGCCGGAGGGCGTATCGCCCCAGCACGAATAGCGGGGAACTTCCCACGCGGCTAACAGTTCGCGTCGCGTTTGCGATCGCAAGCGGCAGCTATAGCAGGCGCCGTCTCGGCCTGGAAACCAACTGACGCGCCCTCGCGACATCTCGGCCGATCCCAAGCCGCCGTCACAAACAGGGCGATCGAGCTTGGCGGCGGCGTACGCCATTTCGAGGCGGGCCATCTCGTTATCGACACAGCCGAAGATTAGATCGGCTGCACGCAGATGCGCAAACCCCAGGTCGGCGAACTCGTGTCCAGCGTCCCGCCAGATCGTATCGGGGAAATGAGCAGAGCAAGCTTCCGCCAGGGTTTCCGCTTTGTTGGTTCCCACGGCCTGGGACGTTCTAAACAGGACCGAGCGGCTCAGGTTGCTGGGTTCGACTCGATCAGGGTCGACAATGAGTACCTCGCCCACACCCAGGAGCCCGAGCGCCTTGACGACTTCGTTACCCAAGGCCCCTGCGCCGGCAACGACGGTGCGGAGCGAACGGACCGCATCACGCTGGAAGGGTGTGCCGTCCAGGCGCGAGTAGTCCGTCTTGATTTGACTATCCTGCCCGGTTAGAACGGCGGTTCCCATGTCCGGCTCCAGCAAGCTCGCAACCGATTGTAGCACCAGGGTTTCAGCGGCCACGGTGACGACCATAGCAAGCCGCTTTTAGCTGACGGCTAAGGCATACATCCTTTTGACAGCGGTTTCTGACGGCGGTTATACTGACCCATGCCCGCCGTTGTTGGTTCTCTATGAGCCTTTATCAGACGCTGTATTTCATGTCGCTTGTCGGCGGCATGGCCGGTTTGTTCTCATGGGCGCTGGTTTCGCTGATCTCAGCGCTACTGCCTACGTTCGAAGCGATCTGGGTCGCTGACCTGCTATCGAGCACGATTCTGGGCGGTTTTATCGGCGGGCTGACGGTCGGTTTCACCGATCGCTGGGCGGGCAGCCGCGTCATGCCCCGCTACGTAGTCTCGGGAGCGCTAATTGGCATCGTGGCAGGCCTGTTCGCGGGCGTAATTCAGATTCCGATCACGAATAACCTTGGCGCGACATCGCCGCTGATCACGCGTGTGGTGGCATGGATGCTTGCTGGTTCGCTGATCGGACTGGGAGTAGGCCTGCGATGGGTAACGGTCAATCGCATGCGGGCGGCGCACGCTTTCGCGGGCGGCCTGCTGGGCGGGGCCCTCGGTGGACTACTTTTCGCGGGGCTCGGCAGCCGCATTCCCGACTTCTCGCAGTCCATGGGATTCGTGCTGACGGGCGTCGGGATCTGTTTTGGAATCACGCTGGCTCCGATCTTGCTGCGCGACGGGTTGCTGCAATTCATCAGCAGCGGCGATCCGCGGGCGCAAAGCAAGTTCGGCCATACTCACAAGGAATGGGAACTTGCCGACGGCGATACGTACGCGATCGGAAGCCAGGCGGGCGACCTCGGCAAGACGCGCTACCGGCCCGAAGTTGAAATTTTTATCCCCGATGCGGCCATCGGCGCCCGGCATGCGACCCTGTTTGGGCGCGAGCGACGCTTCTATATAGCTAGGCACCCTGACGCGGCGGGCGAGGCGGGCATGGCACGTTATGTGCTGCGCGTGCGGGGGCAGACAGTGACGAAGACGCAGGAGCTTCGGCACAACGACGACCTGATGATTGGCCGCACGGCTTTGCGGTTCGTGACCAGGAAGAAAAACGATTAGAGACGCATTTTTCGTGAAACATCAAGAGCACGAACAAGAGACAAAGCGCCGCGCATCGTTGTGGTGTTGGGCGGTTGCGGTAGCGGCCGTGCTGGTGTGTCCGCCCGTGTCGCCGGCGCAATACAAGCTGGAATTCGCCGACAAGATGCGGATGGTGAACTGCGATCCGGCCACGAACGTGCCGTGCTTCCGGCTGAAGGCGAACATCGTCGACGCCGAAGGCGCGCCGGCCGCCATTCCGCTACCGGATACGACGCTACTGGCGAAGAGTATCAATATCCATACCGGCCGCAAGGAGATTGTCCCTTTCTACGCTTCCGTCGGCGAACTGAATGTCAAGAAGAGCAGCCGCGTCGCGTTAATTGTCATTGACACCAGCGGCAGCATGTTACAGCGCATGCCGAGCGGACAAACGCGCTTTGATGCCGCCAAAGTCGCCACCTCCCGTTTCCTCGACGGTTTCGAAGCGGGGCTCGATCAGGTCGCGATCGTGCCCTTTGAAAGCCATCAGGTGGCTCCGCGTATTCGCGCCGCCCAATTCGCGACGACCGTCGAGCAGGCGCGCCAGCAGATAGAAGCACTGCCGCCCCCAGAGACCCGAAACAATACAGCTCTTTATTCGGCGGTTGACAACTCGCTCGATGTACTTCTGCAGAAGATGGCCAACGACGCTGGTTCAGCCGAAGTCATGCTGATTGTGATGACCGACGGCAAGAACGACGTTCAGTCCGGCGACGACCCAGGACTACTGGGGCCCGAAGGGACCGACATCGTCGGCGGCAAGGTCGCCGCGGCGGGCGTGCAGGTGATCGCCGTGGGATTAGGCAACAGCAGTTCGATTGACCTGCCGGCGCTACAGCGCATCTCGACCCGCAGCTATCTTGTTTCCGACGAGGAGAGCCTGAGCCGTGTTTTTAGCTTCGCGCGAGAGCTCTTGCTGAACCGCCTGCAGGTAACGTTTCAATCTCCCGAGCAAGACCGTGCTTCACTAGGCGGACAGACGCTACGCGTCAGCATGACGCTGACCGGCGCCTCGGGCAGTATCGAAAGTAACGAAACGGTCTGGTCATCGCCGCAGATGGGTTTGCCGCTCTTTGAGGGCGACTGCGAACCGGCTGAATTGAAAGCACTGTTGGCCGACCCGACTCTGCGAGGGGAGTCGAACTGGTGGGCCGTGATCCGGCCGATGCTGGTGTTCCTTGGGATCGGCGCGCTGATCATGATTCTGTGGTTCTGGATCCCGCGTCTGGTTTGGCCCGAACAGTACATCGGCAACGTCCCCGTAGTTGCTTCGCGGGGCCGCTGGGCCTCCCAAGCCGGTACGCAGCCGAGCGGCGGCGGCCGTCCGGGGGGAGCGCCGGCGGGGTTTTCGGCGAAGGCCGGCGGTGGAGCATCCGCGGCCCGCCGCCCCGGCGACGAGACCATCGTGCAGCCGCGGGCGCCTTCGGGCAGGACACGTTTGGGGAATCGCTCGCGTGAGGATTACTAAGGCTGTAGTCTTACTTGCGCCGGGGAAGCATTTTCCAATCCAAGAATGATCCTGAAATGCGGTAGGTCGAGGCCGGGGACGAAATAGGGTGTG
>JAQBUE010000164.1 GCA_027624045.1 Acidobacteriota bacterium
TATGAATAAAGACGCTGAAGGCCGCTGGAAGGTCGGGATGACGAAATCAAATTGGAAATGCGGGTCTAGAGAGAACGGCAAAGCCCAAAGGTCGTTGGTGAGGAGTGTTGCCTGATAGACAATATGGCCGCTGGGCGAGTAGACCGGTTGCGCGCCATGGCGAAGATCAACGGTCGTGTGGGGTCACTCAGTACACCAATCGAGCCCTCGCCGGGCTCGCCGCCGAGATAGCGGCTCGTTATCGCCTCGGCAACGCCCGGCACGCGACGTTCGTGTTCGTGGCTGGGGAAGAAATGCTCCTCGCTGGCTCCGGGTGGAACGATGTTGTGCCGGGCCAGACGTGGATCGAATCCTGACTGCACCCGGTAGAGCCCGTGCATCGAGAACAGTTCATAGGACTCGATCATGCCCATCTGGGTGGTCGTTCCACCTACCTCGCGGTACGAGATGGAGACAATGAAATCGGCCGAGTTGTAGGCGATCAAGTCGGCGGTGAAATGCACCGAAAAGTTGTAGTCCGGTTCCATCTCCGCCCAGCGCAGGTCGCTAAAAAGGTACTTCGTCTTCTCGAGCGCATGAACACAGGCTCCGTGGGTGCAGCCGCAGTCTTCCGCCAAGCGGTGAGCAACAAGATTGCCATCCGTATAGTGGGCGACAATCAAATCCGGTTTCTCAAGCAGCTCGTCCGCGATCACGCCTCTTGAGTCCTCGGCAAACTGCTCTAGGTACGGCCAGATATGAAATCTCGAAATCCACTGAGGAACGACTTCGCCCGTGGCATCCCGAAAGGGCACTCGAACAATCCAGGTATTCTCAGACCCTAATACTTTCTCGCGGCGAACGTTGCAGGTAGTCCCTTCCGCCTCGGGAATCAGCCGCGTGAGAATGACGATCCTCGGCGCCTCGTCGAGGCCGCTTGCTTCGAGCTGTTCGCGAATGTGCTTCTCGATCGCCCTTGCCTGGTCTAAAACATAGGTCACCTGCCCGCCTGTATCCGGCCTTCCCAGGACTCCCTCCTGAGCGAACCAGCCGTGGGGAGAGATCATCAGAACCGTTCGGATGAGCGGTAGCCGCTCGAGGAGTCCTTCGAGTCGTGGCGAGTCGGACGAGTTCATCACCTTGCTGAGCAGAGCGAGGTTGGCGGCACTGTCGCCCACAGTGCGACCCCAGCCGGCCTCAAGGCAGTGCGCGCTCAGCACATCAGCGACCCCAGCGTAGGGTGTCTCGGGGCTGATGTCGTCCCACAAAGAGCGTACCGTCCCAAGTTCCTCCAGCAGACGCTCGGGAGAGTCCATAGTCCTATTCACCAGAATCGGCGCTCCCGCCGAACTGCGATCCCGAAGAAAGCCGAGGAAACGGCGGCGAAACACGGCGGGGTGTTGCTCCAGTTGGGCTGATAGGTGACGGCTGAGAAAGGTAATGCCTTCCCCCATCTCCGCCGGATCGTTGATCTTTGGGAAATCCCGGAAGAAGGGAGAAAAATCGAGCACCAAGCCTCGCTTCGCGGACTCTCCGTGGCCCTGAATATAGCTGTCGCGCACCTGCAGGTAGTCCCCGCGCCCGACCTTTTCGATCCGGTCGAGGTCGGGATGGATACGAACGATCTCCTTCGGTCCGACTCCGGGCCGCAGAACAGCGTACGCAACCTGGCCGTCAAACATGATCTCTCCGCAACCGCGAAACATGCGGCGAAGAGCTCTGGAAGCCGTATCCTCCGGCGCATCGTTGGAGGATAGGAACTCTTCCAGTCGCTTCTGGATCTGATCAGCCAGAAAAAAAGGTACTGCCCGACGCTCGCAACATCACGCAGAAGCGCTTGAGTAAGGGTAGAAGCGACTGGTCGATTGCCGTGGGGTTGGAACGGAAGGCGGATGTGGAATGGGCGGATGGGCTCTGCGGCATTGCCTTTCAGTGTCGCCCAAGAGCGTCGCCGGACGCAGAACTTCGCCACCCGACCCGTCTAACCCAGCCCTCAGGCACCGGGCTCAGGAGTCCCTACACGGCTCAACTCTACCGCCTCACGAATCGCGGGCGGGGGCAACGTAACTGTTTCCCCGGCCTTTGGTAAACCACACCCTCATTCCGCCCCTCCGAGCTATTCGATGATGCGGTAGTGCGAGATGGTCTGGCCGATCACGTCGGTCCGATTCTACTTCTTTGCGGATTACTATCGATACCAACCGATGTCACTCGCGACGGTCCGGGGTCTCGGCAGCCCGCTGACGAGGCTCGCGTTGGACCCAAGTCCATCAACGGTTGCCGGGGCTCTCGTGCCTCATGTCTTGACGAGGGGCCCAGTGATAGAATCACGATGGACCCGCCGGACGGGCAGTCGCCGCGCCGTTTTCGGCGAGGAGGAAAGTCCGGTCTCCACAGGGAAGCGTGCCGGCTAACGGCCGGGGGGCCGCTCTCAAAGGGCGGTTTACGGAAAGTGCCACAGAAAATATACCGCCCGGTTTCGGCTGGGTAAGGGTGAAATGGTGCGGTAAGAGCGCACCGCGCCCGGAGTAATTCGGGTGGCAGGGCAAACCCCACGCGGAGCAAGACCAAATAGGGGACGAGCGGTGTCCCGCCGCGTTAAAGTTCCGGGTAGGTTGCTTGAGTCCGGCAGTAATGCCGGATCTAGTTGAATGACTGCCGCCTCGGTTCGCCGAGGAACAGAAACCGGCTTACAGTCCGGCGGGTCCATAAAATGCCGAGATTCGTGTATTGTGGATGCGGGCGCGCCCATCGTTGACTTGAGCGCGTTCTGCTGGAGGCTCGGATGAGACGGCGTGAGTTTTTGATGACTACGGCGGCTTCGCTGGCCGTGTTGCGCGGGCGGATCGAGGCAGCCAGCCCTCCCGACGCCAAGAACATCCGCTGGGCCGTCAGCATGTTCCTGTGGACTTCAACGCAGTGGACGCCGACGGCGCACAACTTCACCGACATGCTCGATGTCATCAAGGACGCCGGGTTTGAGGGCTTTCGCCTGACCGGCTGGCCGAAGTCGCTGGAGACTTACGGCATGCCCTTGGCCCGTCTCGAGAAGGAACTTTCCAAGCGTGACCTCCGCATCGCAACGCTGTCGTTTGGCGGCCCAGCGGACGATCCGTCGCAGCACGCCGCGATCGAAAAGCGCGCCCACGACGCCTGCAAGGTACTAAAGGATTTTGGCGCCACGGAGATGGTTGTGTTTTCTCCGAGCCGCCCGAACAAAGTACTCATGCGGCATCACATGCAGATCGCCTGCGATTTCTGGAACCGCCTCGGCGACCTCTGCGCCGACTACGGCATTCGCGCCGGACTGCACAATCACTCGCAAGGGCAACTCGTCGAGAGCCAGGATGAAGTCGAGTTGATGCTCAAGCTCACCGATCCGAAGCGCTTCCACTGGTCGCCCGATACGATTCATCTTTATCTCGGCGGTTGCAATGTCGTCGACTTGTTCGAGCGCTATGGCCACCGGCTCATGTTCATGGACTACGTGGACGTGAAGTACGTCTATGCCGACAAGGACTACAAACTCGCCAACGGCCTGACGGCGGAGGCCGGAACGCACAACGCGACATTCATGCTCTGCAACCAGGATTTCGGCGATGGCGCACTCGACTTGCCGGCGCTGCATCGCGTCCTCAAGCGCAACAAGTACAAGGGCTGGATCTGCATCGATCACCACTACGCACCTGTCAGCCCGCTCCACAGCTTCACGCGCTGCCGCAAGTACATCCACGAAACGCTGGAACCAATCTACTGGTAGCTCTGGACCCGCGGTTCAGATACGGTGGAAGGCCTTCAGGATGTCCTTAAGAGCATACTTCAGGGCGATAGGGCGGCCGTGCGGACAGGACATCGGGCACTCGGTGCGGGCGAGTTCGTCCAGTAACCACTGCATCTTGGCCGGTTCGAGCGGCATGTTGACTTTGATGGCCGCGTGGCAGGCAATGGTGGCGGCGACGCGGTCCTGAAGGTCGCTCAGCGATAGCTCGCGCAATTCTTTCTCGGGCGTGTCGAGGATTTCGCCAATCAGCGTTTCGACTTGCCTGGGCGACAGACCGGCGGATGCCGCCTTGACGGCGATCGTACGGTGGCCGAATGGTTCGAGTTCGAAACCGTTCGCCCGAAACTCTTCCTCGATCCTCGTCAGCGTGATTTCCTGATCAGGCCGCAGCGTGATGATGATGGATAGCAGCAGGCGTTGCGATTCGGTTCGGCCTTGCGCCCGCTCCCGGCGGACTTTCTCGAACAAGATCCGCTCGTGGGCCACGTGCTGGTCGATGATCCAGAGGCCGTCATGTCCGGAGGCGATGATGAAGCTGTCATGCATCTGGCCAAGCGGCCGCAGTTGGCCGAGCTGCGCCATGCTCTCGCGGGGCGTGTCGACGAGCGGATCGCGGGCGTGGGTTTGTTGCTCGATCGGGGTGTCGGGGCTGCCAAGAATGTGCAGGCCCGCGCGGTCAGGGACCACGCCGAAAGCAGGCGCCGATGGTTGCGCTCCGCTCACATCGAGGGGCGGCGCGGCGCCAAAATCCATGCGCTGCGTCGGCGGCGCCTCGTGGCGCAGGAATGACTCCATGGATTCGGGAAGATCGGAGCGGTTCAACGCCAGACTGGCTTCCGAGAAGGACAGATCTGTCGCGGATTGCGGGTAAGCCACGCGGCTTCCTTCAGCCCGAATCGGAAACGTCGATACGGGTTTCGATGCGATCAGGCACTCCCGGATCTGATCGCGGACGAAGTCAAAAACAAAGGACGGGTGGCCGAACCGGACTTCCGTTTTCGATGGATGCACGTTGACGTCGACTTCATCGAAGGGCAAGCCGATGAAAAGCAGCACGAAGGGGAACGCGCCGGGCGGAATGACGTTGTGATAGGCACTCGAGATTGCCCGCAGCACGACGCGGTCGCGAATCAGACGGCCATTGACGAACACGTAAATGGAGTTGCGATTGAGCTTCTGGATCTGCGGCTGGGAAATGAAGCCGTGCAGCCGGAAGAGCTGTTGGCGGGGCTGGTCGCGGCCTTCTTTGTGGCGCGAAACGGCCTGTGTGCGCGGCGCGGGGGAAGGTTGCACCTGCAGCTCGCGTTGGCACGGTCCGAGTTCGACCAGGTCATCGAGCGTCGAGGAACCAAAGACCTGATAGACGCGCTCTCGCAGGCTTTCGACGGGTGTCACATTGAGCAGCGGACCCTTTTCGTGCGCCAGAAGAATCGTTTTGTCGATATGGGCCAGGCTGTAGTGCGTGACCAGTGAGGCGATATGCGCGAGTTCGGTTTTCTCAGTTCGCAAAAATTTGCGCCGGGCGGGAACGTTGTAGAAAAGGTCGCGAACGGTGATGGTGGTCCCCGGCGGACGGGCGTCCTCGGCGACGGTTAGCATGCGTCCGCCGGCGATCTCAATCTTCGTGCCGGTTGCATCGTCGGCCGAGCGGGTTTCGAGTTCGAGCCGCGAGACGCTCGCGATCGAGGGCAGCGCCTCACCCCGAAAACCCAGCGTCGAGATCGAAAGCAAATCGTGCACTTCGCGCAGTTTGCTCGTGGCGTGCCGCTCGAAGGCCAACAGGGCGTCGTCGTTGCCCATGCCGATGCCGTCGTCCGAGATCCGGATCAGGCGCTTGCCGCCGTTCTGGACCTCGACGCGAATACGGCCGGCCCCGGCGTCGAGCGAGTTCTCGATCAGTTCCTTGACAACCGAAGCGGGCCGTTCGACGACCTCCCCGGCGGCGATCTTATTGGCGATCTGGTCGGGAAGTACCTTGATGCGGCCCATGATTCATCCTGCGTGGTGCGTGTGGTGGGAAACAACCGTCCGCCGAAGCACTGTGTACTCCTGACAGGGAACAATCAGTCTACTAGTCAGCGGGACAGGAATCGGCGACGGCGACGAGTTGAAGTGTTTCGGGGTCTGACGAAAAGTATTGGCGTTCCCCAAGCGCCCGGTAGACATTGCCGGCGATTTCGGCGGCGCGCGGACCGCCCGCATCAGAACGTCCCTTGAGCATTACGACGACGGCCAGTCGGCGACCTTCGGCCTCGTTGTACGAAGCGAACCAGCCGACCGGTGTGCGGCGCCTCTTGCTTTGCTGACTGCAAGTACCGGTCTTGCCCCAGATTTTCTGTCCCGCCGTGCGGGCTCGCCTGCCCGTGCCGCGGCGCACGGCTTCGGCCATGCCCAGCTCAAGTGCCGAGGCCCAACGTCCGGCTTCGGTTTCACGCTTCAGCTTCGGCTTGAAATGCTCGATGCCCTGGGCATCGCGAGGATACTGTAGGTAAAAGAGCCTGCCGCCGTTGGCTAGCGATGACACGAAGGCGGCCAACTGCAGGGGCGTAGCCGAGATGCCGTCACCAAAAGTCGTCATGCGGGCGATGCCGTAGGAATGCTCCGCGGCGGGAAACGCGCCCACCTGCTCCCCTGGAATCTCCCAGCCCGCTTTCTCACCAAACCCAAGCAGGTGCGCATGGCGTTTCAGGCGGTCAAAACCGAGACGGCGCCCGAGATGCTCGAAGTACACGTTGTTCGAAATCGCCAGCCCCTCTTTCATCGTCATGAACCAGTAGCCGTCGAACCACACTTTGGTTTCAGGCCCGACCAGGCCTTCTTCGAGGGCGGCTAGCCCGGCGAGCAGCTTGATCGTCGAGCAGGGGATGAAGCCCGCCGAGAAGGCCAGCTTCTGGTTAACGACGGTGAGCAGACGCCCGGTTTCGGTGTCGACGACGACGACGGCGCCCTGCTGTTCCCCGAGGGCCGCGATGGCTGCCTGGCGCACAACCGGGTCGTCGCCCGGCGTGAAGTCACCAGCCCAAGCCGGGGGACGCGGAACGCGAGCGGCGTACGCCGACCCCGCGCAGAGCAGGAGGAAGAGACAGATGTGAACGCGGTGGGATCGCACGGCAGCCTACGGAAGTGTATTGTACTCGAACCAAGCCGCGAGAGATGGGTGCCGCCCTATTTCAGCGCGGCCGCTTCCGCCACAAGACTGCTAAGCGCGGTTGGGCGGCCGGAGATCAGGGAGCCCCAGTTCGGCGTGCTGATCAGCCATCACGGGTCCGGTCTCGAAATCACAGATCTCGCCCTGCGCGCTGAGCCGGGGGTGGACACCAATTTCCACGACCCCTGTCAGGTGTTTGAGCGCTGGCGCGATATCCGCGGCCGAGCCGAAATAGCGGGAGCGTGCCAAACCGGCCCGCTCGAGGCGGCCGTTGTAGATGTACTTGTAGAGCCGCTTCGCTAGGCTGGCACGGGGCCCGATGTTCCGGCTGATACGGATGCAAGGGATCCCGTACCGCCGCGCTAGCCGCAGGACGATAACTCCGATGGCCCACTCGGTGTGGGCGTGATGATGCGAGTCGAGGTGGCTGGGGCGGGGAAGGCGGGCCACGACGGCCTGGATCTGGGCATCGAGTTCGTGTTCGACGGCGACGGCTTCGGGGGTACTGAGTCGAAAGGCCCGCACACGTGCCCGAAAGCCGTCAGGCCCCCAGAAGCGCGGCAGCCCTCGGATACCCTCGGTGAGCGACCTGCCCTGCGAGAGATTCAGGTGAATTCCGATGCCGGCGTGCAACCGAGCGGCGTCGACCAGATCACAAGCCTCGTCGAAGCCCGGCATCGTCGGCATGATCGAGGCGGAGTTGATTACTCCCTGCTCGAAGCTTCCGATGACCGCCCGATTGACCGAGGAGTCGGCCCCGAGGTCGTCGGCATTAACAATGATGCTGGCGGACACTGCTGAGTTTGTATTGTAGGGCCGTCCGCTGGGGGCGCCCAAGCCGCCGTGGACGGCACACACCATTCGGGAAAACGAACCACCTAGTACGGAAAGAACCCCACGTGCTTGCTGTCTTTCTCAACCCAGAGATTCGGTTGCGGCTTGCCGTTTACAGCAATTTGGATGATCACGCCCGTCTTCTGGTCGTACGACCTGACGATTTTAAAGCTCTCGACGGCACCTAGTTCACTGTCGGGCCCCCAGTCGGCGAGGAACTTCTCGTACGAGTAAAAGCGGCAAGGCTCGGTCAGCGAGCAGCCCCAGTACTCGTAGGCCTGCTCGAAGCGAGCCTCCTGAAGCTCGGACAAGAATAGGCTTGCTTGGCGCTCCTCCGCCCAGGTGCGAAAGAAGACGTAGTAGATCAGCCCAAGCGCTATGGCGATCAGAAAGAGCGCGACGATGGTCCGGAAGAAACGTTCCCTCCGTATGTCGCTAGCCCCGTATTCATCCAAGTACATAGCGTGGGCCGGCTTTGCGTGCTACTGAACCGGATGGGCCTGATCGTAGGCCGCCGTCGCTTCGTCCGTCATATCAATGGCCGTATTGAGGTGCATGACGCGGCCCTCGAAAGGATCGGCCAGCGCCGCCACGCTGATCACGACGTCAAGGCCCTTGGCGGTTGCGATCTTGGAGATCACGTCACGCATGCGCTGCGAGGCGCCGCGCAACATGTCTTCCTGTTCATACTGCACGTCGGCTTCTAAGTCCTCGTTGAGCCGCTGTGCCTCTTTTTGCTTGGTCTGGCCGTCGGCCTGCAGCCGGGCAGCGTCTTCGGGCTGAGCGGACTGAATCTTCGCTTGGAGGTCCTGAAGCTCTCTGCTCAGGCGCTGCAGCTGGTTCTGACGGGGCTCGAACGCAGCTTGCAGGGCCTCCGCTTTCTTCTTGAACTCGGCGGTATTTTGGAGCGCCGCACGAAAATCAATCACACCCACCTTTGACTGGGCGGACGCCACCGAGGGCAGCCAGAGAGCGGCACCCAGCACCAGCGTCGAAACGATCTTTGTTGTTCGAGTCATTCTCATGAAACTGTTAACTCCTCTTACTGGGCGGCCGCTTCAGGGCTCACCGTCTTAACTATTCTGACATGGATCGCGGATCGAGATCACGCCGCGGTAACTTCGAATTCCGAGGGCGACATGCGGCCCGCCAGGCTAACCCGGCGCAAGACCCTTGACTATATCGTTATACATTACAAACGCAAACAAGATGATCAGGAACAGGAAGCCAACCTGAACCACCCGTTCCTTGACCGCCAGACTCAGATCGCGGCGGATTAGCGACTCGATCAGCAGCATGGTGATCACGCCGCCGTCAAGGATGGGAATCGGCAACAGGTTGAAGATCCCCAATTGAAGACTGATCAGGGCCATGACGGTGATGAGTTGCGGGAGACCTGATTTCGCCGCGTCCCCGGAAATACGCGCGATACCGATCGGGCCTTCGAGCGCCTCGGCGGAGACGCGCTGCTCAATCAGGCCGCGCAAGACCTTAAGCGTCATGGTGACGTTGTTCATGCTGAAGCTGACGGCCTCGCGCGTAGCGTCGGCGAAGCCCAGACGTGTTTGAATCACTTCATGCTTGGCCATCAGGTCAACGCCGATGCGCCATGCGTTGCCGTTCGCGGCGGATTCGTGGAACACGGGCGCGATACGCAGCATCAAGCGCTCCGTGCCTCGTTCGATCTCGAACTCGGCTTCGGCGCCCTCAAGTTTCTGAACCTCTTGCGGCACCTGCCGAACCGAGCTGATCTGCTGTGTGTTGATCGCTACGAGCACGTCACCGGCTTGAATCCCGGCTTTTTCCGCGGGCATGCCGGGCATCGTGTTGCCGAGACGAACTTGTGATTCCTCGGCCCAGCCGGCGTCGCCGGCACCTCTTTCATCAGCGCCCAGTACCACGGGGATGTCGAAGCGGCCGCCATCGCGCTCGACAGTGACCTGGATCGTCGAGTTAACCGCCACGATCTCGCTGAACATGACGCTCTCCCAGGTGGGGGTCGCCTGTCCGTCAATGGCGACGATGACATCGCCCGGCTCAATCTCTGCTTTCTGCGCCGCCGACCCGTCCTCGACGAAACCAATCCGGGCGGGCTCGTCGAGAAACGCCATCTTCTCGTAACGGACCATGAAGAGCCCGGCGAGAAGGACGATCGCCAGAATAAAGTTAAAGACGGGTCCGCCGAGGGCGATGATGATCCGCTGCCAGCGCGGTTTCGCAAGGAAGTCGCGCGGGCTCCCGGGAGGCCCCGCTGGGTTTTCGCCGGCCATTTTGACGAAACCGCCGATCGGCAGGATGCAAATCTTATAGTCGGTTTCCTTGCCCCGAAAGCCGAACAGCCGCGGTCCGAAACCTATGGCGAAGGCATCGACCTTGACATCGAAATAACGGGCCGCCAAGAAGTGGCCCAACTCGTGCACCAATACCATCACGCCCAAAACGAAGACGAACGCGCAGATGTTCCAAATCAGTCCCATGCGGATATACCAGTCTTATTTAAGGGCCCAGGCCCACCCTGACGGACGAATCTCGTACGGCTTTGCGCGCCAATTCTCGCGCTGTCCGGTCCGCCGCCAAAACGTCTTTGACCGACTCGGGTTGATCGATGCTGGATTGCTCCAAAACGCTCTCTACGATACGGGAAATCGCCGGGAAGGGAATTCTCTCATCGAGAAACGCCTCGACCGCGATCTCATCGGCTGCATTCAGGATACAACCCGCCGTACCACCGATTTCAAGCGCCCGGTAGGCAAGCCCCAGCAAAGGGAACTTGCGCCGATCGGGCGGCTCAAAATCTAATTGTCTCACACGATCCCAGCGCAACCGCTCCAACCCGCCGGCCTGGCGTTCGGGATAGCTCAGGGCATAGCGAATCGGCAATTTCATGTCGGGCGGCGCCAGCTGCGCGACAACCGAGCCGTCAATGAACTCGACCAGCGCGTGGACGATCGATTGGGGGTGAACCACGACCTCAATCTCAGAGGGGCGCAGATCGAACAAGCGGCAAGCCTCGATCACCTCGAAACCCTTGTTCATTAGAGTCGCTGAATCGATCGATATGCGGCGGCCCATCTTCCAGGTGGGGTGGTTCAGCGCGGCCTCGGGCGTGACGCGGTCCAACTCGGCAAGCGGCATTGTGCGGAATGGTCCGCCCGATGCGGTCAGGATGACCTTCGCGACTTCCTTGCGATCGCCCGCTCGCAGGCACTGGTGTAGCCCGTTATGCTCGCTGTCGACAGGCAGGACTTCAGCCCCCGTGCGGCCCGCCTCTCGCATCACGAGTTCGCCCGCCGCGACCATAACCTCCTTGTTTGCCAAAGCGAGGCGCTTGCCCAGCCGCACGGCTTCAAATGTCGCCTCCAGACCCGCTACGCCGACGGCGGCGGAGACGACGACATCGCACTCGACAGCCTGCACGGCCGCCAGATTGCCCTCCCGGCCATGTAAGAGTTCGGGACGGTATCCAGATACGCCGAGTTGCTGCTGAAGGAGGGCTTGGAAACGGACGCGGCAGGTCTCGTCGGCCACGGAAATGACTTGCGGCCGGAACTCCAGAGCTTGGCGCAGCAATTCCTCAAGGTTGCGGCCGGCTGCCAGGGACACAACCTCGGTCCCGGGGCCCATTTCTCGCACGACCTGAAGCGTGTTAACGCCTATTGAGCCCGTTGAACCTAGGATCGCCAGCCGCATGTTTTCCGCCACAAAAAGCCTCAATCAACCCTATCACAGCTTCCGTGAGCGGGAAGGCGACACCACGGCAGGACGAATGAGGTGGCGTAGCCGTTTCAACCGGCCTGCGCCCGGTATACGGACACTTTCACGAGGAGTTCCACATCGGCGGGTCGCATTGACAACCTCTCGGCAATCTCGCGGCGGCCCGCGCCGGCGGCGGCGAGTTCGAGCGCCTGGGCTTCGCGAGAGCCGCGCAGGGCTGGGGGCGGCTTCGGCGGCGAGGGTGGGAGTGCCGGCTCCAGGAGGGCAGATCTTTCGTCGAGCTCGGATACACGAGCAGCGAGTGCTTGCATCGCCGCATCGGCGCGGGCGCGCTCAGCAGTATGCCGCGACCGCATTTCATTGATGGAACGGTGTACCTGGATATTCCAGCAGCCCAGGCCCAGCAATGAACATCCCAAAGAGACTATAAACCAGGATTTCCGTTTTGGCCATCCCGGCACAGTCAGGGTACTCTAATCCGCAGTCCGGATGCAAGGACTTCGTTCTCCTCTCACAATCGATGCT
>JAQBUE010000165.1 GCA_027624045.1 Acidobacteriota bacterium
GGGGCGACGCGCTACTTGCCCGGGCGGGCTCGGACGCAACCGACTCGACGGCCACCGCCTCCTCTTCGGGAACGACCGCCTCACCCGAGGGCCAAACCGCCGAGATAAGCACGCCCAACACGGTCAAACCCACCAAGCCGACGGCCGCCTTCTTCCACCAGCCGGGCAAGGTGTCAAAAGTCAGCGCCGCCACCGGAACTTGCTTGCCGCACTTGGTGCAAAAATCGGCCACGCCTTCGAGCGCGGCTCCGCATTCTGTGCAAAAGCGTCTGGCAGCACTAGCGGGGGAGTCCAAGGGCTCGATATCCCGGCTTGGTTCCCTATCCATCGTTTCCTCCGAAGACAACTACAACGCGCTTCCCGCGTGGCACGGTCACGTTACAACTGAGCATAGTATGTCACTCTGAAACGCCTCTCTTGTTGCGGGAATTACCTTAGGCGTCAGCGCCCGACGATCAAGTCAATCGGCTTCCCTTCAACACCGGTAAGCTTGCGGTAGTCGACCCCGGCCAGCTCGAGCATCGTCGGCCCGATGTCGCTCTGCGTCACACCAGCGGTGTCGTGCGCTTCCCCGCCCGCCGGTGTGTCGGGGCCGATGGCAGCGATCCACACTCGCTCCGCCCCTTCGACCTTGGCGCCGTGGCTGTTCCAGTCCCGGGGCGTGGAACCGCGTCCATGATCAGTCGCGACGATCAAGGTAGTACTGTCGCGATAGGCGCTGTCGCTCTGGATTGCCGCCCAAAGGTTCCGCAGACAATCATCAAAATAGCCCGCTGTGGCAAGCGTACGATCGTAACGGCGATTGTGAGCCCAGTCATCCGTCTCGCCCAGCGCAATATAGAGCACGCGCGGCTTGGTCGTTTTCAGATACTCCAGAGCCATCTCGAAGGTCACGTAGTCATGCCGCACCGACGGCCACGGCGTTAGAATCTCGAACTGTAAACGGCTCAACTCCCGCAGCCGCTCGGTAGCGCCCGCAATGCCCAGCCGCTGATAGCCCGCGTTGATGAACACGGCTTCACTGTCGTGTGCGCCGATTCCTTGAAACACGTTCCACGAGCCAAACAACGCCACCTGGGCACCCGGCAGTTCCCATTCCCGGCGCAAGATCTCAAGCACGGTCGGCAGCGGGTTGGGGTGTAGCGTGTTACTGTCGATCACGTCGTCTTGCGGCCGCCCGGTCAGGATCTCGGAGTACCCCGGATAAGAGAACCGATGCCGATTCCGCAGCGTCACAGCTGCTCCCCTCGCGCCGTTTCCGAGGATCACTCCCCGCGAGACGAGATCGGTCCAAA
This sequence comes from Acidobacteriota bacterium, assembly GCA_027624045.1. GTDB lineage: Bacteria > Acidobacteriota > Terriglobia > Bryobacterales > UBA6623 > JAPPLB01. The sequence continues at coordinate 1,296 of JAQBUE010000165.1, forward strand.
GGAAAGGCATCAGCAAACGCCGCCGCTGCTCCGGCGTTTCCGCCCACAACGACGTCCGCAACTCCTCCGCGTCCTTCATTCCGGCCTCGTCCAACTCCATCAGTAGGGGATCGATACCGCGAAACACCTCCTGCCATCGCAACCCATCGGCGGTGACGAGCACAAGGTTCTTGGTCTTGTAGTCTGCCGCCCCCACGGGAGCCGGCAACAACAGTAACAAGATTGCTACAAGCAGATTCATTCGCATTCGGGCTCCAAAGGCCGTCCGGTGAGAAGGCCGCGCACCAGCTCGTCGACCAGTTCGTATGGGTTCGCCTCGCGAACCGCCACTTGCCGCGCCGCCACTGCTAGGTGCTCCTCGGAAAGAGATCCCCGCACTAAGCGATCCATCAGCTTCTCACTAACCATTTCGGTCAGACGATGCCGCCAGTAATCCGCCGACCCGGCGTGGGCAGAGTCGATATCGAGTAAAGCTTCGGCGAGTTTGTCAATTCCCTGCCCCGCCGTCGCCACCGTGCGAAGAATTGGTAGTCCCGCGCCCACCGGTTGAATCGAGAGCATCGCGCGCAGTTCCGACTCCAGCCGATCAGCCCCGGGCAGGTCCGCCTTGTTGATCACAAATACGTCGGCGACCTCCATAATGCCAGCCTTCATCGTCTGCACATCATCGCCGCTGGAAGGCGTAAGCAACAGAGCCACAGCGCCGGCAATGCGGACCACATCGACCTCGGCTTGTCCGACGCCCACGGTCTCAATCAAGATTACGTCGAAGCCGGCGGCGTCAAGCGCGACCAAGACGTCGGCGGCTGTAGGCGCCAATCCGCCCAGCGAGCCGCGTGTGGCCATCGACCGGATGTAGACGCCCCCGTCCGCGTCATGCGCCTGCATGCGGATACGGTCCCCTAGAATCGAGCCGCCGGTGAAGGGGCTCGTCGGATCGACCGCCAGAATCGCGACGCGCTTTTCTCGTTTGCGGAATTCCAGCGCCAACGCCGAAACGACAGTACTCTTCCCCGCGCCCGGCGCGCCCGTCAGTCCGATCACGCGAGCCTGACCGGAGTGAGGAAATAGGGCGCTGAGCAGCGCCCGCGAGCGCGGACCACGGTTCTCGATTTCGCTGAGCCCGCGGGCCAGCAGGCGAACATCGCCGCCTCTTATCTTTTCAACCCAAAGGTTAAGTTCCATCAGCGGCCGGGTAGACTCACGCAAGGCAAGACTGCTAGCTTAGCGAGCCGCTGCCATCTAATCAATGAGCCATTCATGCGGCAGCCGACCGGCCATCCTGAATCCATGCAAACGATATACTCAAGGCTCTCGGCCATTTCCGGCCAAAACCCCGTTTGCGTAAGACAAGCTGCACCCGGCGCAAGCCGAGGAACTCAACGAATCCGATCCTCAAGGAGAACACTTTTATGAAACTACCCGTCACATGGAAAACCATCAGCGTCACAACCGCCGCTCTCAGCATCTTCGCCGTCGGCGTGCTCTTCGGACAATCCTACAAGCCCAAAAGCGTCATCCACGTTGTCACCGTGAAGTGGAATGAGGACGCGACTGAAGCGCAAATCAGCGAGGCCCTCAAGGGCGTCGAAACCATTGCTCAGAAGTACGACGGTGTCTCACGCGTTTGGACGCGATCGATCAAAGTACAAGGACCGGAGTCCAAAGTGACAGCCGCCTTCGTTATGGAGTTCGAGAGCGAAAAGGCCCTCGCGGACTACACCGACAGCGCCGCGCAAAAGGAATGGTACGAAGTCTACCTTCCTGTGCGCGAGCTGAGCCGCACGTTCGACATCACGAACTAACGCGTTCTTCCGCGCGGAGAGCTTTCCTGGCTTCCGAACTTGCCCCGGCAAATCAACGGGGAAACTCGACCGGCGTCGGCGCCGCCAGCGCAACCAGCTGCTTGATGTCGAACGCTTCCAGCAGTCCGAAGCAGAAAAGCTCCGGCGCCTGGTCGACCCCCAAGTCGCGCTCAACGATCTCGCGCAGGCTGCCGAAGGATTCCTCCAGCCGCAGTCCGCTGATCGCCAACGGCTCCAAAGCGCCTGCCACGAGTGCCGCTAGGCTCAGGCGAGCACCGACGGCGTGAATCTCGACCGGCTTGCCGTCGTGTGATTGAGCCCATTGGGCGGCGGCCGCGATCTGACCGGCCTGAATGCCCAAGGGCCGCTCACCTAGCGAGGCGATCAGAATGGCGAACAGCCAGTCCTCGCTCTCGATGGCCGACTCTCCAAAGTAGAACGGATCGAGCGCGATGACCCGGCGTCCCTTATCGAGCCATTGACGAGCCTCCCCGGCAACGCTCTTGCGGCCTCCGTCTGACAACAGAATGACCGTACCGCTTGAAGCGCCGCGCGTCAGTTCGACGGCGGGTACGGTCCAGTCGCCCATTTGTAGCTGCCATGATGTGGCCTTCGTGCCAAGTACAGTTTCTTCGTGCACCGATTTCGCCTCGACATGGAAGCGCGGGGTGCGGGTCACTTCGCGCAACTTCTCGCGGCCCGTGCGTTGCCACGCCTCAAGGGCGGCTTTGTCGGTGGGCGGCGCCGCGCCGCGCGGCAGCCCTTCGGCGAGCCGCATCGCAAGCTGGTGGAAGTCCAGATTATCGGCGGGCAGCGCGACCGTCAGATCCTCTTTCGTCTTCAGTTCACTGGTAACATCGATCTCGTCCACTGAGAACTTCGGACTGCCGCCGTAGAAGAAGTCCTTAAACATGCGGTAGAGCGCCTCGCGGTTATCCTGACCGAAATTGTGGCCGGCGTCGTGATTGACGTGGCCCCGCAAGTGTCCGGGACGGTCGTACAACTCGAATATCGGATGCGCGGACTGCAGCAGAGGCGCCTGGGCGTAGTCGGCCCGGAAGCAACAGGTATCGCGGGCGTTGTTGGTGATCAACGTGGCGCGCGGCGCCCGCAGAGCGGTGAGGTGAGTGTAATCGGCGATACTCGCTAGGTCGCTCGGCGTCTGTTCGGAATCGCCCAGGTCGGGCTTAGGAAACTGTGTGCGGGTTACGAAACTCGAGTAGCCCGCAACGGAATTCGCCAGCGTGACACGTTCGTCCAGCGAACTGATAAAGATCGTCTGCCAGCCGCCGCCCGATAGTCCGGCGACCGCCACGCGCTCCGGGTCGGCGTTCTCATGAGCAAGCAGTACGTCGAGCGACCGCTTCATCGAAAGATAGAAGGGCGCGATGCCGCTGGTGCCCAGCAAGTCGAGCTGATTCATTCGCGTGTGATCGAAGCCGGGCGTGTTGAGTTGGCCCATGCCCAGCCACTCGACGTTCATCGACAGCATGCCCCGCTTGGCTTGATTGATGCAGCGAATCTGTTTGTAGTCCGCAGCCTTGCCGTCGGGCCGGTCATGGCCGTTGACGTTCAGCACCACGGGAACCTTGCCGCTCAGATTCTCGGGTTCGTAAAGCAGGGCGGGAATCCACAGCCCAGGCACGGCCTCGAAGCGTAGCTTCTTGATACGGTAGCCCGGCCCACCGGGGATGGTTTCCAGCCATTCCACGCGCGTCTTGGCATCCCGCCAGGCTCGCGCCTCGCCACGAAAGATCACTTCGTCGAACGTGCGCTGGCGAATCTCTTTGGCGTACGCCTCCCACTCGTCCAGTTTCCGGAACGCCGGCAGCGCTGGCACGCGCGTCGCCGTGTACACCTGCACCTCGACCGTCGGCTGATTCGGCGCCAGGATCGGCCGCGCCAGCACTTCGTAGAGGCCGAGGTCCTGTGCGCCAAGTTGGGGTATCGCGAGCAACGCTACCGCTGCAAAGACCGCCATTCGAGCAATTTGTAGGGTACGACTCATGATGAACCTCATTTCAAAGCTGGGGGCCGGTTCTGGACCGGTGCGCATCTGGAGCACGATAGCACCTATCGCTCATCTCTGGGCGGATTGCCCTGCGCGAAACGTTTACCATAGGGACTACCCATCACGGGAGAGTACCCATGCGGAAGTTGCTCCACCTTTTAGTCCTAATCATCGGACTTCCACTGTTGCTCAGCGCGGCCGTCGCGGTCGTCGCGATCGATACGCCCATGGACCCGCCCTACTGGGCGCTCCTCGAGCGCCAGCTTCTCGACGCCAACGCCGATGCGGTGACCGAGTGGGCCGACAAATACCTCGACGACCGCGGCTACCTTCAGATCACGCCACGCTGGGGCGGGCTCGACGGGCCCGATGACGCCACGGAAAATTTCTATAACTGGCCGCTGCTGCACGCCCTCGGCGCCTCCGGCCGCGTGCTCGAAATCTACAAGAAAGCCTGGGAAGGCCATCTTCTCCAGTTCACTGAAGCGAAGACCGAAGTTATAGCCCTCGCCAAGCAGGGTATGTACCACAAGGAATTCATCACTACGTTTGATTGGGAGCACACCGGCGAGGGCCTTCAGCCATTCTTTTACCAAGCCCTCTCCGATCATTACGACCCGCGCTTTCAAGCCCGCATGCGGCGTTTCGCTGGTTTCTACATGGACGAGGACCCAGGGGCCAAAAACTACGACCCCAAGCACAAGATCATTCGCAGCTTTTTCAACGGCAGCACAGGCCCGCTTCTTCGCCCAGCCACGCCCGCCGAATGGGCCGGCGATCCGATGACGAAGTTCGGCGACCAGCACAACGCCAGCACCTATCCCGAAATGCTGGCGCACTTCGCCGAGTACGCGAACATCGTTGGCGACAGCCCCCAGAACCTCTGTGCGACCTCGATGGCAATGAATGCCTACATGATCGACCACGAGGCCAAGTACAAAGACTGGTTGCTTGAATACGTCGATGCCTGGCTTGAAAGGACGCGCGCCAACGGCAACAACATTCCCAGCGTCATCGGACTCGACGGCACCATCGGCGGAGGCTGGGATGGCAAGTGGTACGGCGGTATCTACGGCTGGGGTTTCTCTCCGATCGAACCCACGACCGGCCGCCCAGCGAATCGCAACACGGTTTACCGTGGCCTCCGCGTCGGTTTCCTGAACGCCCTGCTTCTTACGGGAGACCACAAGTACGTGGATGTCATCCGCAAGCAAATGGACAACATTTTCGCGGCGAAGAAAGTCGTGAACGGAGTCACGATGTATCCCTCGATGTACGGCGATGAAGGCTGGTACGGATATCGCAAAGACCCGCCCTCGCATGTCTTACTCGATGTCTATCTAGCCACCTTGGCGCCCGCCGACCGTGGGCGCTTGCCGACCGACGATTGGCTGCGATTCCTTGACGGCGCTGACCCCACCTTCCCGGAGAAGATGTTGCGGAGTGACCTCAGCAACATCCGCCGGCGGCTAGAGCAAATGCGCCAGGACCCCACAACGCCCGACACGCGTTACACCGACGACATTCAGCGCTACAACCCCGCCTCCACCGACAATCTCGTGAAGCTCATGCTGGGCGGCAACCCCGCCGGCCAGACATCCAACATGCTTCATTCCCAGGTGCGTTACTTCGATCCCGTCAAGCGCCGCGCCGGCCTCCCCGCCGACGTGGCCGCGCTGGTCGAGAAGATCACCCCGCGTGGAGTTGAAGTCACGCTCGTAAACGTGAACCCTGTCAGCGCCCGCCGCCTAGTCGTTCAAACCGGGGCGTACGCCGAACACCGCTGCGTGAAAGTGCTGGCTGGGGGCATCGAAACGGCGGTCAACGATTCGTCGTTCGAAGTGCGGTTAGCCCCCGGCGCCGGCAGCAGGCTGGTCATCGCTATGGAACGCTACGCCAACCAGCCTGCCCTGGCGCATCCATACTAGTTGGGAGCCGAGAGACTCCACGAGGTCGAACCAGGATGGAAAACAAATCAGAACTCCCGATCCGAATCGCATCCGGCCTGTGGCTGGCGTGCTTCGTAGTGTCGTTCGTTATGTCCGCCATCACGCCGCCAACGGGAGATATGTACTTCCGGGGCCTGAACCGCCTGCTCGTTCTGTTGGCCTGGCAGTTCGCGGCGTTTCTCGCCGCCATCACCAGCGGAGTCCTTACATTTCGCAGGAAAGATCGGATCTCGCGTGGCCTGAAACGGATCGGATTCGCGCCTCTCATCGTGAGTGGTCTGTGCGTCGCGGGCGTAGCGATTCTTGTGATGTACATGCGGTTTTGATGAGTTCGGTTGATGTAATGTCAGTTGTGCGCCCGTTTCCGTCGCAAACAGTTCGAGTCGCAGCCGTTGCCTGTCTGCTCCTCATGGCGTCCGGCTGTTCGATTAAGAAGTATTCCGTCAATACCGTCGGCGACGCGCTGGCGGAAGGAAACTCGGTTTATGAAACCGACGAAGACGTCCCATTCGTCGGAGAAGCGCTGCCGTTCGGCCTCAAGCTGGTCGAAAGTCTGCTACAGGAATCGCCGGAACATCGTGGCCTGCTCATCACGGCGACGAAGGGCTTCGTCCTCTATTCATTCGCCTATGTCGACTACCCGGCGGAAGTGGCGGCGGACGAGGATATTAGCCGCTCCCGCGAACTGCGAACCCGCGCCCGAAAGTTCTACATGCGAGCGCACCGTTACGGCATACGCGGCCTGGACCGTTCTTATCCGGGTTTAGCTACCCACCTCACGGCCGACCCGGCCGCCGCCGTCAGCGTCGTCCACAACAAGAAACGCAAACAGCAGGACCTGCCCTTTCTGTATTGGACCGCGGCTTCGTTGGGATTGGCTATTTCAGTTTCGAAGAACGACGCGGCGATGCTGGCGCGCATTCCCGAGGTCGAAGCAATACTCGACCGCGCTCTCGAACTCGATGAAGGATGGGACAACGGCGCGTTTCACGAGTTTCAAGTGACGCTGGCCGGCTCGAAGCCGGGTGCGCCCGACGAGGCGAAGATACGCAAGCACTACCAGCGCGCCCTGGAGCTTTCCGGCGGCAAGCGAGGTGGATTGCATGTTGCACTTGCGCAAGCGCTGGCCGTCCCGCAACAAAACCGGGCTGAGTTCACTTCGCTACTGAACAAAGCCCTGGCCGTCGATCCCGATGAGAACGTGGAATACCGGCTCGTAAATCTACTCGCGCAAAGACGCGCGCGTTGGCTGCTCGAAAGAGTCGATGAGTTATTCTTTGAAGAAGCCCCCGCGCCGTCCCCCGGAGGCAGCTCCTGATGTCAAAGATCGCCCGCCGCTCGCTGCTTCAAGTCCCCATCTACATGGCTGGCGGAGCCTTCTCTCGACTCTGGGGGAGTCCGGCGCGTATCAAACTGGGTACGGGAGCGCCAACCGGATCGAGCTGGCATGATGCGCTGAACGACATGGCGCAGGAATGGCGGCGCATCTCGGGCGGATCGGTGACTGTTAGCGTCTACGCCGGCGGCGTGGCCGGTGACGACACCGAGTTGGTGCGCAAGATTCAGCGCCGCGGGATGGACGCCATCGCGGTCTCGGGCATCGGGCTGTCGCGCATCGACGACGGCATCGACTGCCTGAACATCCCCATGATGGTCGACTCCTACGAAGAGTTCGATTTCATTCGGGGAAAGATGGCGCCGAAGCTCGAAGCGCGGATCGAGGCGAAGGGTTTCAAGGTTCTCAACTGGGCTGACGTTGGGTGGGTGCATTTCTTTACAAAGAGCCCGGTTCGAACTGTCGACGACATCCGGAAACTCAAGCTGTGGATCTCCACCGGTGATCCGGAGACCGAACGGCTGTACAAAGACCTGCGCTTCCAGGTGATTCCCCTGCCGGTTACCGACATGCTCACGTCGCTGCAAACTGGGTTGATTGAGGCCTTCCAGTCCCCGCCGTTGTTCGCGATGCTGGAACGCACCTACCAAGCCGCCAATAACATGGTGAATGTTCGCTGGGCGCCGCTGATCGGAGCGACGATCATCAGCGAACGCGCCTGGCAGAGCATTCCCGCAACGATGCACGACGCGATGCTGAACGCCGCGAAAAAGTCTGGGGATATGCTGCGCGACGAGATTCGCAGGCTCGATCGTGACGCTGTCGTGCAGATGAAGAATCGCGGATTGAACGTGATCGAGCCCGACGCGGCGATGTTGGCCGATTGGCGCCGGCAGGCCGAAGAAGCCTACCCGATGTTGCGCGGCAAGATGGTGCCGGCGGATCTGTTCGACGAAGTCAAACACTTACACGATCAATACCTCGCCAGCCAACGTTCCTAGCGCTTGATCGCCTCTCGCGCGGATCAACGCTTCGCCGCTTCCGCCCCCAATGCCCTCACCTTCCGAGCAACCTGCCGGTCTAGCGGAACGCATCGAGAACTCGTTTTCGATCTGTGTACTGGCGCTGATGTCGGCGCTACCGTTGCTTGAGATCGTTACGCGCAAGTGGCCTGGGGGCGGTATTCCCGGCTCATTCCCTGTCATTCAGCACCTCACGCTTTGGATCACGCTTCTTGGTGCGGCGCTGGCGGCGCGGTCTGACCGCCTGCTGGCGCTGTCGACAGCAAGCTTTCTTCCTGATCGCTGGCGGGATCGCGTCCACATCTTTACTTCTTTTTTGGCCGTGGCTATCACGGGATCACTCGTCTGGGCTAGCTTCGACTTGGTCAGCGTCGACTATGAGTTCGGCGACATGGTTGCCTGGGGCATTCCGGTGTGGGTGGCCGAGTGCATTATGCCGCTCGGCTTCGCGGCGATTACCGGACGGCTCATTTTGCGTGGGGCTTCGAGCGTCAAAGGACGCATCCTGGTCGCGCTCGGCCTGCTGATACCGCTTGCTTTGGGCGCGATTGAGTTTCCCGAAGAAGCGGGACTCGTGCTCCCGGCAAGCCTCGTTATCGTTGTCGGTACGGCGCTTGGTCTGCCGATCTATTGCACGCTGGGCGGGGCGGCGGCATTGCTGTTCTGGCACGAAGGCACACCGGTCTCAGCCGTCCCCGGCGAGACCTACCGGCTGAGCACCTCAGCCATGCTGCCGGCGATACCGTTGTTCACGCTCGGTGGATACATCCTGGCCGAGGGCGGTTCAGGCAAGCGGCTGATGCGCCTATTCGGCGCCTGGATGGGCTGGATGCCTGGCGGGCTCGCCATTGTCGTGACCGTCGTGCTGGCTTTCTTTACTCCGCTGACGGGGGCGTCGGGAATCACGATTCTGTCAATGGGCGGCCTGTTGCTGCCGATGATGGTCAAGGCTAAGTATCCGCATCGCACTTCTGTTGGCCTTGTGACTGTCTCGGGGTCGATCGGACTGCTGTTTCCGCCGAGCCTGCCGGTGATTCTTTATGCCTTCTATGCCGAGCAGCCGATCGAGAAAATGTTCGTCGGGGGGTTGCTGCCGGGGTTTGTTCTCGTGATTGCCGTAGCGGCGTGGGCTGCGTATCAAGGTTGGGCGTCGGGCGCTGCGCGGGAACCGTTTCAATTGCGCGAGGCAGTCTCGGCGCTGTGGGCAGCTAAATGGGAAATCCTGCTCCCGGCCGTCGTGCTGGGCGGCATTTTGGGCGGCTACACAACACTGGTTGAAGCCGCCGCCGTCACCGTGCTCTACGCGTTCATCGTCGAGTGTTTTATCTTCAGGGACCTCAGCATCTTTGGTGATCTGCCACGCATCTTCGTCGAGAGCGCGACACTCGTTGGCGGCTTCATGATCATTCTCGGCGTTGCCATGGGATTCACGAACTATCTTGTGATCGCCGAAGTGCCTACGCAGGCCCTTGACTGGGTGCAGGCCCATGTCGAATCGAAAGTTGTCTTTCTGCTGGCCCTCAATGTTTTCTTAATCGCGGTCGGCGCCTTGATGGACATCTACTCCGCCATTCTCGTCATCGTGCCGCTGATCACGCCGATGGCCGCCGCCTACGGGATCGACCCTGTCCATCTCGGGATCATCTTTCTCGCGAATATGGAACTGGGCTACCTGATGCCGCCGATGGGAGAGAACCTGTTCTTGTCGTCGTATCGGTTCGATGAACCGCTCACCCAGGTGTATCGCTCGACGTTGCCCTATGTCGTGATTCTGCTGATCGTGGTGCTGTTGATTACCTACGTCCCCGCATTGACGCTTTGGCTGGTGGAGTTCACGGGCGTGTAAGTGGCGCAACTTGGCTCCGGCGGCTTGTGAGCGCTGAAGCCGAACCGCTTGCGATTCCTTCGCCAGCCGGGGATGGAATGGGTTCGTTCCGCGATTTCAGCGTTTCCTTTCCGTGCCACACTTTGCAACGTTTTACCACACTGGGGAGATTGTCTCGCGACGCCTCAGGGCGCTCGTAGGCCTGTATTTACAGGGGTTTTGGCGTGTTGTGATGCCCTTGGTTGCAACGGGGTGTGGTATCGTTCCGTAGCGGGCGCACCAATGCCCCGAAATATCCCTGGCAAAGCCCGATTTTGGGACGTTTTCGCAGACGGGCTGGGCGAGGCTGGTTCGACGCGCGGCGTGCGGTCGCATTGGATGGGGCTTCATGTGTGGCAAGAGCCGCGGACCCCAAAACCGGGGACCGCGCTACGGGTCTGCTTATTACAGTCCTTTCACTGGTGTCTGCGATGCTTGCCTGCCTGCTTTCAGGGGCAGCAAAAGCCGCGGACCCCAAAACCGGGGACCGCGCTACGGGTCTGCTTATTACAGTCCTTTCACTAGCAGCCTGTGGCAGAATACCCTGTTTTCAGGCGGCGAGAAGCAGCGGGGTGGCCAGCGGCGCGCCAGCTGAATTTCGCACCTTCGCCCGC
>JAQBUE010000007.1 GCA_027624045.1 Acidobacteriota bacterium
TGGAAGTACTCCAAACCTTCACATCGCATCCGCTATGGTAAAACTTCCTCTAAGACAGTCCACTAGTGAACGCACGAGATAGCAACGCACCGACACCCCGTCATGATCACTATCGTTGTCTAGTATAGTGGCTTGGTGGCCAACAGCTCAGGTGCTCCCGGAATCAGTATCGTCATCGTTTGCTACGAAATGGCCCGTGAACTCCCGCGGACGCTGCGGTCGTTGTCCCCCGACCTTCAACTCGGCGTCACCAGTGACGACTATGAAATCATCGTCGTTGACAATGGCTCGAAGTCACCGCCGTCACTGGAAGATCTGAGAGCCACCGGTGCGCCGGTTCGTGAGGTTCAAACAGTCGCTGACGCTCCCCAGTCGCCAGCGCATGCCGCCAATATTGGCCTGGAGGCCTGCCGTGGCAAACTCGTTGGCATGTTTCTGGATGGAGCTCGCATGGCGTCTTCGGGAATGCTGCGTCAGACTGTGCTTGCTGCCAAATTGAGCGAAAGAGTCGTGATCTCGTCGGTCGGTTATCACCTCGGGCCCACGCTGCAGAACACGAGCGTCACCGGTGGCTATAACCAAGATGTTGAGGACGCCCTCCTTGAATCGGCCAACTGGGAGGAGAACCCAAGTCGCCTTTTCCAAATATCGGTAATGGCTGCGTCGGCTGAAGGAGGATGCTTCGCGTCGATGAGTGAAAGTCACGCCTTGTTCATGCCGCGAGAGCTGTGGTCGGAGCTTGATGGATACGATGAGCGCTTCGTCAGCCCGGGCGGAGGGCTGGTCAACCTCGATGTCTATGCGCGGTCCTGCGAACTGCCCGGCACTTTGGTCGTGACCCTCCTCAGCGAAGGAACGTTTCACCAGATCCACGATGGAATCGCTAGTTCGGCGACGGCCCCGGTTGGAACCGAGTTCCATCGCGAGTACATAGAGATTCGCGGGAAGCGCTTCTCGCGACCAAATGTCGCCCCGCTTGTTCTTGGCCACGTATCGCGGGAAGTGCTTCCGCATATCGAGCAATCGTGTCAACTCGCCCAGAAGGGAATATCTCACGTCCAGACTTTGTGGGGGTAGCAAGAGTCCGAGATTCACGGATTGCGCGAGACTCATCGAGTCTACCGGCGGTGGTGGTGGTGCGCAGCGCGGAGGGTACGCCGCAAGGCGGGCCGTTATCACCGTTGCTGGCGAACATCTACCTCGATGCGCTCGATCGGGAGCTGGAGAACCGGGGGCTGCGATTCTGCCGATACGCGGACGACTGCAACATTTATGTGAGCAGCGAAGCGGCGGCGAAGCGCGTGCTGATGGGGATCACGGCTTGGATCGGAAAGCATCTGCGACTGAAAGTGAACGAGGCCAAAAGCGGGGCGGGGAGGCCGTGGGAGCGAAAGTTTCTAGGGTTTCGCCTGAACCGCCAAGGGCAGGTGGAAGCAGCGCCGGAAAGTGTCGAACGATTCAAACGGAAGGTGCGGGAGATCTGGTGCGGCAACCGCTCGGTTACGAGTCGGCAGTTGCGCGACGAGTGGCGGCGGTACGTTCGCGGCTGGTGGGGATACTACCGGTTGGCGGAGCGACGGCGTGCGATTTTCCTACTGGAAGGATGGGTGCGGCGGCACATACGGAAATGTTTCTGGCTGCGCTGGCATGGCGCAACGGGACGCCGGCGGGCTTTACGTCGGTTGGGCATTGGGGAACGGTTGTTGAAACTGGTTCCGGCACGTCGCGGCGCTTGGCGCATGGCGGCGAACGGACTGTTGCAGACAGCGTTATCGAATGCGACGTTGCGCCGGTACGGGTTTGTGATGCCATCGGATTTTGCGGCGAGAACGTAAGGCCGCTGGGTTCAACCGCCGGATACGGAAAACCGTATGTCCGGTGGTGTGGGAGGGTGGCGGGGCCTCAATCCCCGTCACCCGACCCGATCGGGTGTTTTTGGAGAATGGCGGCGGGTGTTTCTCGATGGGGGAAAGGCCGCGGACCCCAAAACCGGGGTCCTCGCTACGGGTGGTTTTGGAGAATGGCGGCGGGTGGTTCTTTTCCCGCGCCCCGGGCCTCGATCGGGTTACTCGCTCTGAGTTTGTTGGGTGGGCGTTTGTGCAGTTGGGTGAGGGACCGCTTACTGGCGTGCGCGGCTCGGCTTGCGGATGGTTGCTGGGTGGGTGGAAGATTTAGGTGGGTGAGTGGCCGACCGAGAGGGTTGCGGGCTGGTATCCTGGAGGGCTGCTGAAGGAGAGTGGCGGGGTTGAAATCGGTTGTTTACGTTTATGTGCGGCCGGCGGAGGATGGTTTCTTCGCTGAGTGTTTCGACTTGCCGGTTTCGGCCGAAGCGCGTTCGCTCGACGAGGTGCTCGATGTCATCCAGGATTCGATTCAGCAATACATGAACGACAATGACCCGTTGCGGGCCGGATTCGTCAGCAACCCGGAAGTGCTCGTAACGATGCACATGGGGCTGCCGTTGGACGAGTAAGCGTGGCCGCGGGGCTCTGAGGATATCGACCATGCTTTGTAATGTCAGCATTCGGATGGAATCGGCCGTGATAGGGCGGCTGCTTTGCTTTCTTCTTGGCAGCGTTTTGCTGGGGCCGGCCTGGGCTGGCGAGATCCCCGCTTTGGATCAACGCAAGGCCGTGATCCGCCACACGGATATGCAGTATTCGATGCCGCGCTATGAGTCGTTAGCGGCGTGGAAAGAGCGGGCGGCGTCTTTGCGCAGGCAGGTGCTGTTCGCCGCTGGATTGCTGCCGATGCCGCCTAGGACGCCACTGAATCCGCAAGTATTCGGGCGCACCGAGTATGGCGACTATGCGATTGAGAAGGTGCTGATCGAGACGCTGCCGGGGTTCTTTCTCGGTGGGAACCTGTACAGGCCGGTGGGCAAGCAGGGGCCGTTTCCGGGGATCGTTTCGCCGCACGGTCATTGGCGCTACGGGCGCTTCGAGAACTCGGAAGCGGGCTCGGTCCCGGCGCGCGGAGTGAGTCTGGCGAAGCAGGGCTATGTTGTCTTGACGTACGACATGATCGGGTACAACGATACGACGCAGCTTGCTCACGGATTCGAGGGCCCGCGGGAGCAGTTGTGGGGCCTCGGAATGCTGGGCTTGCAGACTTGGAACAGCATACGGGCGGTTGACTTCCTGTTGACGCTGTCGGACGTCGATCCACAAAGGATTGGAGCGACGGGCGCGTCCGGTGGGGGGACGCAGACGTTCATACTGACGGCGGTGGATGACCGCGTAAAGTTCTCGGCGCCGGTGAACATGATTTCAGGGATCATGCAGGGCGGGTCGGTGTGTGAGAACGCCGCGAATCTGCGGATCGATACATACAACGTGGAGATAGCGGCGTTGATGGCGCCCCGGCCGATGTTGATGGTCTCGGCAACGGGCGATTGGACGCGCAATACGCCGCACGACGAGTATCCGGCCGTTCGAGGGATCTACGAGTTGTATGACGCTGAGTCGCAACTCGAACAGGTGCAGGTCGACGCTCCGCACAACTATAACCAGCAGAGCAGGGAAGCGGTGTATCAGTTTTTCGCGAAGAGAGCGCTGCCGGTGATTCCTGAAGATCTGCGTGATTACAACATTGCTTTACGAGGGCTGAGCAGCTTGGTGAGTCTGTGGAACAGGCAGCTACCCGACCGTGCGGTGGATCAGGCCGGTTTGACGAAGTGGTGGGTGGCGGACACGGAAAAGCAGACTGCGAGCCTGAAGCCTTCCGATGGGGCGTCACTCGCGAAAGCCAAGGAGGCGTTTCGGGAGCGGCTGAGTCTGGCGTTGATGGCGGACGTTGCATCCCCCGACGGCGTGGTTGTTGAGGAGACGGAGGCGCTGCCTGGCGGTAAGATGCTGCTGCTTGGCCGAGACGGGAAGGGTGATCGCGTGCCCGCTGTGCTTCTGGAGCCGCGCCGGGCGAATCCGGCTGTGCGGCCGACGCTGATCGTACACCCGGAAGGCGTTGCCTGGGTGTTGAGTTCGTCGGAAAGCCGTGAAGGTTTTGTGCAGAGTTTGGTGGCGCGCGGCGGCGTCGTGATGGGGATTGACGCTTTCCAGACGGGCCGCTCGAGAACAACGGTTGAGATGCCGGCCGGGGAAGGGCAGCGGCGTTACTTTACGACTTTTAACCGCACCGACGATGCGAACAGGGTGCAGGATATTCTGACGGCGATCGCAGCGCTGCGGAAGCAGACAGGTCAGCAGGCCGTGAATCTGGTTGGCATGGGTGAGGCAGGCGTGTGGTCGGTATTCGCGCGGGCTCTGGCGGATGCTGATGTGTCACTGCTGGCCGACTTGGCGCAGTTCTATGCGGCGTCGGATGAAGAGTATGTCGAGCACTTCTTCGTGCCCGGTATCAGAAGAGCTGGAGACTTTCGGGCGGCGGTGACGCTGCTGGCCGGTGGAGCGGCGGTTTTGCACAACGTAAGCACGGATTTCCCGACGGACTGGTTGGAGGCGAGCTTCGAAGCGGCGGGAGGGGCGGAGCAGCTTAGATGGCAACGAACGCCGCTGTCGGATGATGAGATTATTGAGGCCGTCGCTCCACGCCCCACGCGGCGGCGGTAGTTACTTTGCGGCGTGAATTTCCCGTGTGCCTATCGTGAATTCCGTCCGGGTTGAAAAAGTGAGCTTAGCGGTCTGGCCTGATGGGCTCTGGGTTCGATGACATCGGTTGCTCAGGCCACTATCCGGCGGTACAATTCGCTGAGGTCAGAGTCGGCACTTGATAGGCGCAACAGGTTAGAACCCTGCTGGGTCGAGTGCGCCCTTTACGCGGGCGACGCCGATGATCAATAGTTCCAGATCAGCCGAGCCGTTGTTCGTGAACGACTGCTGATGCCCGAACAGCATCGGGATGGCGTCGCCTTTTCGAATTGCGGCGGTTTCTTTGTTGACCTCGACCGACCCCGACCCGTTCATCACGTAGTAGACCTCTTCGACCTCTTGATGGGTGCGCTTGCCGCTGGAGGAACCGGGCGGGATTACGAGCTGATCGATGTAGGCCCAGTCGGTCGTGAAGACCTCGGGTGGGAAGGCGCGGCGGTACTGAACTGTCCCCTTGCCGCCGTAGTAGCCTTCGACCGGCCGCAGGAGCTTGCGGTCGAGGAGGGTACTGACGAAGATCGGCTTGGCATCCTTGGGGACGCCGACGCGGTCATCGTTCGTGTCGAAATTATCGTACTTGCCTTTGACGGTGCTGACGGCGATGTTCATCCACTCGACGGGTTTGTCGCTTGCGTTGTAGATGGCATGCGCATCGCCCATCTTGCAGGGGACGGCGGCCGGTCCTTGCAATGTGGAGGTGCGTCCGTTGATGGTGAACTCGGCTTCACCGTCGAAGATGACGTACATCTCTTCGATGGTGTGATGGAAGTGATTGCCGATGCCGCCCTTGGGTTGCAGCACACCGCGGTGCAGGAACAGGAACTTTGTGCTGAGCGCCGTGGCGTCGAGCAATCCTACGTAGTGCAACTCTCCGGCGCCGTGGTGAACGTTCTTGATCGGGCGGTACTGGGCGGGATCGGTGTGCACGATCCGTTCGGCAAGTGGCTCAAGGGCGAGCAGCGGGAGCGTGGTTAGCAGCAGGGCAAGTACGATTCGCATTCGTAACCTCTCGGGAAGGGCAGGATTCCGCACAGGTATTGTAGTGCGATTCGGGCTCAATAGGGGGACGGCGGGCAAGGCGCCTGCGATTCTCTGATTAAGAGTTCGTATCGTTCGAGGATTTCTTGAGGACTTCCAGATGATCCCGATACGCCGAACGCGCCACGATGAAGTCTTCGTGATCGAGATGAAGTTCCTGCGTGATGCGGCGAATCTCATTGTCTTCCACCGCTGAGATCGACTGGTCCGATGCCGAGACGGCGTACAGACAGCTCAACAGGGCGAGTTTCTGCTCGCGAGTGGCGATGCGATTGAATTCCTTGGTGACGACGAAATTTTCCGTGCCGCCGAAAAGGAGCGCTTGTGTCTTGGCGAGTTGCGCCACGAGGATGGATTGTTCTTCCGGAAGGCCGCCGAGCCGTTGAACGATCCGCTCCATCTCGACCGTCTCTTCGTCGCTGATGTCGAGGTCGGCGTGCGCGACACGTCCCAGAACGTAGGCGAACGAGGCGATGTACTTCGCCTGCTCGCGATCCATGTCGTTGAGTTGGGCGGTGATTTTGCGGACCGTATCGGAAGGGGTTTCCTGCCGCTCCTCCCAAGGGTCTTTGCGGTTGATGCCGAACAGTTCGAGAATGCCCATTGCGAAATCAGGATAGCATCCGGCCGCGGTGAACTCCGCCAAGAAAACTTCGGGCCGACTTTCGCCGGCCCGAACCTCGTCTCATCTTGAGCTACTCCGCTGAACGGACCCAGACCCTAGTGATAGCGGCAGCGGTAGTGCTCCCTGTAGTGCCGGCTCTTGTATCTGTTGTGCTTGAAACGTTTGTGCTTATGGTGTCGCCGGTGTGAGTCATAGTAGCCGTCACCGTGGTAGCCATTGCCGTAGTGGCCGCCAGCTTGGAAACCGTTTCTGAACTGACGCTGGTTGTGGTCGCGCCTCCGGAACCGTTGGGGCTGGTGGTGATGACCGCCTCCGATCGAGAATTGGACAAAGAAATTGCCCTGGTTTTGGTGTCGCTTGTGCTTTGCAGCGAGCGGCGCAGAGGAAAAAATCAGTAAGGCCGCTATAACAAGAGTTGCTCTCAACATTGGTATTCCCTCCCTCGCTTTGGATTTGGTCAGCGCTGACACACTTACCAACTGTGCATGCGCCATGCCAAACAACGCGCACTCGTTAGAAGCCTTGTCAAATCAGTCAGATAGGGGATCGGCCGGGTTTGTTTGTCGAGCCGGTGGACTGCGCCGATCTGGTCTATTTGCGTCGATCGGCGGTGCAAATCGACCGGCTGGAAGCGATGCCGCTGCAAGCTCCCTGAAAGGCGAATCGGGCTGCCCCCGATACGATTGAAGTTGTGCGGGCTTTACCGGTTGTTTGGGATCAGGGGCAAACGAACTACTACGGTGTGAACGCTTCGACGAATTTCGGCGGGTTGTGTCAACATATGAGTTCCGGCAGCGGTGGTCGTAGCGCCGTTGTCAGCCCGTGCGTCTCCCGGAAATCGAACGAAGAAGGCCTCCTGCATGGATACCCGTAAGAAGATCCTCAGCCTGGAGGAAGCCAAGGAGCGCATGGCGCTTGCGACTGCCGCCGGAAAGAGTTGCGCTTTCGCACAGGGTTGGTTCGATATCCTGCGTGCCGAGCACGCCGCGACGTTGGTGCAGGCGAAGGCTGGCTGCGACTTGCTTGTGGTGATGGTTCACGCCGATTCGGACGCTCATCCGACGGTGCTCGACCAAGGTGCTCGCTCGCAACTGGTGGCCTCGCTTGGCGCGGTGGATGCCGTGGTAATCTGTGACGAAGCCGCGCAGGCTGCGTTACACCGGTCGTCCCTTACGGCGAGCCTGCTGGATGCGGAAGAGGCAGTTGCCGGTAGCGTCATTGATGAAGTCCTACGGCGACACGGGCGCGAATAGGGTGCGGCAGGAAGCCCGCCCGCTGCGCATCCTCGTCGTTCGCCTGAGTGCTATGGGCGACGTTCTGCACGCCCTGCCTGCTGTTGCCCGATTGAAGCAGGCCCTGCCGCGTCTAGAGGTGACCTGGGCGGTTCACGAACGTTGGAGCGCCCTGCTGCAGGATAATCCATGCGTCGACCGGGTCATCGCGCTTCCCCTGGGGCGCTGGCGAGCCGCGCCTTTCGGGCGCGCGACATGGCGTGAGATCCGCGACTGCCGGGCGTTGCTCAGAGAGCATCGCTTTGACGCCACGATCGACTTTCAGGGACTCGTGAAGTCGGCGGTCGTCACCTTTTTCAGCCGCGCCGACAGGGTTTTCGGATTTCCAGGGAAAGAGATTCGCGAGCCGATCGCCGCATCGTTCTATTCGAATCGCGTGTCATCGTCGAAACCGCATGTCATCGAAAAGAATCTGGACTTGGCCCACGCGGTGATCGAAAGTTTGCAGGCGGGATGGGATGCGCGGGGCGTCGCGGCCCGCGATTCGGTTCAGGTTCCCTTGCCGGCCGGCACACCCGAAGCGCACCTGCCGCCTGAGGACTTTGTCCTCACGAGCCCCTTCGCCGGCTGGAAGGCCAAGGAATGGCCGCCGGAGTACTTTGCCGAACTGGCGGCGACGCTGTATCGCGAAACAGGCCTGCCGCTCGTGATTGATTGCGCCCCCGGGCAAGAGCAAGAGGCGCGCTGGATCGTCGGCCAAGCTCCGCCGGATGCCTGCCGGCTGCACGCATCGTCGCTGGAAGGGCTCATAGCGGCGACGCGCCGCGCCCGGGCCGTGATCGGTGTCGATAGCGGCCCGGGCCATCTGGCCGCCGCGCTGGGGCGCCCGGGTGTCGCGATTTACGGACCCACCGACCCGGCGCGCAATGGCCCGTATGCGTCGACATTCAAGGTGCTTCGCGATGACGCCGCCGTTACCAGTTACAAACACGAGGATCGAGTGACCGCCGCGATGCGCGCCATCCGCCCCGCTGACGTTTGGAACGTTCTCGGGCCTATACTGAAGCCCAAGAACGCGCCTGACACGGGGCACGCCGATGCCCGCCGGCCGCTACGTGCCGCGGGCATACCTTAGATTCGTCGGCCTGTCTGGTGCGGCTTTCCAATAGGAGAAACACCGAATATCATGCGCCTCCGATCGATCCCGCTAGGGCTCATCTTGATCTTCACCCTGCACGCTGCCGTGTCCGCCGGCTTGGCGCAGGACAATCTTCGACCGCTTGCGGCTAACGAGGCCGCCAAACTCTACGACGAGATCGGAGACCACATGGAAGCCACGGCGATGGCCG
Source organism: Acidobacteriota bacterium (assembly GCA_027624045.1). Taxonomy (GTDB): domain Bacteria; phylum Acidobacteriota; class Terriglobia; order Bryobacterales; family UBA6623; genus JAPPLB01. The sequence goes on from JAQBUE010000007.1 coordinate 8,852, forward strand.
CGCCCGAGTTGTCGCGAGCCGGCGCGCCTTTGCGGGAAAACGTACGGCAGTCGGCGGAACTGCTGCAAGTCGGCTCGACGCGCGAGAACCTGGGCGTGATGTACACGCTGCTGCAGAACGCCAAGGTGTACGTCCAAATCGCCGAGGCCATTCCCCGCGCGAATCCATTTAGCGAAGAGATTGAACGCCAGTTAGGCCAACTTAGAATTGCTCTCGGCAAGGTTGAGCGGCACTTCCGCGCGTTGATGGCAGTGACGGAACGACGTCTTCGTGAACCGGACCGCGATAATCTGGCGCGCTACGCCGAAGCCAACGGCTCGCTCGGCCCGCCGAATCCCGAAGACCCGCGTGTGGTCTTCTTGGGGGATTCGATCACTGATGGTTGGCCGCTTAATCAGTATTTTCCCGGCCGCCCGTATGTGAATCGTGGGATCGGGGGCCAGATCACTTCGCAGATGCTGGGGCGGATGAAGGCTGACGTAATCGATCTGAAGCCCAGCGTCATGGTCGTGCTTGCCGGCACGAACGATATCGCGCGCGGTATCTCGAAAGAAGCAATCGAGGGCAACCTGTCGATGATTGCCGACCTGGCGGTGGCGCATGGCATCACTCCTGTGTTCGCGTCAATCCTGCCCATCAGCGACCACCACAACGATACGGACCCTAACTATTTGCGCTCGGCCGCGAGGCCTCCGGGTACGATTCTCGAACTCAATAAATGGATTGTCGAGATGTGCCGCGCGCGGGGATTCGTGTACCTCGACTACTTCGCGAAGACGGTTGACGCGAACGGCTATCTGCGGGCTGAGCTGGCTGACGACGGGTTGCACCCAAATACGCAGGGTTACGGCGTGATGACCCCTTTGGTTCACGAAGCGATCGTGCAGGCGTTCTCATCGCGAAAAGCAGCGCCGAAGGCGAAGCGCTTCGGGATTTTCTGATCGTTCGCCGGGCTGGCCCGCGTTTCTCACCACCTAACGGTCGAAGCACGCGACAGGCCCGCCACTACTTCGTTGCGCTTGCTCGCCGTGCTCACTGTACTGTTCAAGTACACCTCCGCTCGCCAAGCGGCGCGCGCCTCGTACTGACGACCCTCTCACGCACTTCGCCTCGCCACGTGGTGAGAAATGCGGGCTAGCTGGAAAGCTGTTTGGCAGTGACGTTAAACTGGCGGTGTGAGCCTCGTTGCACCTTCACTTCAGCCGGGCGCGTGGGCGCCTGATTTTGCGTTACCGGATTCGGAAGGCCGACTGCACTCGCTCACCGAACTCAACCCCGGCGGGCTCGTCTGGCTTACCTTCTTTAAGATCTCTTGCCCCACCTGCCAGTCGAGCTTGCACTTTATCGATCGGTTCAACAGGAAGTTAGCCTCAGTGAACGCGCGAGTCTGGACGATATCGCAGGACCCTCCTGATCACACGCGCATGTTTAACAAGGAGTTTGAGATCGAGCTTGCTTGTCTGTTTGATTCCGAGGATGAGGGGTTCGCCGCGTCGGAGGCCTACGGACTGGTGTACGTCCCTACAACGTATCTGATCGAGCCCGACAACCGCATCGCGCAAGTCTCGGTTGGCTGGGACCGGGCGGAGTTCGAGAACATGGCGCGGACGTTCGCCACCGCCGCCGGAATCCCCAACCTCATGCTTTTCGACGACGACGAGCATGTCGACGAGATCCGGCTCGGCTGCGCGTCTAAGAACTAATGACTAAGAACTAGCAGGGTGCCAGCCGGTTACCGTCGAAACGAGTCACCTGAGAAACGATGCTTCCCGAACCAGTGACGAGTTTGCCGGATGAGAGTTCGCCCACTCGCCGCTTCGTGTCGGCTGTGGGGCAGGCGACCGCCTTCGCGGTGCTGACGGTTGTTCTGTGGTGGCTTTGCGCGTGGTTGATCCACGATCAGCCGTGGGTTGAGAACGAGCTGATTATCTCAGTCCTGTCGCTTACCCCGGCTGTCTGCGGGGTGACGGCGTTTTTCCTGTTTGTGGGCCGCCGCTATTCGTGGGAGGATCTCGGCCTGGCCGTCTCGTTGCGCGGACTGGGGGAACTGGGTGGCGGAGTATTGGGTGGAGTGGCTATTGCTCTGAGCGTTGTCGGCACGCTGTGGGGTCTGGGCTTGCTTGCCGTCGCCGAGCCGGATACGGTCATCGCCGGTTTCGTTGCCCGGGGAACATGGGAGCCGGGGTGGAGCTACGCCATCGTGATCCTATTTCTGGGGTCGGCGGCGGAGGAGCTTCTTTTTCGTGGCTACGCGCTGCAACAGCTGATGCGTGCATCGAACGTCTGGGTGGCCGTGATCGGAACCTCGATTCTGTTCGGCCTGCTGCATGCGAGTAATCCCGGCGCGTCTAGGATCGGGCTCATCAATACCGCGCTTTTCGGCTGCCTTTTCGGTTTTCTACTCGTTCGGACACGTTCGCTGGCTATACCGATCGGCGTCCACTTCGGGTGGAACTTCACGCTTGTCGCTATCGGCGTCAACGTCAGTGGCATTAGAATCAAACTAGCTGATATGACGCTGGATGCCGCGGGACCGGCTGTGTGGAGCGGCGGCGCCTACGGACCGGAAGCGAGCCTGATTACAAGCTTGGCGGTTCCGGCGGTGATTTGCGCGGTGCTCTGCCTTCCGCGAAGAGCGAATTCGGGGCCAAGACTATGGGACTGATGGGCAAGGCGTGGAAACGACATGATCCGCGGGGCATGATTGCGATCTCTGTGTTGGCGCTGTTTGTTGCGGCGTGGCCTTCGCACGCTCTTGCCAAGATCAGTGAGACCGAGCGCGCCCTGCTCGTTCGCGAAATGATGTCAGAGTATGGTACCGCCAAGATAGTGATCCCACGATCGAAGAAGCCGCTCGCGCTGCGGCCTGATGGGGCGCACGACGAAGAGCAATGGGAAGATGCCCTTGACGAGTTTGGCCCGGCGGCTCGCGTCGGCGATACTGTCGAAATCACGAAGGTTGAGTTCAAGGGCTCGAAGCTCATCATCGAACTGAACCACGGACTCAAGGGTGGCCGAAAGTGGTGGCACCGCGTGCAGGTGGCGGGAACCAGCAACCAGGGGACGACGCTCGGGAGATCGGCTGAGGTCTATGCCCCTGGGGGCACGAAGATTGCTCTCGTATACGATAAAGAACTGCCTTCGATGGAGGCGGATGAGCTGCGAGAGTTGCTCAAGCCCGTTCTCGATTTCGATCGGCGATCGGCCACCGAGCTGTACATCGAGCAACTCCCCGAAGAGTTTCAAGCCGCCATTAAAGAGAAGACTGTCATCGAAGACATGGACCGCGACATGGTCCTGCTTTCGAAGGGCAGGCCCGACCACAAGGTGCGCGACTTCAAAAATGGCGTTGAGACAGAAGATTGGATTTACGGTGTTCCGCCAGGGGACGTGCTATTCGTGACGTTCGGAGACGGCAAGGTGATTCGCGTCAAAGAGTCCTACGCCAACGTCGGCGGGCAGGTCAAGCCGTACGAAGATCCGAACCAACCTAAATAGAATCGAGGAAGAAAGTCTTTATGGCTGTGAAAGTCGGTATCAACGGTTTCGGAAGAATTGGGCGGAATGTGTTTCGCGCCGCGCTCGGGCAATCCGATGTCGTGATCGTGGCGGTCAACGACATCACCGATAACGATACGCTGGCGCATCTGCTCAAGCATGACTCGGTTCTAGGGACGCTTGCGCAGGACGTCAAGGCCACCGCGGACGGCATCCAGGTGGGTGACCAGTTTCTGAAAGTCTTTTCGGAAAGAGACCCGGCTCAGATCCCCTGGGGGTCGGTTGGCGCCGAGGTGGTCGTGGAATCGACCGGCCATTTCACGAAGCGGGAAGACGCCGCTAAACACCTGCGGGACGGTGTGAAGAAAGTTATCATCTCCGCGCCCGCCAAGGGCGAAGACATCACGCTGGTGCTCGGCGTGAACGATGACAAGTATGACCCCGCCAAGCATCACGTCATCTCAAACGCGTCTTGCACGACGAACTGCCTGGCGCCGGTTGCCAAGGTGCTGCATGAAAGCTTCGGCATCAGCAAGGCGACCATGACGACGATCCACAGCTACACCAACGACCAGCGCACGCTCGATCTGCCGCACAGCGACCTGCGCCGCGCCCGTGCCGCCGCCATCAACATGATCCCGACCAAAACTGGAGCCGCGGCGGCTATTGGGCTGGTGATGCCCGAGCTGAAAGGCCGCTGTGACGGGTTTTCGATCCGCGTTCCCACGCCGAATGTATCGGTGGTCGACCTCGTCGCGTTGACCGAAAAAGCCACGACCAAGGAAGAAGTGAACGCCAGACTCAAACAAGCCGCTGACGGAGAACTGAAAGGCATTCTCGGGTATACGGAGGAGCCGCTCGTCTCCACCGATTTCATGCGGGATCCGCGCTCCTCGATCGTCGATTCCGCCATGACGCGCGTGGTGGACGGAAATCTCGTTAAAGTCCTCGCCTGGTACGACAACGAGTGGGGCTACTCGAGCCGGGTCGTTGATCTCATCCGCAAGATAGGCAGCTAAGCGGCGGGCATGCCGTATCGAACCATCCGCGATCTTGATCTCGCCGGCAAGCGCGTCTTCCTGCGGGTCGACTTCAACGTGCCCCTTGATGCAGAGGGCAAACACATTAGCAGCGACACGCGCATCAGGGCGGCGCTGCCGACGGTGCGTCAAATCCTCGATAGCGGCGCTTCCTTGATTCTGGCTTCGCACCTTGGCCGGCCGAAGGGTAAACCGAACCCCAAGATGAGCCTGGGGCCGATCGCCGTCCGCTTATCAGAGCTGCTCGGGCGGCCGGTTAGAATGCTGCCCCGCGGTACGGGTGACGAGGTTACGGCCGATCAGACGGTCCTTGCGCCGGGAGATGTCGTGTTGCTCGAAAACCTGCGTTTCCATGCGGGGGAAGAAGCGAACGATCCGAACTTCGCGCGGGCCCTGGCGTCGCTGTGTGATGTCTATGTGAACGATGCTTTCGGCGCCGCTCACCGGGCGCATGCCTCGACAGCGGGGATCGTAGAGTACGTCTCTGAATGCGCCGCCGGGCTGCTGATGGAGAAGGAGTTGAAGTACTTGTCGATGGCGGTTCGCGAGCCGCCTCACCCTTACATCGCGATCATCGGCGGCGCGAAGATCTCGGGGAAGATCGACGTGATTCGTAACCTGCTTCAGGTCGCCGACCGCGTGCTGATCGGCGGAGCGATGACCTACACGTTCCTGAAGTCTCAGAGCGTACCCGTGGGCGATTCGCTGGTTGAGGACGAGAAGCTCGATCTGGCGGCGGAGTTGCTTGCAACGGCGGGCTCGCGTTTAATGCTCCCGACGGATCATCTGATTGCGCGGGAACTCGCGGCGGACTCGGAGACCAAGACGGTTGACGGATCGGGCGAACCGATTCCTGACGGCTGGAAGGCTCTGGATATCGGACCGGCGACGATCGCCACCTATCAAGATGAGATTGCAAAAGCCAAGATGATCGTCTGGAATGGTCCGATGGGAGCTTTTGAGGTCGAGCCGTTCGCGCACGGGACGATCGAGATCGCGAAGGCGGTCGCCGCGTCCGGTGCAACGTCGATCGTGGGAGGCGGGGACTCGGAGAAGGCGATCCAGATCGCGGGCGTGGGCGCGCGCATTACCCATATATCAACGGGCGGGGGAGCGTCCCTGGAGTTTCTTGCAGGCGAGCGGTTGCCGGGTGTCGAAGCGCTGGGTGGTCTATGACGACCTGTTCAAGACAATAATTGATACGCCCCAAACGCACAGACGTAGCCCATCGCCGTCATGTAGACGAACTGGATGATGGCCCACTTCCAGCCGCCCGTCTCGCGGCGCACCACGGCGACGGTCGACATGCACTGCATCGCGAAGGCAAAGTAGATGAGCAGGGCCACGGCTCCGGCAAGAGTTAGGTCCGACTGCAAGGCGCTTTGGAGTTCGACGGAGTGTTCACTGGCTTCCATGCCGTAGATGGTCCCCAGCGTACCGACGATTACCTCGCGGGCCGCGAGCGAGGTTAGCAGGCCGATCGCGATCCGCCAGTTGAAACCGAGCGGCGCGACGATGGGCTCGATCGTGCGTCCGATCGTTCCAACCACACTATCGGCGATGGCGGGTGGCTGACCGTTCTCCAGGGGAACGCTGGCCAGCAGCCAGAGTACGACGGTTGTCAGCAAGATCACCGTGCCGGCCCGCCGCAGGAAGATCTTGGCGCGGTCCAGCAAGCGCAGGCCGATCGAACGCACGGTCGGCATGCGGTAAGGAGGCATTTCGAGCATGAAGGGCGTGCGCGCGCTCTTGAGAACCGAGGATTTCAAGACGCGCGCTGTCGCGACCGCCGCCAGAAAGCCGAGCGCGTAGAGGCCGATCAGCATCGCCGCCTGCGCGCCGAGGAACGGGCCGAGAACCTGCTGCTCCGCCGGGATGAAGGCGGCAATGAGCAGGGTATAGACCGGCAGCCGCGCTGAACACGTCATGAACGGCGCAATCAAGATGGTGGCCATGCGGTCGCGCTTGTTCTCGATCGTGCGGGTCGACAGGATGGCGGGGATGGCGCACGCGTAGGCGGAAATGAGCGGGATGAATGACTTGCCTTGCAGTCCCACTTTGGCCATCGTGCGGTCGGCGATGACGGCTGCCCGCGCCATATAGCCGGAATCCTCAAGGATTCCGATGAAGACGAACAACAACAGAATCTGTGGCAGGAAAATGAGAACCGAGCCGACGCCGCCCCAAACCCCTTCGATCAGCAGCGACCGGAACCAGGAATCGGGCAGCAGCGCTTCGATCCAGCCGCCGCTGGTCGCGACCAAGATCCCGACCCCATCCATCAGTGGCACAGCGGCCTTGAAGATGGTTTGAAAGACGGCGATGACGACGAAAACAAAGATCAAAGGCCCCCACACCGGATGGAGGAAAATGCCGTCGAGACGCCGCGTCCATTGCGAGGGCAGGGGAGCGCGGTAGCCAGCTTTCCGGCTTACTTCGGCTGACCACTCGCGGCAGCTGGGGATGTTCGAGATGACAGGCAGGTACACTGGGCGTGGCACGCCGAGCGCGCCTTCGAGAAATTCTTCGACCGCCGGCACACCGTCTCCGGTACGGGCGCTGATTAGGGCGACAGGGGCGCCGATTTGTTCGGCGACCGCGTCAATATCGAGGGTGCCGCCGCGGCTCTTGAGATCATCGGCCATGTTCAGCACCACGAGTGTAGGCAGCCCAAGGCTGAGGATTGGCGCGGCGAGTGTCAGTTGGCGGCCGAGGTTGGTGACGTCAACGATCAGAATCACGGCGTCGGGTTTTGGCACATCGGCCATGCGGCCCGTGAGGACATCGTGGGTGACTTGTTCGTCCTCGGTGCGCGGTTGCAGGCTGTAGACGCCGGGAAGGTCGACAAGCAACACCTCTTGATGGCGGAGCTTGGCGCGGCCAAGTCTCTTTTCGACCGTTACGCCCGGGTAGTTGGCGACCTTCTGACGCAGGCCGGTCAGTCGGTTGAAGAGCGTGGATTTACCCGAGTTGGGCGGGCCTACAAGAGCAACGGTTCGGCCGGCGTGGGGAAGGGGCGGGGAAGTAAGAGTTGATGCCCCGCTGGCGGCGGCGCTCACGAGGGCTGGTCTTTCCGCACCGGGCTGACGAACATTTTTGCGGCTGTTTCCCGGCGGAGCGCTACCGCCGAGCCATCTACTTGATATACGCGCGGGTCACCGAAAGGCGCTGAGCGCGCCGGAGTGATGAGTGTGCCGGGCAGGAAGCCGAGTTCCATCAGGCGACGGGCATCGGGTTCGGGCAGATCGATCCTGTCGAGGCGGTATTCTTGGCCTTCGGCAAGATCGGCCAGGGTAGTGGGTTGTCTCCAATGCACAAGTAGAACCGTATTCAGTAGTGGGTTGTCTTGCAGTCGTCCTTGATGAAGATAGGAGCTTTGCGCATTGGGTTACAGGTTCGCAATAGGTTTGGCGTTGCCGTCCAGCTGAAACGTTCTTGCCGAGACTGCTTCGCTAGTTGAAACTCAGTTGCAAACAAAATTCAGTATGCTCCGAGCTGGGCGGGCTTGTCAAGCGGGTAGCTGTGGGGCTGCTTCCTGGCGATCCCGACTCGGTTTGGATCTGGTTGCCGGGCGGCGCAACTGTTCGACGAGAAGAGATATGTTATTGACATCATATGGATTGCATATCATGATAGAGGGTGGGCTGGGTTGTAGAGATTGGCGATGAGTTCAAACGGGAGTTCTTTGCGCTGCACGACGACGTGCGGACGGAGATTCTGGCGTTGACGCGCCTTCTCCAGCAATTTGGGCCGCAATTGGGTCGGCCGCGTGTCGATACGCTGAACGGCTCCCGCCACGCGAACATGAAAGAGCTGCGATTTAGTGCGGCGAAAGGCGAGTGGCGAGTGGCTTTCGCCTTCGATACCAAGCGCAAGGCCATTCTGCTTGTTGCGGGGGATAAGTCAGGTGGCGGCGAGAAGCGGCTCTATCGCGAGCTCATCCGGAAGGCGGATGAGCGTTTCGGCGCCCACTTGGCGCGGCTGAAACAGGAAGGAGATGTTGATGCCAACGAACGTGAATGACATTATCAGAAAGCTGAGCCCGGCTCAACGCGGGAAGGTTGAGGCCCGCGCCGCTCAGTTGATTGCCGAGGAGATGACCCTGCGTGAGTTGCGGCATGCACGCAAGCTCACGCAGGTCCGTGTCGCCAAGGCCCTCGGGATCACTCAGGACAGTGTTTCGCGTCTGGAGAAGCGGAGCGACCTCTTGCTGTCCACGCTGCGGAAGACCGTCGAGGCGATGGGCGGCAATCTGTCGCTGGTCGCCGAATTCCCTGACCGCGCACCGGTTGTGTTGTCAGGAATTGCCGCGGAGGACTCGGGTCCCAAGCCCCGAGGCCGAAAACGCGAGGGGGGCTAGGCTCAATACTGGTCGCTTTGGCTAACGCATTGAGCCGCGCGGGCACCGCGTGCCTGATTCGGCGGGCAGATTTAGGTTTTTGGCTTTCGCGGGACTTGGGACCCCTCCGCTAGGGTTGAATCCTGGTTTGGAGATGGTTAGCGGGCCGTCTTGCGCGTTGTTTTTCGCGCCGATTTGCGGGCGGTTGGCTTCTTTCTAGCGGCTGTGCCTTTTGCAGGCTCGAGGACGATCGCAATCACATCGTCCACCGTTTTAACGTAGTGAGGCTGAAGGCCGCCAAGCTGTTCGGACTTGAGGTCTTCCTTCACCTGGATCTCGTTTTCGGCGGGTAAAACCACGTCCGTAACACCAGCCCGGTGTGCTGCGAGTACCTTCTCCTTGATGCCGCCCACCGGCAAAACGAGTCCGCTCAAGGTGGCCTCACCTGTCATGGCGAAGTTCTTTTTCACGCGGCGTCCGGTGATGAGCGAGACGAGGGCGGTCACGGCGGTAACACCGGCGGAGGGTCCATCCTTGGGGATCGCTCCGGCCGGAACGTGCAAGTGAAGGTCGTGCTCCTTGAAGAACGTCGGCTCGATGCCAAGCTGGTCCGCATGAGCGCGCACCCAGCTCAACGCCGCCTGCATGGATTCCTGCATGACCTTGCCGAGGTGGCCCGTCAAAAGCAGTCCCTTGCCGGCGCCGGGCATCTTGGTGGCCTCGATATAGAGGACATCGCCGCCGGTGGGTGTCCAGGCCAGCCCCACCGATACGCCGGGACGCCGTGTGCGGCTTGCTACTTCCCGCTCCCTGTGATGCCTCGGCGCGCCCAACACTTCCTCGACACGCTTGGGAATCACGCGGTACATGGGCAACTTCTTCTGCCTCGCCGCCTTCTTCTTCCCGGACTTCTTCTTTGCCGCTTCTCGCGCGGCGACTGAGCGCGCCTGAGCAATCCGGCGCGCGTGCTTGCGGCAAAGCGTGCCGATTTCGCGCTCCAGGTTGCGGACGCCGGCCTCGCGCGTATATCCGCGGATCAGGAGTGAAACCGCGTCGGCCCGAAATTCGATATCTGACGCCTCGAGCCCGTTCTCCTTGATCTGCCGGGGTATCAGGTACTGGAAGGCGATCTGCAACTTCTCCGATTCGGTGTATCCCTGTAGTTCCAGTACTTCCATGCGGTCGCGCAGCGCGTCGGGGACCGGGTCCATCACGTTCGCCGTCGTCACGAAGAGAACTTTTGACAGATCAAACGGCAGGTCGAGGTAGTTATCACGAAACGTGCTGTTCTGTTCAGGATCAAGCACTTCGAGCAGCGCGGAAGCAGGATCGCCCCGGAAATCGCGGCCCACCTTATCGATCTCATCCAGCATGAAAACGGGGTCTTTCGTCGCGGCGCGTCTCAGCCCCTGCAGAATCTGCCCCGGCAACGCGCCGATGTAGGTGCGCCGATGCCCGCGAATCTCCGCCTCATCATGCACGCCGCCCAGTGACAGCCGAACAAACTCACGTCCCAGGGCGCGGGCAATCGACTTGCCGAGGGAAGTCTTGCCCACTCCCGGAGGCCCGACAAAACACAGGATCGGACCCTTCAATGACGGCTTCAGTTGCAGCACCGCCATGTAATCGAGAATGCGGTCCTTGATCTTTTCGAGGTCGTAATGATCCTCGTCAAGCACCTTCTTCGCTTTGACGATATCGACCACAGAACCGGACGTCTTGTCCCAGGGCAGCACAACCAGCCAATCAAGATACGTCCGCGTCACCGTATAGTCCGCCGCGGCGGGCGACATGTGCGACAGGCGCTTCAGCTCGCGATTCGCTTCCTTCTTCACCTCGTCGGGCATGCCGGCCTTGTCAATTTTGGCGCGCAACTCTTCGATCTCGGCATGTTCATCCGAATCGCCCAGTTCCTTCTGAATCGCCTTCATCTGCTCGCGCAGGTAAAACTCACGTTGCGATTCGGATAGCTGGTCTTGCACCTCGGTCTGAATCTTGTTGCGCAGTTGCAGTACTTCGCGCTCTTTGCCGAGGAACCGCACGAGGTCTTGCATGCGTTTTGTGACACTAAGAGTCTCAAGGACGCCTTGCTTTTCCGCTGACGCCAACCCCGGCAAAGCCGCCGTAATGAAATCGGCCACGCGGCCGGGTTCGGTGAGATTGGCGACCATCGTCAAAGCATCTTCTGAAAGCGCCGGCGAGAGCTCAACAATGTCATGGAACATGCTCACCGAGTTCTGCCGCAGCGCCTCGATCTCGGGCGTCAATTCGGCTGCTTCCTCCTTGAGTAGCTCGTAGCGAACCTTGTAGTAAGGCTTCTGCGAGACGTACTCGGTCACGCGTATCCGCTCGATCCCTTCGCAGAAAATGAGCAAGCTGTTATTCGGCATGCGCACTGACTTGTGGATCACGGCCAGCGTCGCTACATCAAACAAGTCGTCTGGATCGGGCGACTCCACGCGCGGGTCCCGCTGCGCGACCACTGCCAGAATCTTGTTCTCACCCAGCGATGAGATGAGCGAGATCGAACTCTCTCGCCCGATGTTCAAGGGCATCACCGCGCGCGGAAACAGCACCGTATCCCGCACCGGCAATAGAGCGACTTCTTCCGGGAATTCGTCCTCGATATTTGTCGCCTGCTGGTCGTTCAACGGTTCCGCCATAGATTCCTTCAGGGTTGGGGCTAGGAGGCTTGAGGGTAGCACCCGAGCACGGCTACGAAATCCGTCATCTCGCCCAAATGGGACATAGCGTTGCGGCAAGCCGGGTCATCGGGAGAGCCCAGAAAATCGAGATAGAAAAGATACTCGAACGGGCGCCCTCGAAACGGACGCGATTCGATCTTATCCATATTAATGTCACGCAGGCCAAAGGCGCTCAAACAACGAAACAGCGTGCCCGGCTTGTTCGGTGTTGAGAAGACGATCGATGTCTTGAGCGGAACGCCCTTCTTCGCAGGCCGCTTGGGCGCCGTCTTCTTGAGAAGAAAGAACCGCGTGTAGTTGTGACGATCGTCTTCGATCGAGCGTTTGAGGATCTTCGCGCCATAGTATGCCGCCGCCGCCTTCGAGGCGATCGCCGCCATGGAGGGGTCACCCTCTTCCATAACCCGCCGCACGCTGCCCGCCGTGTCGTAGAACGCCTCGGATCGAATGCGCTTGTTTTGCTTGAAGAACGTCAGGCACTGGCGAAGCGCCACCGGATGTGAGATTGCCTTCTTCACTTTCGCGAGCGTTGCTTCGCTGCATCCGATCAGGTTATGAACAATTCGGATGCGCGTCTCGGCCACGATCGGCAGCTTGAAGTTGAGCAGGTTATCGTAGTTTTCGTGGACCGAGCCGTGCAGCGTGTTTTCGATGGGCACGACGGCGCAGCCGGCCTGCCCCGAGCGCACCGCCTCGAACACGTCCTCAAACCGCTCGCACGGCAAGTAGACGACATTATCACCCAGCAAGCGCCGGGCGGCCTCTTCGCTGAATGCGCCGCGCGCACCTTGAAACGCTACTCGATTTCGAGCCATTGTGAAGTCTCGTTACTAATGGGGGACAGGCGGCAAACCGCGCCTGTCTGACTTGTATCTTATCGCCTAGCGGCGTTTCCGCCGGGCCTGCACCACGACAGGCGTACCCTCGAAGCCAAACTCGCGGCGCAACTGGTTGACGAGAAAGCGCTCGAACGAGAAGTGAAAGCGGTCGTTTCCGGCCGTAAAGAAAACAAACGTTGGCGGCCCTACGCTCGCTTGCGTCACGTAGCGAATCTTGGGCCGCTTTGCTCCGGGATAAGTCGTGCGCTCCCAGTCGACTTTCTCCATAAAACGATTGAGCTCGCCGGTGGGAATGCGCTGCTGCGCGGCGCGAAACACTTTATGGACAGCCGAGAAGATTTGCTGCACACCCTTCTTTTCGAGAGCCGAGATGAAGCGTACGGGCGCGTAGTCGAGAAACTTGAGTTTATCGCGCAGATTCGTCTCGAAGCGTTGTTTGTTTGGATTCGTGGTGAGGTCCCACTTGTTGACGACGATGACGACCGCTTTGCCTGCTTGGTGGGCATATCCGGCGATATTGGCGTCGAGCGCGGAAACGCCTTCCGCCGCGTCGACGATGAACAGCACAACGTCGGCCAGCCTGATATGGCGCTGGGCCATCACAACGCTCAATATCTCCGCCATCTCTCGCGTCTTACCCTTGCGCCGGATACCCGCCGTATCGACGAACTGATAGACCTGCCCGCGGCGCTCAACCTGCTCATCCACCGCGTCGCGGGTGGTTCCAGGGGTCGGCGAAACGATCGCGCGCTGTAGGCCCGTTAAACGATTGAGCAAGGTGGACTTCCCGGCATTCGGACGGCCGATGATCGCGACTCGAATCAGGTGTTGCGGCGGAATCGCCACATCACCCTCGGGAAAATCGGCAGTCGCGTGCTCCAGTAACTCACTAATGCCGAGGTCGTGCTCGGCGGAAATAGGATGTGTCTGGCCCAAACCCAATTCGTGAAACAGAGCGGCACGCAGCTCGCCCTCGCGTGTATCGCACTTGTTCACAGCCACGCTCGTGGCCTTCTGGCCGCGCCGAAGCAGGTCGGCCAAATCGCGGTCTGTGCTGGTCAGTTCCGCGCGCCCGTCCACAACGAAGATCACATGCGAAGCCCCGTCAAGCGCCTTTCGCACCCCTTCGTTGATGAGGACAGGGAACTCGTCTTCGTCACCGAACAGCATACCGCCGGTGTCGATCAAATCGAACACGCGGCCGTTCCATTCGGCACGCATCCGGATGCGGTCGCGCGTGATCCCCGGCTCGTTGCCAACAATCGACCGGCGGCTGGCGGTGATGCGGTTGAAAAGGGTGGACTTGCCAACGTTAGGGCGCCCTACGATCACCAAAGTGGGACGGACGGGGGCGCTCGTGGACCTAACCGTAAGATCGGGAGCATCGGGCGTATCGGGCGTTGTCATGAATTAGATGCCGTTCGGTTGCCGCCTAATCAGCGACAGGAACTCTTCGCGGGTCTGAACGTTGTCCCGAAATTCGCCCACCATGGCGCTGGTCACGGCCGAGGAGTGCTGTTTCTCGATGCCCCGCATCATCATGCAAAGATGCCGCGCCTCAATGACAACACCGACGCCCGCCGGCGAAATCGCTTCCTGAATCGTATCCGCAATTTGCTTGGTGAGGCGTTCCTGAATCTGCAAACGCCGGGCGTAGATCTCGACGATCCGCGCCACCTTACTGAGTCCGATCACCTTCTTGTTGGGGATGTAGGCGACATGGACCTTGCCAAAAAACGGCAGCAGGTGATGCTCGCACAGACTGAACATCTCGATGTCTTTGACGATCACCATCTCGTCGTAGCAGACATCGAAGAGCGCCTCATTGAGGACGTCGTTAACATCCATCTGATAGCCCGTCGTCAGTTCCGCAAGGGCTTTGGCGGCGCGCTCGGGCGTGCGTTGGAGACCGTCGCGTTCCGGATCTTCGCCTACGCTGAGCAGCAGTTGCCTGTACAGGGCCGAAACGGACGCATCGCCAAGCGCTACGGCGCCCTGCGTGGCAGGCGCCAAGTCGTGCAATATCGGTTTCTTTGTCATCTTCAGGCCGTCACCTCGAAATGATTGCGAGCGGTCTCCTCGATCCGAATTCGGCTGAGTGTCGCTCCTTTATTCCCGAACTCCGCATTCCAACCCGCCCTGAGCCAGCCGTGCACGGCTAACGAAAGGTTTTCGGTGGTTGGCACCGTGTCTCGAAACTCTTCGACATCTTGGTTTAGATCGACGTGATCCACGCGGTTCAGTGCCGTCCGCCGCACGAAATCATCCAACACAGGGCGCTCGAAGATCAGCCCCGTGCGGTCGTCCGGCTCACCTTCGACACTGACCTCCAGCACGTAGTTGTGGCCGTGACCGTAGGGATTGTTGCACTTGCCGAACAGCTTCTCGTTCTCTTCCTCACTCAGCTCAGGCGCGTGCAGCCGGTGCGAAGCCGAAAAGGGATATCGCCGTGTCAGTCGCAATGGGTGATGTCTCCAAATAGATTTCAGCCGGCGGCCGCGCCATCCTGCTCCGCATCACGCCGACCGAAGTAATCCACATACAAATCCGGCGTTTCGTACAGCCGGACACCGTGCAGGCGGCAACCCTTGGCGTGAATGCCGGGCTCCAACCGCAGCCAAATATCCTTCGCGATGTTCTCCGGCGTCGGCACAACCCGGTTAAACGGCGGCACCTCATGGTTCAGGAAGCGATGGTCGTAGATGTCGATCACCTCGCGGTTGATCAACTTCTTGAGCACTTTCAAGTCCATGATCATGCCATGCACGGGATCGACCTCGCCCGCCACCGTCACCTCGAGCACGTAGTTGTGCCCGTGTCCGGCGGGCCGGGCGGCCTTGCCGAACAGGGCTTCGTTCTGCTCGGCGCTCAAATCGGGGCTGGCGCAGTAGTGGGAGGCCGAAAATTCAGCCTTGCGGGTGATGAGTACCAATTGCGGATTCCGGGCAGGCTCGTTACATTGAAACCTGAACCTCATTCTATGGCATCGAATATCAGAGCAACTTTGTTCGGCGGTGTAATCGCGGTCCTGCTCGCGGTGATGATCTACCGCGTCGTACCGTACCTGGAAATTCACAACGTTGAAGTCGGCGACACGGCTCCTGGTTTTGAGCTCACCGACGACAGCGGACAAGGCATGAGCCTGAGCGACTTCCGAGGAAAGTACGTGCTGCTAAATTTTTGGGCGACATGGTGCCCGCCTTGCGTCGAGGAGATGCCGTCGCTCAGCGCGCTGCACGAGCGACTGAAGGACCAGGGGTTAGTCGTGCTCGGTATCAGCGTTGACGAGAGCGAGGAGGAGTACAAGCGATTTCTCGACCGCGCCCGCCTCACGTTTCCCACCGTGCGCAACCCGGAACGGTCAGTGAGTTCTCGCTATGGCACCGTCAAGTACCCGGAAACCTATCTCATCAATCCCGAAGGCGTCGTCATCCGCAAGTACATCAATTGGCAGGACTGGAACCGCCCCGAGATCGTCAACTACCTGAACTCGCTACTCTAGCCCGTTTTCCGCTGTTCGCCTGTCACCGCGCCGGAGCGGCCGGTGGTCGGCAAAGGCACCGTTCTGTTCGCCCTGGTCGATATCCCGGGCCCTGGGCTAGGGTTCGCAGATCACACGTTTGCGCGCAGAGGTGTTGTGATAGATTGGAGTAGCCGGCCCACTCATGCGCCCTCGAGGCGCATCGGACACCCTCACAGCGGAGAGGTGGCTGAGTGGTCGAAAGCAGCGGTTTGCTAAACCGTCGTAGGGGTTAAACTCTACCGAGGGTTCGAATCCCTCCCTCTCCGCCATATGTGTGCCATAAATCCTTATATATCATCTCATTAAGTTGCAGTTTCGGTCTTCGCCCCCAATCAGGTCCCCAGGAAGTACCTGCGCTTGGCCGAGACAGTATCCTCTGGCTCGTCATCGCGCATTGCGATGGAGGAACGCCCCGACGGTCAGTCCCCAGACTTCCGAGCCGTGCTGTCCTGGCACGAGCCTGATGGGGCGTATCTAGTTGCTCAGGGCCGAGTCCAAAACTTGTCCACAACATTTCACGTCAGACTTGTTCCGTCGCAATCAAGGATGGCCTAGGAACAACTAGTCCTGTGCCCCACAAACCGCAAGATGCAGATGTCCCGAACTTCTTCGCTCCCAGCGACCTGCGTAGCCCTGTTGTACTCGCAGGCCAACACCGTTTCTTCCAGGCGGTGGAGCGCCAGGCTCGCGCTCGTGGCTCTTCGCGCGACCCAACAAGTCCGGAACTGAACGGTGCTGAGTCTGTTTGCTGGAGCGAGGGTTTGGCTCCGTTTGGGTTCGCGCTCACTACCGCTTAAGCGGAGCGGCTCAAAGCGCTAGGGTCACTCTGCCATGCTACAATTGCAGTTCTCGTCGCCGACGTATCAAGCGACCGTATACCCCTATCACACTGGATGGCTTCACACTTCAGACAACTCGTCCGGCACAGCGCGGGAGTCGCGGTGCTACTGCTGGGACTTGGGACCTCGGTCGCTGTCAACACGGCCACACCGGCGCGCCGTCCGCGCCCGAATGGCCCACGTTATCGAGTGACCCGAAGTATTCCCTGCACTGGCCAAGCCCACGAAATGATTGAGCTACTCTGGGGCACTGCCCGTGGGAACGATCTCATCGTGCAGGCAACCCACCCGGACACCGCGGGAAACCTGCGGTGTTCCCTGCGGTGTTCCCTGCGGCCTACCTACTCAGGTATCGTTGTAGGCGGCGTTGTCGCAACTCATACTCTCCCCACTGTTTCCCCACCCACAGCCCCTCGGGGCCCGCCTCTCGTTAGTCACTATTCCTTGATCTAGCTTTTCCTCCGAGGGCGCTCATCGAGCACCCTTTCCGGCAACGTTTGATCTCGGAGCCGTTTGCACCAAATGGCACAGCCCGTCGGCTGTCGCGTTGGCATCTGTGCCTGCTCCACGCTTCAGCACTGTTTCCTAGAGAGGTGAGGTATGTTGAGACACGTCCCGTTCCTCGCTAGCCGCCCATCGAAGGGTGGAGGCGAGGACATCGAGCAGCAGCGACAACGTCTTCCTGGGTTCCACGATTCCATCACTCGCTCGGTCATGGCGCTGGCGGCTACTCCGCGGGCGGTGAAGTTTGTGACCGCAAGCGCTGGGATTCCGCAGCTATGAGTACACCAGACGTAATACCAAGGGGGACACCCGCAGGGTTCCGGCCCTATTGGAAGTCAGACCTGCTTTCTGGTTTTCTCGTCTTCCTGATCGCGTTACCTCTTTGTCTCGGGATCTCCCTTGCGTGTGGATACCCGGCTATCTCGGGCATCTTCACCGCCGTCATCGGCGGCGTGTTGGCTACCCTCTTCAGCAACTCAGAACTCACGATCAAGGGTCCCGCCGCGGGACTCATCGTGATCGCAATCGGCTGCGTAACGGATTTCGGCTTCACGGCCGGCAGGGATCCCTCCGCGGATTTCCAGGCCTATCGCCTCGCTCTGGGCGTTGGCGTCGCGGCCGGAGTCGTTCAGATTTTCATCGGACTCTTTCGTGCCGGTATTCTCGGGGAGTTTTTCCCGACAGCGGCGGTACATGGCTTGCTGGCCAGCATCGGAATCATCATCATGGCCAAGCAGATTCCCATTACGCTGGGCCTCGGATCGGAAGGGAGGCCTTTGGAACTCATCGCGAAGATTCCCTCGTTCATCGTGAACATGAATCCCGTCATCGGGCTGATCGGAATCATCAGCTTGATCGTGATGTTCGGGTTTCCTCTCATCAAGAATCCGCTTCTGAAGGCCGTACCGGCGCCCATGGTGGTGCTGCTCATCACTGTCCCGCTAGGGCTGTATTTTGAAATCGGCCGCGACCACGCGTACGCGTTCGGGGGATGGGGGTATAGCCTCGGTCCTGCGTTCCTGGTCAATGTTCCTCAGAACATGTTTAGCGCTCTGACGTTTCCTGATTTCTCCGGAGTAGCGACAGGCATCGGGTTGAAATACATCGTTCTGTTCTCGTTGATCGGCAGTCTGGAGTCGCTCTTGAGCGCGAAGGCCGTCGATGCGATCGACCCTTGGAAGAGGAAGACCAATCATGACGGGGACCTGCTGGCGGTCGGGGTGGGAAATACCGTGGCTGCTCTCGTGGGTGGGCTACCCATGATTTCCGAGATCGTGCGCAGCCGAGCGAACATTGATAATGGCGCCAAAACCCGCTTTGCCAACATGTATCACGGGCTTTTCCTGCTTGTTTTTGTCGCACTCGTGCCCAACCTGATCAATCAGATCCCGCTGGCCGCGCTCGGGGCAATGCTGGTGTTTACCGGATTCCGGCTCGCGTCTCCGCACGCGTTCGTTCACATGCATCGGGTGGGCCGGGAACAGCTCATCGTCTTCGTCTCGACCATCGTCGGCGTGCTCGCAACGGACTTGCTCATGGGGATCGCCATCGGGATTGCTGTAAAGGCGGTGATTCACGTCGTCAACGGTGCCCCTGTCCGCTCGCTGTTTCGACTGAAGGCGGACGTTCAACGCGATGAGGAAGGCACAACGTTGGTCCGCGTGAAAGATGCGATGGTATTCAGCACCTGGATCGGTTTGAAAAAGCGCCTTGACGCTCTAAAGGACCAGTCGCCTGTCGTGCTGGATCTGTCGGAGACTGTTCTCGTTGACCACACCGTGATGGAAAAGCTCGGGGAGATGGAGGAGGAGTTCCGACAGCAAGACGCCAGCCTCGTTATCAAGGGACTGGAGCAGCACCGAAAGGTGTCTGAGTATCCAACGGCAGCACGTATTCGGCGTCCGGGAAGTATCTGAAACAACGGCATTCGATGACACCAGAATCGACCACGCGTCCAAAGGGCAACTTGTCCGCAGAAGAGCGGGAGAACTTGCGTCAGCAAGTGGGCGAAGCCTGCGAACCTGTATCTCCGATCTGGCCGCTGAAGACCTTTGCGTACCGCAGTCCCGTCCGGGGGTTCGAGCATTTGTCGTTTGACCAGGCGGCGCAGAGAGGAAATAGGCTGTTCGGTGGAACGGGCTATCTCTCCAACCAGGAATACCGCCGGCTCTATCGGGAGGGCCGCATCACGGATCAGAGTGTCCGTGAAGCCCTCGATCGCGTTGGTCCGCGCGCGGATTCGGATCTAGTCCGTACAGGGGTTCGCAACGTTGAGATCTCCGAGGTCTTTCGCCTCCATCTGCTCCATGGGATCGACGCGCTGGAGCCCTCGCTCATGACGTGGACGTTGAACACGAAAGAAGGAATCGAGAGGTTCCGCGGCGATCTGTCCGATGAATCCAAGCGGCGCATCCTGGAAAAGCTTCGCCCCGAGGCAACGGGGGCCTCGCAGGATCGAGAGAAACAATGCGTCAGTCAGCTCTGGAGCACCGCGCTAGCCATACTAAACCTCACGGACTCGGACAGCCACGAATCTCGGCAGGCGGAAGGAGTGGGTTCACCTCCAGCGGCAAGGGAACCGACCCTGCCGACCGAGCGCACGATCAGTGATTGGCTGGACACACTAACCGGCTCCTCGCTGGTCGAACAGATCAACAATCAGATGATGAAATGGGCGGCCGCTTTTCTCGACGAGGGAGTGGCCGGCTGGGAGATGCCGTCGCGGGCCGGCGGATTCTACCAAGGGTGGCGAGAACTCGCCTCGCGCGACCTTTCCTGCCGTTTCCTGGGCATCAAGAACTTCTCACGGAAGATCCGTGAACTGCCGGATTCGGCCGAAGAAGCGATCACTCTCAGCTTGGATCGACTTCAGATTCCCCCCGAGCGATGGAAGGAATATCAGTCTCGGTTGTTCGCCCAACTGCCGGGTTGGACGGGTTTCATTCGCTGGCTCACGGAGAACCCCGAATATCCCGGTCAACGGACACGTCCGATCGACATCGTCCAGTTTCTGGCCGTCCGTCTCTTCTATGAGGTCGAGCTTACGGACGCGCTGTGCCAACGGGAGTGGGGTATCGCGGGTACTCTTCCCACGCTCACAACACGCTGGCAAACCAATAGTGACGAGTATCGCGAACTGACCAAGAAGGACTCTCATCACAGTGACGCTTGGACGGACGCCGTGTGCCAAAAGGCGTGGCGTTTGTTTCACTTGGCGCAATGTCTGGAACTCACCCCTGACGAGTTGGAAAAATTTTCCAAGGGCGATGCTCAGACTCTGCTGGAGTGGTTGGATGCGTTTCCCGCGGGTGACCACAGTGCCGTGTGGCTCGAAGCCTATGAGGATGTGTACCGAAGGGAACTGATCGAGAGGCTGGCCTCTCATAGCAGCGGACGGGACACAGCGGAGGGCCGTCCGCTAGCACAATTGCTCTTTTGTATCGACGCGCGGTCGGAGCCGTTTCGCCGGTACATCGAGGCGCAAGGGACCTATGAGACGTTCGGCTACGCTGGTTTTTTCGGGCTTCCCATCAGTCATCAGGCTTTCGACGCGACAGTCCGGTTGGCGCTGTGTCCCGTGCTGCTGAAGCCTTCGTTCGCGGTGAATGAGTCGCCCGCGGTCGGGGCTCAGGAACCACTGCAGCGCTACGCATCCGGGAGCCGTTGGCGGCGACTCGCTGACGAACTGTTTCACGATCTCAAAGCCAATCCGATCAGCGCCTTCATGCTCGTTGATGCGCTGGGGTTCTTCTTCTCCGTCGGCCTCACGGGCAAGACGTTGGTCATGAAACCTTACGGAGCCGTTCGAGACGGGATCAAGAGGTGGTTCTTCAGTGCCGTGCCGACACGAATACCAGTAGAACGCGCCGAACCCGAACCGCGGGACGCGCGTCCTGGGGGAGAAGAGGATGTGTCAGCGCCGTTGGCTATGGGCTTCACACTCGAAGAGCAGGCGACGTTCGCGGGTAACGGGCTGAGGATCATCGGTCTGACGAAGAACTTTGGCCGCTTCGTGGTCGTCGCCGGCCATGGAAGCACGTCGGAGAACAATCCCTATGCGGCCGCGTACGATTGCGGAGCGTGCGGCGGAAGTCACGGCGACCCGAATGCGCGGGTATTCGCAGCCATGGCTAATGATCCCGAAGTGCGAAGACTTCTCAAGGCTAGCGGGCTTGAAATCCCTGAGGACACATGGTTCCTGGCAGGGAAGCACAACACGACGACGGATCGACTCAGTTTCTATGACTTGGCTGAAATGCCGTCGAGCCACGCCGAGGACCTGCGCCAGTTGCGGAGCGCCCTTGAGAAGGCAGGCGCCGACGGAGCTCGCGAGCGGTGCGGCCGGCTCCCGGGAGTCTCGCGCACCATGTCAGCCGCGGAGGCTTACCAGCATGTGCTGGCCCGCAGCGACGACTGGGCCAATCCCCGACCGGAATGGGGCTTGTCGAGCAATGTCGGCTTCATCATCGGACGACGAAGCCACACACAAGGTCTCTCGTTGGACGGGCGGGTCTTCCTGCATTCCTACGATCCCGAGTCCGACCCCGATGGAGCCCTGTTAGAGAAGATCATGACCGCACCGCTGATCGTCGGTGAGTGGATCAACATGGAGTACTATCACTCCGCCGTTTCCCCCTGGGTCTACGGCAGCGGCACCAAGGTCATCCACAATGTCGTGGCCGGTGTCGGAGTGATGCTCGGAAGCCAAAGCGATCTAAAAGGCGGGCTTCCGTTGCAAAGCGTCAACGACGGGGCTCTTCACTATCATGAGCCGATGAGGCTCCTTGCCGTCATCGAGGCGCCGACGGATCGAATATCGATGCTGATCGACCGCCATGCAATTCTTCAGAAACTGTTCCACAACGGCTGGGTCAACCTGTTAGCGCTCGATCCCGACACCCACGCCTTTCACCGATATAACACTGACTCCACCTGGGAGCCACTATTGCTGAAGCAGGCCGCGTAGATTGTTCAGCCTGCCTATTGTTCTATGAACAGGCGTTTCGATAGATATCTAGTTTACAAAGCGTTGACGCTCTTCGTCATCTGGCTTCTTTTGACGGCAAGCTATACGCCGGCCCACATGGCTCTCGGTTTCGTGGCGTCATTCGGCGTGGCACTCTTGAATACCGACGCAGGCCGCCCCCCCGGCGTCGCAATCCGCTGGCTGCAGCTCTTGCAGTTCCTCCCTTGGCTGTTTGGACGGATCCTCATCAGCGGACTTCACTTATCGTTTCTTATTCTCCACCCGAAATTGCCGATCGCGCCGGCGCTCATTCGTTATCGAACAAAGCTAAGCCACGAACCGGGCATCGTGCTCTTAGGAAGCTCAATCACCTTGACGCCTGGCACGGTCACGGCAGAAGCGCAAAGCGATGAGCTTATCGTGCACGCCATCGATGGCGAATCGCTGGACGACCTCCAGAGCCAGCGGTTGGAGAGCAAAGTGGCGGACGTGTTCCGGATAAGGAAAAGTGCGGAATGAATATCTTCCTCCTCTTTGTACTGGACATCCTGGCGGTGATGATCATCATCTATTTGTATCGCGTCATTCGCGGTCCTACCCTTTACGACCGCGTGCTAGGTCTGAACGGAATCTCTACCAAAGCGATCATCATCCTGATTGTCATTGGCACGGTCTACGATCGCGTGGAGATGTTCGTTGACATTTCCACCGGGTACGCACTACTCAACCTGGTGGGAGTGTTGGCCATTACCAAATACCTCGAACAGCGGGAAGCCCCCTCATGACTGCTCTGAGCATTGCCTTGATCGTAGTTGGACTGTTCTTTCTCGCCGTTGCCGCGCTCGGAATGGTCCGCCTGCCCGACGTATACACACGCTCGCATGCGGTCGCGCTTACCGATTCGCTGGGGGCCTTCTTTCTGCTCGCCGGACTGGCGCTCAACCAGGGCTTTAGCACGAACTTGGTTCGAATCCTGGTGGTCTTGGCGCTTCTGTATCTGCTCAACCCCGTCATTAGCCATGCGACGGTCCGTGCGGCGCTTCGTGCGGGAGTGAAGCCCTGGGGTGAGGATCGACGATGACGTATTCCTTTGAATTACCTTTGCTGATCCTGCTGATCCTGACAGCCGGCGGAGCGATGTTTGTCAAAGACCTCCTGAGCGCCGTGCTCATCTTGGGGTCTTATAGCTTCTTTCTTGCGCTTGTCTGGGCATGGCTCGGAGCCGTCGACGTGGCTTTTGTCGAGGCAGTTGTGGGATCCGGCTTGGCGACCGTGTTCTTTGTTCTTACTTTGTTTGGGATCGAACCGCGGGACACCTTGATTCGCCGTACGCCGCCACCGATAGCGGCGGTGGTGGGTCTGCCCTTGCTTGGCCTGCTGCTGCTCTACGCGGCCAACGATCTCCCCGCTTTCGGCGATCCGGCATCACCCGCGAGTACGTACGTATCGCCTTTCTATCTTGAGAACAGCCTCGCCGACACTCAAACGCCGAATGTCGTCACCGCAGTTCTCATGGACTACAGAGCTTTCGACACTCTCATGGAGACCGTGGTGATCTACACGGCTGGCATGGCTTGCTGGTTATTGCTAAGGAGAGACGCCAGATGATCGAGTCGAGACACGACAGTGTCATCGTGCGCCACCTGGGCGGCGGGCTTATCCCGCTGGTGCAGATCTTCGCGCTTTACATCCTCTTCTTCGGCCAGCATGGCCCCGGCGGCGGTTTTGTCGGCGGCGTCATGATGGGGACGAGTTTCATCCTGGGGATCCTCGTGTTCGGGCCTACGGACCGGTCAACGGTGGTGGCAAAGCGAGTCGCGGAAGCCGACGGCGTGGGATTGATTATCTTTGCGGCCGTCGGAGGACTGTGCCTGATCGGCGGTGGGCAGTTCTTGAACTATGCCGAGTTGGAGATACCGGGTCTTGCGGCCCCAAGCCGGCGCTATCTGGGAATCCTACTGACGCAGATCGGCGTGGCGGTGGATATCGCGGTGACGGCGGTCTCGATTGTCTTCAGTCTATCGGTCGTGAGCGGCAATGGAGATTCTCATGTTTGAACTCGTGCAAGGCTGGCTACAGAGACCGAATTTCATCGCTTTTGTCATCTTGTTCTTATGGGGACTCTATATAACTGTCACTCATCACAATCTACTGAAGAAACTTATTGGGCTCTACTTGGTACAGACGAGTGTCATTTTCTTTCTCGTGACCACCGGCGCCAAGGACGGAGCGACCGTTCCGATTCTCATCCCCGGCGAAACGGTTGTTCAGCCAGAGACCTACGTGAATCCCCTGCCTCACGTCCTAACGCTTACGGCCATCGTCGTACAGGTAGCGACACTCGGTGTCTCCCTCGCATTGGTCGCCGGGATCTATAAGAAGTACGGCAGCCTCGATGAGGACGAGGTTCTAAAGAGATTGGAATGAGCGATCATCTTCCCATATTTGTATTTGTCAGTCCGTTTCTGGCGGCGATTTGCATGCCGCTTATCGGTTTGAACAATCCGGGCCGCTGCCGCCCCGTGGCTCTGACTGCTCTCGGGACCATGTTCCTCCTATCGGTGGCCACCCTTTGGAGAATCTTGGGTCACGGCGAGATCCGATACGCTTTCAGCGGATGGGCGCCCCCCGCCGGCATCGAATGGGTGGCCGACGAAATCGCGGCGATCATGGTGGTGGTCCTCAGCGCTCTTGCATTCCTTTGTCTGCTCCACACCGGTCGCGAAACAGATACTGAGTTGGGAAGCCGCACGGTTCCGTACCACGCGATCCTTTTGACCTTGGTGTCCGGTTTGACCGGCATCGTTTTCGCCGGAGACCTCTTCAACATATTTGTCTTTCTTGAGATCGCAGCGCTGTCTGGATACGCGCTTGTGGGTGTTTCGGGCGGGCGGGCGCTGGTCTCGGCTTTTCGCTATCTGATCATGGGCTCGTTGGGCGCCTCGTTCTACTTGCTAGGTGTGAGCTACTTCTATATGGCGACGGGCACCCTCAATATGGCCGACCTCGCGCAACGTATTCCGGATCTGCTCCATTCCAAGGCTGTGATCGGCGGCCTGAGTTTCATGTTCATCGGCCTTGGCATCAAGATGGCGCTGATGCCGTTGCACGGCTGGTTACCGGATGCCTATACGGAAGCGCCCGATTCGGTTTCTCCACTCCTGGCCTCGCTCGTAACCAAGATCGCGACGCTTGCCTGGATTCGCATTCTGTACAGGGTATTGGCGGCAGGCAGCAGCGACACGTCTCTGGAGATCATTGGGCTGCTATGGGTGGTCGGCTCTCTTGCGGCGGTGGCCGGGTCCCTTCTCGCGCTCACCCAGCAGGACTTGAAACGAAGGTTCGCCTATGGAGGCCTGGCCCACATCGGACTCGTGCTTGTCGGCGTGGGTCAAGGCAATCAGACAGGTTTAGCCGGCGGGCTGTTCTACCTGATCAATGACGCCGTGATGCAATGCTTGCTGTTCATCTTGGTTGGCGTGATCGCAAGGCGCTACGGAGCCCGAACTCTCGATGATCTTGGACGCATACAGTTACCGCCGCCGTGGATCATCACCGGATTCGTTGTGGCGGCCATTTCGATGATCGGGCTCCCCCCAACGGGTGGTTTCTTCGGCAAGTGGTACATCGTGCTCAGCGCGATCGAGAAAGAAAACTATGTAGCGGTTGCAGCCGTGCTTGTTACTACGCTGCTGACGATGGCGTATTTCATGCAAGTCCTTGAACGCATGCTTCGGGGCGGCCAAACGGGGCCGAGTGCTCAGAAGATCGAAACGCCTCTGCAACTACGCTTGAGCACCGGGGTTCTGTCGGCAGCCATCATTGGCCTGGGGCTTTGGAGTGATCGGGTCGTTCAGGTGTTGCTGCAAGCGACGAGTCAACTGGGATTGTGAGCGCGGACTAACGGGAACCGATATACCATGTCGATCTTCATTCTCATTCCTCTGCTGCCCTTGATGGCGTTTCTAACGCTCGCCTTCAGTGGGAACCGTTTCGGGGCAACGAGTCACCGTATCGGGATTCCCGCGGTCGGCCTGTCGTTTGCGTTCTCCGTGGCGGCGCTGGTCAGCGTATCAACCGGAGGACCGATCTCGATCTCGCTTTACCGACTGATCGAAGTAGGAAGCCTCGTCGTTGACCTCGACCTCTACATTGACCAACTCACCGTCTTATTACTGCTGTTGGTTACGGGGGTGAGTTTCGTCGTCCATGTCTATTCATCGCGCTACATGATCGGGGATCCGCACTACAGGCGCTTCTTTGCCGTTACGACGCTCTTCACTTTCGCCATGGTAGCGCTGGTCATGAGCAATAACCTGTTGTTGACCTACATGCTCTGGGAGATCATGGGGATCTGTTCCTATCTGCTGATCTCTCACGGTGCCGACAGAACAGCGGCAGCCAGGGCCGCAACGAAGGCCTTTCTCACGAACTCCGTCGCGGACGTCGGCTTCGGGTTCGGCGTAGTCCTGACGTTTGCCACCTACGGAACACTCGACATTCAGCAGATTCTGGCAGCGGCCCCGAGTATCAGCGGTCAGAGCACGAATCTGCTCGGCTGGCTTGGCTCGGAGCTGATGATCGAAACCAACACGCTGCTTACGCTCCTTCTATTTGCCGGCGCAGTGGGTAAATCCGCGCAGGTACCGCTTCATATCTGGCTGCCGTTTGCCATGGAAGCTCCTACACCCGTCTCGGCTTTGATCCATGCCGCCACGATGGTGAACGCCGGTCCTTTTCTATTGGTTCGACTCAGCCCCATGCTCGTACTCGCTCCCACAACGATGACCGTCATCGCCGTGGTCGGCGGAACGACGGCGCTTTACGGCGCTCTGGTGTCGCTCACCCAGACGGATATTAAGAAGCTCCTCGCCTACTCCACCATCAGCCAGATTGGCTTCATGATCTTCGCTTGTGGCGTTGGGGCGTTCGTCGCGGCCGTCTTCCACCTGTTGGCGCACGGCTTCCTGAAGGGCTTCCTGTTTCTTTCCACGGGGAACGCGCTGCGCGCCGTGGCGTCCCACGGGCACGGCGAAAGTCACGCGGTACCCGACTCGCATGCTCTACGCCTCTCTTCACCCCTGTCTCTGGGCGCCTTGTTGCTAGCGTGCATTCCGGCACTGATTCTCTTCGCCGGCCCGTACGAACGAATGTGGACCGCGCACGACCTGCCTTCCGCACGGGCGGCCTTCTTGTTCGTCGGCCTGGGAACCGTTTTCTTCACGGCCATTTATGTCTTCCGGGGAGTCGTTTCTCTGTTTCAGCAGCAGTTTGCAGTTCGCGACGACGAGACCGGCGCGCTGGTTAGCATCCAGCCGCGCATGCTGTCAGCCGCACACGTGCCCGGACTGGTGCTTGGGGGAATTGCCGGCAGTGCCCTCCTCATGCTGCTGTGGTCCTGGTTTGCCGAGTTCTTAACCCCGGCCCTTGGGGCCTCGCGGCTCGCGTCAGCCGTCCCAGTGCAGGCAGCTGTCCTCTCGCCGTGGCTTCTTGCGCCACTCACCGCAGCCGTTGCGGGATGGGTTGTTGGCTATCGTCTCCACAGCGGATCGGGCCTCGCTACGCTTGCGCGGTCGGACTGGATGAAGACGCTGTACGTCGCTCTTCTCAATAAGCTCTATTTCGACGAAATTTATGACACCTATGTCGTTCAACCGGTACTCCGTCTCGTGAACTGGCTCTGGCGGGTGGTTGACCTCAAGGGAATCAATTCCGCTGTTCACGGAGTAGGCATCGCGGTACTCTGGTTCGCGCGGGGAATTGGGAGCGTCCTGGAAGTACACACTGTCGAACGCGGGAGCACTGGCGTGGGAAGAGCTGTACTCATACTCTCCCGCTGGCTCTGGGGAACCATCGAGGGCCGCGGTGTGGAGCGTGTCGTCGAGGAAAGCGCCAGTTCCTCGTTGCGCCTTTCCGCATGGCTCTGGAGGGTCGTGGACCGCCGCGTCACCGATCAAGCTCTTGAAGGCGTCGGCCGGCTTGCTGACGAAACCGGCCTCGCTCTACAGAGGATCGAACCACGGACGTTACAGCATCACCTCTTGTTAGTTGTCTGTTGGCTGGTGTTGGCCATCGGACTCTCGTATTGGTTCTTGCTATGAGGAGGCCGATGAAGACGATCGGTCGCAATGGGCTCAATCAATGCCAGTACTCTGGACCCTCAACCCCGCCAAGTTTTGGCCCGCGAAGGTACGTCTTATGAGCTTAGTCTTTACCGATCACCTCATTAGCTGGATGATCGCAGTTCCGTTCCTAACCATAGCGGTGGTCCTCTTTTTGCCCAGCGACCAGTGGGTTCGGCGTGTCGCGCTCGCCGGAACTCTGACCAACCTCGGGCTGACAGGCGTGCTCTGGTCAGGATTCGACTTGTCAACGAAAGGCATGCAGTTCGTCGAGCGGTCCGAATGGATGCCGACGTTCAATATCGCATATGCGGTCGGAGTGGACGGGATCAGTATTCTGCTGGTATTGCTTACCACGCTGCTTTCGCCCCTGTGCGTCTTAGCGTCGTGGAAGGTGATTGACACAAAGGTCAAGGCCTTCATGGGACTGGTCCTTCTCGTCGAAGGCGCCATGATCGTCGTCTTCACTGCCTTGGACATGTTCCTCTTCTTCATGTTGTGGGAAGTCACGATGATTCCCATGTACTTCATGATCATCCTGTGGGGCGGACCGGACCGCGTTGCCGCCGGGATCAAGTTTGTCTTGTATAGCTTGACGGGTAGTCTTCTCCTCCTGGTAGGAATTCTGGGACTGTACCTCCATGGCGGGCATTCCTTTGACATGTTGCATCTGGCGCGGCAGAGCTATCCTACCGATACCCAGGCGTGGATTTTTCTCGCTTTTCTGCTGGCCTTTGCCATCAAGCTGCCAATGGTTCCGTTTCATTCCTGGCTTCCGGACGCCCATTCCGAGGCGCCGACGGCCGGCAGTGTCATTCTGGCTGGTGTGCTGCTCAAGATGGGAGGCTACGGATTCTTGCGCTTCTGCCTTCCCATGCTGCCGGACGCCTGCGAGCGCTTTGGTCCCGCCGTTCTGTGGCTCTCCGTCGTCGCGATTCTCTACGGCGGATGCCTCGCCCTCGCCCAGTCCGACCTCAAGAAGCTGGTCGCCTACTCTTCCATCTCGCACATGGGCTTCGTCACGCTGGGCATTTTCTCATTCAATAGCCAAGGCATCCAGGGCGCCGTCCTGCAAATGTTCAATCACGGTATTACGACCGGGGCCCTGTTCTTGGCTGTCGGGCAGTTGTACGACCGAACTCATAGTCGTTTGATCTCGGACTATGGCGGCCTTCACAAACCCATGCCCCGGTTCGTGGTGTTCCTATCGATTTTCTCGGTCGCGTCCTTCGGTCTGCCGGGAGCATCGAACTTCATCGGTGAGTTCTTAGTACTGGTAGGCGCCTCGTACACGAGCTTCGTCCGGGTCCTGCTAGCCATGGGCGGAATTGTCCTGGCGGCGGCCTACATGCTGTGGATGCTGCAACGCGTTGTTCTCGGAGAGGCACCCCGCAAGATCGCGCTCCTTCCTGATCTGAGCGTCCGGGAAACGGTTACGCTCGTGCCGCTAACCGTCATGATTTTCCTCGTCGGTTTATATCCGGGCCCGCTCATGCAACTCCTGGACGCCAGCGTTACCAATCTACTGGAGCAGACGAAAGGTGCTATCCCGGTCGACCTAGCGGTGCTCGACTGATCCGTTGTGGCTATCGTTTGTTCCATCGGCAGCAACAAAGGTCCGAATTCCGACACGCCGTGTGAGCTTCGTCGGGTTTAGATCGATCGTTTGTGCCGTGCCAGAGCGGCCGGCGTGGGGCGTATCCGTGAATCGGAGACCCTGAATCTCGGCACGTGACCGTTCGTTGGACGAAGGTCACCTTCGAGCGGTGACGACTCCCGGATGGCGGTTCGCAGCGATCTCTCAGGCCGCTTTCCCCGGGTAGCGATGATGCAGCCCGCCAACAACCCGCATCTCAATCAACTGGCCGATTTCCGGCGGCGCGGTCTTGACCTCCTCGACGCCCATCGCTGTCACGCAGTCCCGGAAGGCCTTTCCAGAGACTCCGTCCCGATCGCGCAGCAGGAACCGGGGAGCGATGTCCCAGGGAAACGGCTCCCGAGTCTGCTGAGCTGTCTATTTCGCTGTGGGAGCCACCCCTGCAAGCGGCATCTTAGTGCCAGATTAGTGTCAAACCCGTACCAAAGCTGTTCCAAAAGTCGGTCAGTTCGGCTTTGCCGTGCCAAAATGCCTTTCGTGCTCGTTGGCCTTGGGGTCCAGCCGGTCAAGAGCTTCCCGCATCATCCCGAGCTTGGCTTGGCTGTAGCGTTTGAACACTGTCGAATCTTTCTGACGTAGCATCCGCGTCACGAAATGATCCGCCACTCCGCCGGCACGCAGCCTCGTCGCGAACGTATGCCGCAACTCGTAGATCGAGAAGCGCGGAACCCCTGCACGTTCGAGTGTCGAAGCCCAGATCTTCTTGAAGGTCGTCAGGTGCGGAGCGGCCTGGGGACCAGGCGCAGCTGCGCCGAAGGTCGATGCCACACGAAAGATAGCGGAGACCCTTTCGGTGAGGCATGCAAAGGCTTGGTCTTGCTATACGTCATCGGGGATGACGTATGGGGGGCGACCGGAGCGCTTTAGTAGCGCGTTTGCTTCCGCGCAATCGCTGAAGTGTTCTCCGGCGGGGTCGAAGTTGACCTCATGGCCCACGCGGTAGGCGATGTTGCCGAGGTGACACAGGGCAGTCGAAAGGGCCGTCTCGCGGATCTCGGCGTTGAGCCCGCTGCGATCGTTGGCGCGGACGGCTTCAACCCAGTTGGCGTAGTGGTTGATGTCGGGCAGTCGCTCGACGGGCGGCTCGGGCTGCTTGTTGCGGCCAAGAGTGATCTGGAACCGCTTGTCGTTCATGTGCAGATGTCCCTTGGTGCCGAAAAAGTCCCACGACATCGGCTCAGCCGTGTACAAATCGCGGATCTCACCGACGATGGCGGCGCCGTCAGGGTATTCCCAACGCACAGTCTGGGTATTGGGGGTTTGGGCCTGATCCTTGTAGCCGTAGCGGCCGCCCCAGCAACTAACCCGCGTTGGCAGCTCTTTTCCTATACCCCAGCGAGAAATATCGACCAAGTGGATGCCGTTGTTACCCAGTTCGCCGTTACCAAAATCCCAGAACCAGTGCCAGTTATAGTGGACCAAGTTGGCGTGGTAAGGCTGCTCGGGAGCGGGCCCCAGCCACAAGTCCCAGTTGAGCCAGTTCGGCGGCGGCTCGGTGGGCTTAAAGCCGATCGACTCGCGGTTGCCGGGGAAGAACCACTTGGCCAGGTAGATGTCACCGATCGCGCCGTCGTGGATAAGCTGCATGGCGCGTCGGAAGAGGCCGTCGGAGCGGCGCTGTGTACCGCCCTGCACGATGCGGTTGTATTTGCGGCTGGCGGCCACAAGCTGATGGCCCTCAAAGATATCGTGCGAAACGGGTTTTTCGCAATAGACGTGTTTGCCGGCTTGCATCGCCCAAATGGCGGTGAGCGCATGCCAGTGATTGGTGGTGGCGATGACGACGGCGTCAATCGAGGCGTCCTCGAAAACCCGGCGCATGTCGGCTTCAGCTTTGGGACGGTTCCCGTTGTTTTGAAGAATCCAGCCGGCGGCTTCCTCGGCGCGGTTGCCGTCGGGGTCGACCACAGCGCCGATTTCGACGCCGGGGACCTTGGAGAATTGCTTCATCAGCGCTGTGCCGCGGCCGCCCATGCCGATGATAGCGAGGCGAACGGGTTTATCCTGCGCGGAGGCGAGGGCGGTGGAGGCGGCCGCGGTAGCGGTCGTAGAGAGAAATTGTCGGCGATTCACGGAGTCATGGTAGCAAAGCGAGCTGAATGGCAGCAGGGTATTGGGCACAGCGGAAAGGCGACAAAACTCGGGGCGCAGATCCGCGATAATGTCCGCGTAGGCAGACCCGCCTGGCATGCGGCTAGACTTGAGGACACTGGCGTCACCAAGTGATGCCGAGACGAGCTTACGCGCTCATCATGTACCTTCCTGTCCCTGTAACGCTGTCCGTTTCAAGAAGCTTTTCAGGCTGGGCCAGTCCGTTGTTTTTCGCTTACGCCCTTCTTTGGGGACGGCGACATCGATATTGTTTTCGGCAGCGACGCCGGCGCAAACTCGATGTGGTGGTGGGAGAACCCCTATCCGGACTATGCGCCGGGAAAACGCTGGACTCGTCACGTGATCAAGGCGTCAGGTGGCAACAAGCACCATGATCAGATGTTCGGCGACTTCGACGAAGACGGCCGGGCTGAACTGATCTCGTGGAACCAGCGCGCCCACGCCCTGCTGATGTTTGAGATCCCCGAAAACCCGAAGACGGACGCGGAGTGGCCTGTACGCGTGATCTACGAGTGGGAAGGCGCGGAGCACGAGGGCTTGGCGGCCGCCGATATCGACCTGGACGGCGTCGCCGACCTCGTCGGTGGCGGCCGTTGGTTCGAGCACACGGGTGGTGGCTCGTTCAAGCCGCATATCATCGACGACGGGTCGCGCTTTTCGCGGGCGGCCGTCGGGCAGATCGTCGAGGGTGGCCGCCCGGAGGTGGTTTTCGCACCGGGCGATATCAACGGGTCCATCCGCTGGTACGAGTGGAAGGACGGCGGGTGGATCGGGCATGACCTCCCGATTCCCGATTTGATACATGGGCACTCGATCGGTGTGGGGGATGTGAACGGCGACGGCCACGCAGACATTTTTTCGGCTGAGATGGGCCAATGGGGTAAGCAGGCAGACGGCAACAATCCCATTGCACGGCTACGCGTCTTCTACGGCAAGGGCACCGGCAAGTTCACAGAGCAGGTCATCGCAAGCGGCTTTGGTAACCATGAGTCGCGCATCGCCGATCTCGATGGAGACGGTGACCTTGACATCTTGGGCAAGCCGTACAACTGGAAGACTCCGCGCATCGACGTCTGGATCAACGAGTCGCCGGCCAAGGAGAAACTACCGCTCGACCGCTGGGTACGGCATGTAATCGATGAGGAAAAGCCGTGGCGCCAGGGAATCGGTCGTGAACCTCCGACGGCTGGAGTTTTGACCTGACAACGCTTGTCGACTTCGCCAAGTTGCACGCTGGAGCGGCCTGTCATGGTGCATGATCTGCCCGCCTGCGGCAAGCGCATCGTGCAGCGATTCGTGCAGCGATCCGTAGGAAGGTAGACTAGAATGCAAATGAGCGCGAGCCGCTGCTCGAGCGCTTCTCTGACCTAGCCGTGAAGCTCAATACCGCGCATAGTGCCGCCGTGGCGATCGCGCTCGCGATCCAGCCGTTCGGTGTTGCCCGAGCTGCCGATGACGCCGCGGCCTTCTCACGCGACATCCGCCCGGTCCTCGCCGAACACTGCGGCGCGTGTCATGATCCCGCGAAATCCAAAAACGGCCACGACTTCCTCAAATCTGAGTCCGCCACCGACGTAGAGACCAGACGCACTCTCTGGCGCAGCGTCGCGACTCAGTTGAGAAATCGCACGATGCCGCCGGGCGACGCGAAACTGCCGAAACCGGACCGCTTGCTGGTCGCAGACTGGATCGAGACGCGTTTGCGAACCACGGGTTGTACAGGCGACGAATACGCCGGCTACGTCGCTCCTCGACGGCTTAATCGCCGCGAATACCGCAACACGGTTCGGGACCTCTTCGGAGTCGATCTCCCTATTGCGGAGCTGTTTGCGGCCGACGAGTCGGGCGGCGCCGGCTTCGATACCAACGGGGAGACCCTTTATCTGCCGCCGATGATGATCGAGCGCTACATGGATGCCGCGGAGGAAGTTGTCAATCGGCTGATCGTCTCGCTGCCGCTTAACCGCGTCTTCCTCTCGCACGAGCTGACGCCCCCAAGTCCTGCTCCTCCGGCGGGGCAGAAACCGGCCCGGAAGCTGAATCCAGGGGAGCGGTTGAGCACGGCGATCACTGTGTTCTCAGAGGGCCGCTACGCTTTGCGCGTTTCGGCTGAGCGCCCCCCCGTGACGCCATTCACCGTAGAGGTCGAGGTTGACGGCGTAACGGTGGGAGAGCTGTCGTACCCGGTCGACTACAACGGCGGCGCGACGGCGCGAACCGAGCGTGCGAATCTCTCCCGCGGCGCCCACACGATCTCAGTCGTCAACGGTTCTGAGCCGATCGATCTCTACAGCTTGACAGTGACCGAGGAAAAGGAGCCGGCGACCGCCGGTCATCGCGCCCTGCATCATCGGCTCTTGGGGATTGAAGCCGGGCAAACTCCGGTGGCGCCGCGAGTCGCCGTCAAGCGCTTACTGGCAAAGCTTTTGCCACGAGCCTACCGGCAACCGGTCGGGCCGCCGGAGATCGAACGGGTTCTTGGACTCTATGACCGTGCCGCGGAGCGGGGAGATCCTTTCGAGGAAGCCCTGAAGTATGCCCTCAAAGGCGTGCTGATCTCACCGCGATACCTCTTCCGGGTCGAGGAACCTCCTGACGGCGAGGGCCTTCACCCGCTGAGTTCATACGAAATGGCTTCGCGGCTGTCTTACTTTCTCTGGTCGACCAGTCCCGACGAGGAGTTGCTAAAACTTGCGGCCGAGGGCCGGCTTCAAGATTCGGAGACTCTTGCCGGGCAAGTCGACCGAATGCTCGACGATCCGCGATCACGGGCTTTGGCGGGTTCGTTTGTTGGTCAGTGGCTGGGCACGAACGAGATCGGGGGACGGGCCGTCCCGTTGCTGACTGAGCTGCAACACTTCTACACGCCTGCTGTCGCGGCCGATTTGAGGGAACAGCCCGAGCTGCTCTTCCATTACATCCTCACCGCGAACCGCAGCGTGCTCGACCTGCTGGACGCCCCCTACACCTTCCTGACCGCCCGTCTGGCGAAGTACTACCAGATCGAAGACGCGGTACAGGGCCTCGGGCCGAGCGGTTTCGAGCGAGTGAACTGGCCCGATGATCGCCGAGCGGGCGTGCTGGGTTTGGCGTCAGTCTTGGCAATGACTTCGCATTACCGCCAGGCAAGCCCGGTTTTGCGCGGCGCCTGGGTGCTCGAGACCCTCCTCGGTACGCCTGTGCCGCCGCCGCCCGATGTTCCGGAATTGCCGCCAGCTAAGAAGGGCCAGCCCTTGGCGACACGAGAGCTTCTCGAGGCTCATCGGGCGTCAACCGCGTGCGCGGCGTGCCATAACTTGATGGACCCAATCGGACTGGCTCTTGAGAACTTCGACTGGATGGGCCGCTGGCGTGATACCGAACCGGATGGCCGCCCGGTCGACGCTTCGGGGGCGTTGCCGAGCGGTGAGACGTTCAACGGCCCCGTCGAGCTGCGCGCGGTACTGATCGAGCGCAAGGAGGAGTTCCTGCGGCAACTCGTCGGCAAGGTCCTGGGCTACGCGATCGGCCGCGGACAACAGGACGGCGATCAGTGCACCATCGAGCAAATCGCGAAGCGACTTGCCGACGACGGCTATCGGGCACGGACCTTGATCCGGGAGATTGTGCTGAGCGCGCCGTTTCGCAACCTTCAGGGAGGCATCGAGATCACCCATCAATCCGAGCCTTTGAAGCGCGCCTCCCCCCGCCGCCTGCTGGAGACGAAGTAGTGCAAGGTCGTGCTAGCCTATGAACGAATCGCCATGTCGAAACCGTTGACCCGTCGCACGATTCTGCAAGGAGCGGGAGTCGCTCTTTCGCTCCCTTGGCTCGAGTCCATCGCGGACGGGGCCGCCGTGAGCGCCACGGAAAGTCTGGAAGAGCCGCCGCTGCGACTAGCCTGCCTGTTCGTGCCGAATGGCGTGCGGCCGGACCATTGGACTCCGCCGGGCGATGGTGCCAACTACGAGCTGACGCCGCACCTCGAACCCCTGGCGAGACACAAGAACGAGCTTCTCGTGCTCGAAAACCTTTGGAACGAGAACACGGTCGGCCGCAATGGGCACTGGCCGAAAGTCCCCGTCTGGCTATCCGGCGGCTTCGTCGAGCGGACGACGGGCGGTGATCTCGATTCAGGCGGTACGAGCGTCGATCAGCTGCTGGCGCAGCGCTGCGGCGACGGCACGCCGTTACCCTCTCTTGAGCTCGGCATTGACTCACCCCGCAGCGGCATCGATACAGCCGGCGGCGGCTTTCCGCGGGCGCTCGGGTCGTTCCTTTCCTGGGCGGACCACAACACGCCCGTTCCCAAAGAGATCGTCCCGCAGTTGGCGTTCGATCGGCTGTTCCGCAATCGCCGCGCTCCCGTCGTGTCGAGTCTCAACCCCCGCGACCGCTCGCTGGTGAGCTCCTTGCAGCGGGATGAGACAAGCTTGCTCGATGTCGTAGCGGAGCAGGCGAAACAGATTCGTCGAAAAGGCTCTCGGACGGACCAAGCGCGGCTCGACGAGTATTTCGAATCGATCCGCGCGGTCGAGCGTCGTCTCGAGGCCTCGCTCCAACCGCAAAAGCGTTGGATCAACAAAGGCGAGTTCCCCGTCGATCGACCAGCCCCGGGGACGCCTGAGTCGCACGCCGAACACGTGCGCCTGATGCTCGATATCCTCGTCTTGGCGTTCTGGACCGACTCCACTCGGATCGCAACGTTCATGATGGGAGACGCCCAGAGCTCGCAGGATTACACCTTCCTCGATGGCGTTACTGAAACCTCCTTCCATGGGCTGTCACACCACCGCGAAGACCCGGCACGGCGCGCCCAGTACGAACAGATCGTCACGTGGCACGTCGAGCAGTTCGCGTATTTCCTTGACTGCATGCGCAGCCTCGACGAAGGCGGCGCTTCATTGCTTGACAACTCGATGGTTCTCTACGGTGGATCGCTCAAAGACGGCAACCAACACGTCGAAGAGAACCTGCCGCTCATCCTCGCCGGACGCGGCAAGGGCTCTCTCTCGCCAGGCCGACGCCTGCGCGCGCCGGAGAACACCCCGATGTGCAACCTCCACCTGGCGCTGATGCACCGTATGGGCGTTAAAGAGAAATCATTCGGCGACAGCACCGGCGTCCTTCGCGGCTTGGACGTCTAGCGGCATTGTCACGGTAACGGGGGTGGCTGGCGAATTCGTCAGAACTGGAGAGATGGCCGTTTCGGGACTGGCGTCCGTCTTTCCAACGACGCATGCGCTCGATGAGCATTGTTCAGCGCAACTCAATCAGGGCAAAGCGGCCCATGCGGTCCACCCAAACTTCCGTCGCCTCGCCTCGTTTGACAGCCTTGAGGCTGCGCTGTTCGCCATCCAGTTCAAGAACCGTGGCGCGCCGGAAAACGCCGTCGATGCGGGCGGGGAAGCCTTGATCGATCGGCGTGTCATAGTTCACCAGAAGAACCCGCGCCCCGCTGCGATTGGCGCTGACCGCGGAGCCGACGACGGTCGGCGCATTCCAGAGCCGAACATCACGGGTTTGCACCCCCACAAGATCGATCACGTCGAGCGCGAACTCGCTCGGATCGAGGATCGGGTCGTGATAGGCGACGATGCGTCCATTGCCCAGGGTGTAATGATCGCGGTCGGTGTCGGAGCGAACCTTCTCGACGCCCGCCGCAAGCCACCACTTCGGGGTCTCGCGATCCTGAGGTGAGACGAGCAGCAATCCACCCGCCTCGACATACCCAATGATGCGGCGCAGCGCGGTGGCTCCCGGCTCACTGAGATTCGCATACACAAAGGCTCGAAACCGGCTGGGGTCGATGACCGGGATGTCGCTCGCCGCGTACACAACGGGAAACATGTTGCGGCGGTACATCAGGTTGAGAATCTCGCCCGACTCGGCGAGCGAGCCGGCCGCGGCGGCGATGCGTGACCGGTTGGGCTGCTGGATGCGTTCACGGTGCTCTTGCAGAAATCGTGCCGTGCGGCCGAGCGATTCCCAAGCAGCGACGGCCTCTTTGTTGTCGGCGAGCAGCGCTTGGCGGTAGTCGCCGGGAAGGGAAATGACGAAGTTGCCCCCGGCCATGAATGCTTCGACAAGGGCTACCTCGACGGATTCGTGCGGTACGGCTCGTCCGCCGCTGATGCCGCCGGAGGCGTCAGGCCGATAACCGAGGACGGCTACCCGTTCGGGGAAGATGCCCCGCAGATAACCGATCAGGTAAGGGTTTGTATCGAGCCACGGCTCGCGGCTGGCCGTAGCGACTTCGATGCCGCGACCGGGAACATTCGGCGGTGCGCGAACGCCCGGCCACAGTCCTGCTGTCAGCACCGGGTGGGCGCCGGGGACATTCCATGAGATCTGACTTCGATCGAGAAAAACGAGAACGTCATAGCCACGTAGTTCGGTGACAAAATTGCGCAAGGAGTCGGCTGAATCGAAGGGGCCGCCCGCCGTGAGGGCGACGGCGTCGAAACCGGCTTTCCGCGCCGAAGCGGCCGCCTCGCGCGCCGCCTCGATACTGCCGACAACGCCCAGTTCAGCGATGGCTGTCAGTCCGGCCTGTCCAGCGGCCTCGGCGAAAGCCTCGGTTGCTTCGTTGCCGGGCCAGGGAAGCAGTACCGCTGTCCAGCCGCCCTGCTGGAGCCGTTGAACCTGCGACACGTCGGCAGGGCCATCCCAGCGCCCGATGATGTTGAACGCGGCGTCAAATTCAGCGAGCAGCAGCAGGGGAGAAGCCAGCGCAACCAGGAGCGCCGAAGTGCATCGAACCGCAATGTGTCTCATGAAGATCCCGCTGCCAGTTTACAATAGCGCGCGGGATTTGCGTGGCCCAAGCGCATGAGATTTGTTTGAACCGGGTGAACGGGTTTCGTGGGCATGAGTTATGAGGAGCTAGCCCGAAGCTCCAGGCGTCGATGGTCTCTGTCCCGCAATCCGCTTCTTGGGCGAGGTTGGCGACATTTCGCTACAATGCGTTCCGCCGATGGACGAACGCCGACCGAGCTGCATCCCCCAAAAGAGCCGCGCCGCTCTGTTTCTCGCAATTCCCCTGGCCGGTCTGCTGCCGGCGGCGCTCTCCGCACAATCGCAGGAACGCGGCCAGGAACTTTTCAATCAACACTGCGTCGTCTGCCACGGCGCTTTCGCCGAGGGTGGATCGGCGCCGGACCTCACGAATCCGCGCTGGCAAAATGCCAAGTCCGACGACCAACTCGAATCGGCCATCGCCAACGGCCTTCCCGGCACCGCCATGCCTGGCTTCGCGGAACGTATCGACACGGGCGGGCGGCGCTCGCTTGTCGCGCTCATCCGCGGCTTCGCCGACAAAGCCATCTACTCCGCCGGCAGCGACCAAACCCCGCGGGTAAGCGTGTCTCCCGAGCGCCTGCTCAGAGCCGACGAAGATAGCAACAACTGGCTGATGTACGGTCTCGATTACGGTCAAACCCGCTATAGCCGCCTTGACGACATCGACCGCACCAACGTGCAAAACCTTGTTCCCGTGTGGGCATTCCAAACCGGTGTCCGCGACGGACTGACCAGCACGCCGCTGGCCGTCGACGGCGTCATTTTCCTGACTACGGCCTGGAATCACGCCTTCGCCATTGATGCCCGCAGCGGCGCCGAAATTTGGCACTACCAGCGGCGTCTCCCCGCGGCCGAAGAGCTGAGCTTCTGCTGCGGCCCCAGTAACCGTGGCGTGTCGATCCGGAACGACCTGCTCTACCTGACCACGCTTGACGCCCACCTGGTCGCCCTCGAGGCCAAGACCGGCCGCGTCAAGTGGGACGTCGAACTTGGCAAAGGCAAAGACAACCTGAACGCCAAGCAGCCGCCGCTGATCGTCGGCGACCGTCTCTTTGTCGGCATCGCCGGCGGCGACCGCGCCTCCCGAGGATTCATCGACGCCTATCACGCCGAAACCGGTGAGCGGCTTTGGCGCTTCT
The DNA here is from genome assembly GCA_027624045.1 of Acidobacteriota bacterium. GTDB lineage: Bacteria > Acidobacteriota > Terriglobia > Bryobacterales > UBA6623 > JAPPLB01. Next base: position 48,915 of record JAQBUE010000007.1, read on the forward strand.
ATACCGTGCCCGGTCCCGGAGAGCCGGGCAACGAAACCTGGCCGGGTGATTCATGGAAGACCGGGGGCGCCGCCCCCTGGATGCACGGCACCTATGACGCGGATCTCGATCTCATTTACTGGAGTGTCGGGCAGCCCTTTCCCGTCTATGACGGTGATGCGCGAAAAGGCGACAATCTCTACTCCAACTCCGTCGTGGCGCTCGAGCCGGCCACGGGCAAGTTGAAATGGCACTACCAGTTCACGCCCAACGGTGTGTGGGACTACGACGGCGTCACCGAAACCATCCCTGTCGAAATCCGCCATGAGGGCCGCCCCAGGAAGGCCATCATCCATGCCGACCGTAACGGCTACTTCTACGCGATCGACCGCACGAACGGCGAGTTCCTCTTCGCGAAGCCGTTTGTGCGCGCGACATGGAACACCGGTTTCACCGCCGAGGGCCGCCCAATTCTCAACCCTGACGCCATCCCGAGTTATGAAGGTGTCGAAGTCTGCCCCGGTGCGGCGGGTGGCAAACAATGGACCGGTATGGCCTACAGTCCCCAGACCCACTTGGCCTACCTGCCTGTCATCGAGAACTGCGCGGTCTACTACAACTACGGCGTCAAGGCCAAACAGCAAGGCCTTCCCCCCGGACCCGACGGCTTCAAGTACATTCCCGGGGAGGCATTCGGGAAAGTGATGGCGATCGACCCCAACACCGGCGATACCGCCTGGGAAGTGCGAACGCGCTCACCGATGTCGGCCTCAATGCTGGCCACCGCCGGAGGACTCGTTTTCAGCGGTGACGCCGAAGGCAATTTGCTCGCCTACGACGACCGCAACGGCGATCTGCTGTGGTCGTTTCAAACCGGCTCCGGCATTCGAACCGGACCCGTCACCTATCGACTCGACGGCATCCAGTACATTGCTATCGCTTCAGGAATGGGCGGCGCCGTCGGAGGCTACACCGGGCCGGGCGCGCCGTGGCTGCGCGACTACCGCAGCGGTGGCACACTCTTCGTGTTCCGGCTGTTCGAGCCGGGCGCGTCCAAACAGTTCGACGGCGGAGCAGCCCTTAAGTGACGGGGTTGGTGGGTGGCTGTTTGGCGATTGTGATGCCGCGAGGCGGGCTCACCCACGAACGAGTCAAATCCAGCCTGCGCCGATCGCAAGGGCTAACAACAACAGCATCGCCCCCACGAGTCGCCGGACTAGAGTCATCGTTACCTTAGCCAACAGCCGCGCCCCGAAGTAGGACCCCAGAAACGCCGCCAACGTCGCGGTCACGAGCAACCGCAACCCGTCGCCAGCAAGCAGGTCCCGCGTTTGCGCGCCTATGACCGCCGCGCTGTAGACTGCCAGCCGTGTTACGTCCACGGCCACCGAGCAAACCACCCCCGTCGCGATCAATGCCTCTTTCGATAATCCCGCGTTGACCAGAAAGGCAGAGCGCAGCGCGCCTTGGTGTCCTGATAGCCCGCCGAAAAAACCGGACAACGCGCCACCGGCCGGCACCAATCTGTTGCTGAACTCAATGCGATCAAAAACGGGAAGCAAGTCCAGCAACGAGAACACGCCGATCAGAATCCCCATCACCAATCCGATCGTCGTTACCTCGAATGGCCGCGAGCCCAGCGTATACTGCGCGACAACATGCCGCTCCGACATGCCCGCCAACAGCGCCGCCCCGAAATACGCCGCCGGGATCGCCGGCAACCCGAAACGCAGCGCCACCGGCCACGAGACGTCCTTACCCACCAGCCAGACCTTGAAAAGATTGTTTAGTAAATGGACGATTGCGGTTACTCCCACCGCCACTTCCAGCGGAAAGAACAACGCGAACACGGGCATCAACAGCGTGCCCAGCCCAAAGCCTGAATAAAGAGTTAGCGCCGCGACGACAAGAGCCGCGAGTGAGACGAAGAGAAGTTCCATTAGTAGCGGTCTACAGCTTCACGCGCGCCCATTTCTTGCCGACCTGAATCGTAAGTTCTTGCTGGCCCGCGTCCACGTCGAAGCTCATCTCGCGGTGCTTTTCACCGTTGACCGACACAGCGCCTTCCTTCAGCTTGCGATTCGCTTCCGCACCCGAACCGCATAGGCCGATGGCTCGCAGCAGCTTGTCGATCCGAATTGCCGGAGCGCCGCGCATTTCCTCGGGCAGCTCGTGAACCGGCATGTCGTCGGGGACCTGTTTTTCTTGAACTACCTTGCGAAACACGGCCGCCGCTTCGGCCGCGGCATCGGCCGAGTGATAGTCGCTGACGATGCGCTCGGCCAAGGCGCCCTTGGCCTTCATCGGGTGTTCGTCGCCGCTCTCAATCTTCCTTCGTAGCGCGCTGATCTCGGCCACACTCATGTCGGTCAACAACTCGTAGTAGCGATACATCAACTCGTCGCTGATCTGCATCACTTTGCGATACATGATCTCCGGCGGTTCGGCCACGCCGATGTAGTTGTCGAGAGACTTCGACATCTTCTGCACGCCGTCCAGCCCTTCGAGCAGGGGTGTCGTGGCGATGACCTGGGGGGTCTGTCCGTAGTCGCGCTGAATCTCGCGCCCTACCAGCAAGTTGAATGTCTGATCCGTACCGCCCAACTCGACGTCCGCTTCAATCGCCACGGAATCGTAAGCCTGCGCCAGCGGGTATAGCAACTCGTGAATGCCTATCGGTTGCCCACCCTTGTAGCGCTTGCTGAAATCCTCACGCTCGAGCATGCGAGCAACCGTGTAGCGGGAGGCGAGCCGAATCAAATCCTCATATTTCATCGGCAACAGCCATTCGCTGTTGAACCGTATCTCGGTCTTATCCGGATCGAGAATCTTGAACGCCTGGGTCTTGTACGTTTCCGCATTCGCCCGAACTTCTTCACGAGTCAGCGGCGGGCGGGTCGCGCTGCGTCCCGACGGATCGCCAATCAACGCTGTGGCTTCGCCCACCACGAATACTACCGTGTGGCCCAGTTCCTGAAAGTGGCGCAGTTTGCGCATTACGACCGTGTGCCCAAGGTGGATATCCGGCGCGGTCGGATCGAAACCTGCTTTCACGCGCAGCGGCCGGCCTTCCTTCTCGGAGGCGATCAACCGGGTCTTGAGTTCGTCCTCGGGGATGATCTCGACGAACCCTTTGCGCAGGTATTCCAGTTGTTGGTCGATCGTCATGAAATAGTTGTTGCTTGGGTGACGGCTGCCGCCGCTGGTTTTCAGGTTCTCAGAACCCGGCGGCCCTCGATGCGAAACTTGCCGCTCAATACAATGGTAATCGCTTCGCTGTAAATGCGGTGCTCCGCGGCCAGGATGCGGGCTGACAGCGAATCCGCCGTGTCGTCGTCCTCAACCGCGACGACGGCCTGCGCGACGATCGGTCCGGAGTCCAAACCGGCGTCGACGAAATGGACAGTACATCCCGTGAACTTCACGCCATGCGCCAAAGCCTGCTGTTGCCCGTCGAGTCCGGGAAATGAAGGCAGCAAGGCAGGATGCATGTTCAGAATGCGGTTGGGAAACTCACTCACAAAATAGGCGCTCAGCAGCCGCATGAATCCGGCGAGACAAACCAGGTCGACTTGCTTCTCTTTGAGCAGCGCGACAACGCGGCGATCATACTCTTCACGCTTCACTCCCTTTGAAGGGATGCAGATTGCCTCGAGCCCCATTCCGCGCGCGATCTCCAGGCCCGCGGCGTCGGGCTTATTACTGATGACGATCGCGATTTCCGCTGCAATCCGCCCGGACTGGACGTTCTTCGCGATGGCCTGAAAGTTCGAGCCGCGTCCCGACAGCAGGATGCCGAGCTTCTTCATTCGTAAACCACCCGCCGTTTACCCTTCACCACGACGCCCACTTCATAGACGGGTTCTTTGAGCGATGCCAGCAACCGCAGAGCCTGGCCCGTGGCGCGCCCAGGGACGGCGACGATCATCCCGAGGCCCATGTTGAATGTGCGATAGGCTTCAGCAGGATCAAGTCTGCCGACTTCGCAAAGATGATCAAACACGCGCAACTTCGGCCAGGCATCCCGCCGGATTCGCGCCGCCAGCCCAGTGGGCAGCATGCGCGGCGTGTTGTCGGTAATGCCGCCGCCGGTAATATGCGCGGCGCCATGCAGGAGTTTTTGAGCCATCAAGGCCCGCAAGGGTTTCAGATAGCTGCGATGGATCTTCAAAAGCTCGCGGCCCGCTGACGTCCGTAGCGCCTTGACTTCCTGATCCAGTCGATAGCCTGCCACCCCGAGGAGTAGCTTGCGGGCCAGCGAGTAGCCATTCGTGTGAAGTCCGGTTGAGGGGAACCCGAGCAGCACATCGCCCTCGCGCACGTTCGCCGGACTGATCAGTTCTTTCTTCTCGGCCGCGCCTACGATGAACCCGGCCAGATCGTATTCGCCCTCCGCGTACATGCCGGGCATCTCAGCCGTCTCGCCGCCGATCAGCGAGCAAGCGTTCTCGCGGCAGGCCTTACTCAAGCCTTTCACGACTTGAGCCGCCACGGTAGCCTGCAGCTTGCCCGTCGCGAAGTAGTCCAGGAAGTAAAGCGGCCGCGCGCCTTGCACGGCGATGTCGTTGACGCAGTGGTTCACGAGGTCTTGGCCGACGGTGTCGTGCTTGTCCATTGCGAACGCCACCATGAGCTTGGTGCCGACGCCATCGGCCGAGCTGACCAGTACCGGATGCTTGAGGCCCACGCCCTTGACGTCGTAGGCCGCCCCAAAGGCGCCTATTCCCGAAAGCACGTTGCGGTCGAACGTGCTTCGCGCATAGCCCTTGATCTTCGATGTGGCGCGGTTCGCCTCGTCGATATTGACGCCCGCGTCGGCATAGGTAATCGAACGTTTCTTAGCCATGAGAATCAGGTATTATCGCACCCCGCTCGCCAAGTGCTGGCAGCAAGGCTCTTCGGCGCCCCTCCGATGGGGCCGGTGGACGCGGAAAGCTCGCTTCCGGATCGCGGACGACGTGAGAGGGACTTACTATATTTGCTGAGCGATACAATCTCGCGTCAAGGAACTTCATGAAAACGAAAACATTCGTGCTGACCGTATTTGTTATGTTAGTTGTCGGTCTCCCATTGCAAAGCCAAACGAAACCGCGCGCCCGGGATCTAGGCGTTCCACTTGACGGCACGCCAGGCGAGTGGAACGCCATCACTGACGTGGCCGGCATCGAAGTCGGCCACACTACCCTGATCCAGGGCGAGGGCAAGCTTGCAGTCGGCAAGGGACCCATCCGCACCGGCGTCACCGCCATCCACCCACGCGGCAAACGTGTGAACGATTCCGTCTTCGCCGGCTGGTTTGCGCTCAACGGCAACGGCGAGATGACCGGAACAACCTGGGTCGAGGAATCCGGCTTCCTGGAAGGTCCGTTCATGATCACCAACACGCACAGTGTCGGTATCGTGAGGGACGCCGTGATCGCCTGGCAGGTCGAGCACGACCTGATGTACCAGCGCTTCTCGCTGCCGGTCGTCGCGGAGACCTTCGACGGCGGCCTCAACGACGTGAACGGCTTTCACGTCAAGCGCGAACATGCACTCGCGGCGCTGGAGGGTGCCAAGAGCGGCGCGGTCATTGAGGGCAATGTCGGTGGCGGCACCGGCATGCGCTGTTATCAGTTCAAGGGCGGCATCGGGACATCATCGAGAGTACTCGCGAAGGATCAGGGTGGCTACACCGTCGGCGTCCTCGTGCAGGCGAACTTCGGCCGCCGCGACCAGCTCACCATCGCCGGCGCGCCGGTCGGCAAGGAACTCACTTGCGAGAAGTACGGCCCCTGCGGGAACCGTCCGCCGCCTGCCCGCGAAGGGTCGATCATCATCGCCGTCGCGACTGATGCGCCGCTCGTTGCGCATCAGCTCAAACGCCTGGCGCGCAGGGCATCCCTGGGCGTTGCCCGCACGGGCAGCTCATCCGGCAACTCCTCGGGCGATATCTTCCTCGCCTTCTCAACCGGCAACCCTGGCGCGGCCAGCTCCGACAAGAAGGCGAAGCTTGAAATGCTTTTGAACTCGCAGCTCGACCCCATCTTCGAGGCGACCGTCCAAGCCACCGAAGAAGCCATCATCAACGCCCTGGTCGCCGCCGAAACGATGACCGGTATCAACGGTAATACTGCCGTCCGGCTGCCTCACGAGGAGTTGCGCGAGGTCCTGCGCAAGTATGGCCGGCTGGAAGAGTAAGCGTCAGCCAGTTCAGCCACCGAGGACGGACCACGGAGGTACCGACGCTTAGGGAGCGCACCATTATGGCGTGGAAGTGAAGTCAAAATGACGCTATAATGACGTCAAGGAGTCACCTGCTATGGTTCAAAAAGGGACACGCTACACTCTCACCCTGCCGCCGCTGCTTGAACAGGATCTGGCGCAGGTTACAGCAACGTTGGGCGTCACGAAGTCCGAAGCGATCCGCAGAGCCCTGGCGCTCTTCAAGTATGCGGTTCAGGCGGACAAGGTTGAACTGACGGACAAATCGGGCACGAAGGAAGTTCTTATCAAATAAGATGCCGGATCCGATTGAGCCCCTCCCGGACGTCGTTTCCGAGGAGGAGCCCCTCGATTTGGCACAGCCACTGCCAGACTTAGACAAAGCAAGAATCGACCTTCGAAGAGCGCCGAAGGATCGGAACCCTAACCTCAAAGAGGCCGCGGCCCACTCGCCCGAATGGGCCAAGATCATCTGGCCCATCACACGCATCTTGCTCAGCCTCATCGCAGTCGTGATGCTGCTGCCATTCTTTGTCGTGATGTTCGCCGAGAAGGACAAGGCGGACATAGCGCTCGATTGGGCCAAGACCGTCCTGCCACCCGTCGTCGGCTTTGGAGGCGGTGTTGTCGGATACTATTTCGGCACGCGCGGCACCCAGCAGGGCCCGATCTCTGACGAATCGCTCGATGACGAATGAGCAGTTTCTAGCGCTGACTCCCGCTTCATAGTCCGCGGGTCCGCAACAGGTAGATTCAGCGCCGCTAATTCGCGCACCGCCTGTAAACGATCCGCTTGCGTGCCCCGGTTACTCTTCTTGGGCAGCTTGTCTGGCACCCTCATACCCCGAGCCTGGCCCGCCCTCCCGTTGGCAGCGAACGGATACTATTGTGGAGCATCCGACTCCCCAAGAATCCCGGTCGCCCCCTGGATCCTCCCCTGCCGCAGGGACCGCTTGAACTGTGCCCGCAGGGCCCCACGCATCGCCCACACAAAAATCAGCCACGGAGGGATCGCGAGCACGTAGGGCGGCAGCGCAACACTGTTACGAATCGTCTCCAGAGCCAGCAGCACGGGCAGCAGGGGGATCCAGCTTCGCCAGACAAATCCCCAAAAGGCCAGCCCCGTATCCTTCCACGAGATTCTCCAAATCAGGCCCGGGATGTTCCTCTCTAAGGCTCGACGCATGGACCAACCCCACAACAAAATTCCTGGACCCTGCCAGACCGCCAAGATGGCGAAGTTCGGTATCGGAAGCCTCGCGAAGTCAACGCGCCCGATCAGTGCTCCCAGCAACGCCCACCAAAGCAGAGTAGCCATTCCGCCGACGACGGCTGTAAACGGCGGAGCGAAAATAGACCACAGAGCGGCGATTCGAGGCCGTTCACGGGCGGCGCAA
>JAQBUE010000008.1 GCA_027624045.1 Acidobacteriota bacterium
CTCTCTTGACGAACAAGGGGACATTTCTACTGGGCTAACAAGGGGGACATTTCTATTGGGCCTTGACATTCAGTGAACGAAATGGTTGTCGTCGCGGCGACCATCACGGATAGCGGGGTGGATGCGTCGAACATCACGTCGGCTGACTATGAGGTGAGGGAGGCGGGAACTCTGACTGTAATCCTCAGCGGGTCGAGCGCCGACTGTCCCGACCCGTATCTGCCTTGCGCAAGCGATGGTTCCTTTGGCAGCACTCTGGAGGATGTGGAATTCACGATTCCGGCGGGTGCGCTGCTTCCAGGCGTTTACGACGTTTGCGTCCGAGGCACCGACTCGGACCCGGGCACCGGTGAATTCGAATGCTCGTTCCTGGCAGTCTATGATCCCAACGGTGGTTTCGTCAGCGGCGGCGGCTGGATTCAGTCCGACCCCGGGTTCTGCGCGGTCAGCTTCTGCGCCGGCGCGGCGGGCAAGGCACACTTCGGGTTTGTCTCGAAGTACAAGAATGGGGCTAATGTCCCGACAGGTCAAACGCAGTTCAAGTTCAAGGCCGGGGATTTTGACTTTGATAGCACTGAGTACGATTGGCTTGTCGTTGCCGGTCCTTTGGGTCAGTTCAAAGGTTCGGGAACGATCAACGGATCGGGTGATTTCGGTTTTCTGTTGACTGCCAAGGATAGCGCCGCCAACGGCGGCCCGTCCGAGGATCAGTTCCGGATCAAGATCTGGGATAAGGCGGCGCCGGAGACGACCGTCTATGACAACGGTTCCGATCAGCCTCTCGGTGGCGGTAGCATCGTTATTCACAACTAGCCGGACGGTCGTTCAAGGTCTCCGGATTCACAGGCCCCACCCGCGAGGGTGGGGCTTTGGAGTTGCTGCAAATAACGCTCCCGCACTTCTTCCGGCGTGCCGGCCGAAGTGGGGGGTCTATGTATCAGCGCTCACCTCCCTCAATGCGCCAGCCCTCTCGCGCGCGAACGCGAAAGTCCGTCCGTACGTCGTCGACGAGTTCAAACGCCTCGACCTTCAGCTTCTGGAAACCGGCTTGCGCCGACGTGGGCCTGCGGTACTCGATCGTGTACTGATGTTCGAGTTGCTCCATCGTGTCGCGCATCGAATCGACGAAGCCGGCTTCGCAGTTCGGGCAGAACGACTTGCCACCGCTGCGCCGGGCCAGCATGTAAACCAAGGTTTCGCCACTGCGAAGGTCCGGCGACTGAACCGTCCCTTGGCACGAATGCGGCTCCCTCCGCAGGTCTGACCCCGTCGCGATGGCGTATGCCTGGACGTTGGCGACCTCGAGCTTTCTTTGCAACTCACCGAAGGTGTGACGGCTGAAGGCGTCATAGCCGAAACCGATGAATATGAGTACCTTTCTGCCGGGGAGCGCCTCCATTTCCTCGATCACGCGGTAGACGGCGTCGTAGGTATCGGTGCGTCCCCAAGCCGATTGGTCGACATCCACGAACGCCCTGCGAATGCGGTCAATCTCAGTGGTCAAGCTTTGCTCGACGACCGGCTTGCTTGAATAGGTGACCAGCGCGTAGGAGTGACCTTTGCCGTCTTGCGCCGCTCTCAGAAACCCTCGCATCGCGCTGCGTACATCGTTGAGAAATCTCCAGGAATGCGAGCTGTTTTCGACCAGCAATACGATCGAGGCCGGACCCGCCGGTTCAGCGCGAGTCACATCACGAGGCGCCCCGTTTTCGTAGACCCGGAAATTGCGCGCTGTCAGGCCGGGTACGGCCTCGCCTTTGCGCTCCACGCCGACATCGACGGTTACCGCGGACGTCTCCGTTGTAGCGGTTCGAGGGGTGCTCTCCCCTCGGAGCAAGCCGCTTGACTGAACGGCGAGTAAACAAATTGTTACTGCTGCCACCGACCTGGTCATTGTCTTCAAGCCCCACTTAGAAGGATGCAATTCCAAGGCCGTTCCCACGGCGCGCCATGGCCCCGTGTGGATTCAATTCCTCCTGTCCGGCCCCACGTTCGGCCAACAGGGTGCCCTCAGGAAGGCGAGTTCGGTCCACCCCGGAGGCATTTGACCCACCCAGCGCTGTTCCGGGTCTTTCGGAATGTCTTCATGGAGGCCTGTTACCCTGATTTCAAGGGCCGTATTTCGCTTTTGATGTTCGTAATCGTACTCATTTTAGGTGTTTTACTTGCTAGTCCCGCGGCAGCGTCCCCCCAAGGGGCGGAGGTAGCGAGCGTCGTTGGCCAGGCGGTGATCGTGGGGGCGAACAACGAGCGATTCGGCGCTTCGGGAACCGAGATTGAGCTTCAGTCGGTGGCGCTGGACGAAGGGGATGTACCGCCAGCGGCGACGACCATAACGAACGAACTCGGCATCTTCCAGTTCGCAAACGTCGCGGCCGGCTGCTATATCGCGGCCGGGCGAGCACCGGGGATGAGCGGCCAGAGCGAGATCTTCTGCCTGCCGGCCGACGTCATGCCGCTACGGCTCCGAATCGAGATGCAGGTCGAGGCCGTGGTCGAGACGGTCGAAGTGACGGCGTCCGCGATTACGATCGACCCGACGACGACGTCCTCTTCAGGCTCGGTTGGCGTCTCGACGCTTGATAACGCTCCGAAGGCCAACCGCAGCGTCGAGGACGTTATGCCTTTGATCCCCGGCGTGCTGCGAGGCAAGGCCGGAGAGATCAACATGAACGGCGTGCGAGCGTCGCAGAGCGGCTCGCGGCTGAACAATGTCGACATCACCGATCCGGTTACGCGAACATCGGAGATCGGCCTACCGCTCACCGTCATTTCGAACGTCGAGGTACTATCGACGCCTTACGACGCCCAGTACGGCGGATTTGCCGGAGCGATGGCAACCGTCGACACAAAGCCCGCCGACATGTCGAAGTTCAAGGTCGACGTCCAGAATTTCACGCCACGTGTGCGCCGCAGAGACGGCGCCATCATGGGGATCGAGTCGAGCACGCCGCGGCTGACCCTGAACATTCCGATACTCAAGGGCCGTTTCGGCCTGCTGCACTCGACCGAGTATCAGTTCGTGCGCGCCGATCAGGAGGACGCTAATTTGCCTCTCCTCGAGCGAGACATCGAGCGGGAGGCGCTGACGGTATTCAACCAGTTCGATGCGCGCCTGTCGGACCGCAATCGCGCTTCGCTCGTCGTGGTTGTTTATCCCGAGAAGCTGAACTATTTCGGCCTGAACGCGTTTACGCCGCAGCCATCAATACCGGATTTGCGAAGACGCGGGACATTGCTGGTGCTGCGAGATAGTCACGAATTTGAGTCCGGCGGTTTGCTCTTGACGAATATTTCGTATCAGGATCTCGACAGCGACGTGAAACCACGGACGTTCGAGCCTTCCCTGATGGGGCTTGATCGCGCAAGCGGCGCATTCTTCAACCGCCAACGCCGCAATACGATTCGGCGAAAGATTTCGGAGCAATACCATTTCGCGCCCATCACATCGGCTGGTAAGCACCAACTCAAGACGGGGTTTGCCGCGGGATCCGAGTCGTACGACGGTCTTCAGACCTTCAATCCCGTGACGTGGCTGGGTACGGCGGACCGCCCGGTTTCTGAGCTGAGCTTTACGCCGCCGGTGGCGCCGCGCGCGAGTTCGAACGACGCTGCGTTCTTCCTGCAGGACAAGTGGTTCGTCAACGAGGAGTTGACGCTTGATCTGGGCGCGCGGCTGGAACGGGACTCGATTGGGAAGCAATGGAATCCTTCGTACCGGGCGGGATTCGCCTACGCGTTCGGCGGCGGCTCTCGGACGGTGATGCGCGGCGGGGCGGGACTGTTCATTGACCGCATCAGCCTGCTGGTGCCGACCTTCGAGCAGCTTCCTCAGCGGATCGAAACCAGTTTCGGGGTGGATGTTGAAGTCACCTCCGCGCGGCACTTCACGCCGCGGATCGACGGCCGGATACGTAACGCGAAGAGCCTGGGTTGGAACCTGCAACTCGATCACGAGGTGCTGAATAATCTGTTCCTACGAGTCGGCTACCAGCAGCGAAGAACGACACGCAACTTCCTGATCGAGCCTGTCCACGGGGACGGCATGAGCAGCGTTCTCACACTGAGCAACAGTGGGCGGGATCAATACAGGGAGTATCAGACGACAGTGCGGTACCGGCTTCGCGGCACCGGGCACATCACGGCTTCCTATGTCGGGTCGTCGTCGGTCGGAGATCTGAACGACTTGGGCTCGATTTACGGGCCGACGCCGGAGGCCTTGATTCGGCCGAACGAACGCGGGCCGCTGCCATTCGACGTGCCGCACCGCCTGTTGACGTGGACGGAGTTACCGATGCCGTGGGGGTTTACGGCGATTCCGGTTTGGGAGATCAGAAGCGGGTTTCCGCACTCGAGGGTCGATGAAGAGCGGAACTTTGTCGGTGCTCGAAATCGCGCCGGGCGGTTTCCTGTTTTCAATTCTCTCGACCTTCAAATCACGAAGAAAATTTCCTTCCGGTTTAAGGGTAAGAATCGGCGCTTCCGCGCCGGCCTGCGACTATTCAACCTGCTGAACAGCTTCAATCCACAGGATGTGCAGGAGAACCTGGCGAGCCCCTCGTATGGGACGTTCTACCGCGGGGTGAAGCGGAAGATCCGCGCGGTGTTTGAGATTGGCAACTGACCCAGCCTGAAGGGCCAATTTTTCTGACGCGTGAACAGGGCTTTTAGGGCGTGCCGGTTAGCTCACCTGCCTGTGAAGAAGCGAGCTGGTTGTATCGCCCCGCCGGGGCTTGGTCTCACGGGTATCAGATACCCAACGCTGAAGCGCTGGGCTTCCATCTTCGGCCCTTCCAGGGCCGCGGACACGGCATGCCGTTCCCCTACACTGCCATTCGTAGCCGCGTGTAATAGGAGTGATGCGGCCAAAGCGAAGAGTGTCGCGGTTAAGCCGCGAAGTACGACCTGCTGTCATAGCTCGACCCGTCCTGTTGTGGCATGAAGGCGAAGCGCCGCAAGCGCATCAGCACATCGTTCGGGTCGCGCCCGAGAAGGCTACAGCAGAATTCAAAACTGAACTTTGATGAGCCGCCGCCCTGCAGCCAGTCAATCGCTTCTTCCTTGGCCCGGCGGGGGCCGCTGCTGGCGTCTTGCATCGCCTGAATGAGCACCGCTCCGGCAAGTCGTTGAAGCCCTCGCTCGGCGGTAGAGTCTTTTTGTGAGATCGCTGGTATGCCGTACATGATCGTTTCTATTTCCCCCTCAGTTCAACCTCCTTATCGTCCCAAGTTCGCGGCGAATACTGAATCGAGTGTTCGTACGAAATACGCTAGGAATATGTCCTTATACGCCGGTCGTAAGGTTGATACCCGAAGCAGTACCCCTAAGATACTCTCTCAGGCCTTGACCCGGCGTTCATAAGGCGAAGCTTGGGCGGACAGGTTACGAAATGCGCCGGCGTCAGGGGCCGATACGGTGTTTGCGCCGGCGATGCGGGCAAGAGGCGAGCGCCTTGTCTTGAGGGACTTAAGGCGAAACGTACCTTACATCAGCTCAATCCGCTTACGACTCGCAGCGGTCTTCGCGAGCCGGTGGTCTTTTGACCTTCAGGTACTCAGAAGCGGCGGTTCGCCTTGGTAGCCAAGTACGAGCAGGGTGACGTCGTCGTCCTGCTCGGCCCCGGAAGTAAATGTTGCTAACTCCTGGCGTAGTTTCTCGTGGAGTTCATGGGCCTTGAGGGTAGCGTTCGCTTTGAGCACTGCTTCAATGCGTTGCTCGCCGAACTGTTCGCCGCTCCCGTCGGTTGCTTCGGAAACCCCGTCGCTGTAGACAACGAGCTTATCCCCGGCGCGGAGTTGACTCTCGATGACGGGAAATTCCGACTCGACGAAAAGCCCGAGTGGGACCGTAGTGGCCTTCAGCATGTCAACTTCGCCGGAGGGGTGCACGAGCATCGCTGGGCAGTGGCCGGCATTGATCCACTTTGTGAGCCCGTCACGGGCGATCAAGCCGTAGAAGACAGTAGCGAAGCGGGCGCTGCGTGAGCGCTCGCAAACGTAGCGATTGATGCGCGACACGGTCTCGGAAAGGTGATCTTCCAGGTTGACCGCGGAGAAGAAAGCACCCTGGATGAGCGACGCGAGCAGCGCGGCGGAGACACCTTTGCCTGACACGTCGGCCAGCACGATGCCCCAGTGTTTGTCCTCGTATTGCGTAACATCGAAGTAATCGCCGCCAACCTGATAGCAAGACTCGCTGCTGCCGGATGCGACGAGCCAGCCCTGCGTGGGCAGGTTGGCCGGCAGCATCGAAACCTGGATGTCGCGGGCGATGGCCAATTGCTGCTCGAGACCCTTCTTCTTGCGCTCTTCGCCCAGAAGACGGGCGTTCTCAAAAACGCTTGAGATCTCGATGGCCAGCGTCTGGAGGAGATCGCGGTTGCCGGCCGTCAGGTCGAGGATATTGGTTGTGGAGTCCATGTAGAGGACTCCCAAGGTGTCTTCCCTGGTGGAAAGCAGACTCGTTTCGTGTTCCTGCCCCATGCGGATTTTGACGAGGGGAACACAGAGAACGCGGCGCAACTCAAGGGCTCGCACAGTTTGGCCGGCGCCATCGTCTTCGGCCTCAGCCTGCAACGGGTCGAAGCTCATCGAGAGCAGGTCGCGGCGCTTGAGCAAGGCTTTGTCGATCACACGGCTGGGCACGCGGAGATCATCCCCGGAAAGGCTCTCGTTGCCGCGACTACGGGCCACATTCACTGCAAGTTCGCCCTGCTTGTCCCTGAGCATGAGGAAGCCGCGTTCACAATCGGTGACGAGAAGCGCGGCGTCGACGGCGGCTGTCAGTACATCTTCCAGCGCCATGGAGGATTGCAGAGCGCGGGCGACATCGAGAACCGCGCTGAGCCGCCCGAGATCGCCGGTGGGACCGGCGGCGGGGAGTTCGGCGACTTTTCGGATGAGTGGCGTGGGTTCGGCCGCGGCTCCCACGATGATGTGATAAGAATCATCGACGCCGAACTCGATGCGGTCGCCCTGCGATAGTTCATGGCGCTCGATCTTGCGGCTATTAACGAAGACACCGTGGCGGCTGGCGCAGTCCTCGAGGAAATACTTGCCGTCCTCGACCAGAATCTGGGCATGTTTGCGCGAGATGCGGTTGTCTTGCAGGGTGACTTCGCAGCCCGGAAGGCGGCCGATGCGGAACGGGCTGCGGTTGATATCGAGGACCTTCTTGGCCCCGGCGGTATCTACGAGAGTCAGTTTCATGCCGTGTTTGCGGGCCGCGGACTGGGAGCGAGGGAGGGGAGCCACGGTTGCCATCAGCGAACCATAAGAGCCTTACTTCTTGGGGCTGGAGCGTCGTTTGGAAGGGATCACTTTGCGGCGCGCCGGTCCGGCCTCGAGCGTTTCCTCGCTAGGAAGGGTGTTCTGGCAATCCGCGCAATAGCCGCCCACCTCGGTGCGGTTCACCAGGATCTGAAAACCGAAACCGGATTCGATCTGTTCCCGCAGGCGCTGTAGAGGCTCGCCGAAGAACTCCTGCACCGATCCGCAACGCAAACACACAATGTGAGCATGCGGTTGCTTGAGGCGCGTTTCGTAGTAATGTTGCTCGCCATCGAAGTGCATCAGATCGAGTTCGTCGATCAGACCTTCTGTCTTGAGCAGCTTGAGGGTACGGTAGACGGTAACTCGGTTGATCTTCGCGTCCTGCTTCTTAGCGAGTTCGTAGAGCTGGTCGGCGTTGAGGTGATCGTGGGAATTATTGATGATTTCGAACAGCAACTCCCGCTGTCGTGTCAGGCGGATGCCGTGCTTGCGAAGGGGTGATCTGACGGTGGACGCAAGTGCGCTAGGATTCCTTTCCACGAGGACGTTATGTTATCACAACGGCGGGGGTGAATCGAGCTTATCGTTGGCTACAGAGGGCCTGCCGGACAAGCGGCGGCGCGGTGCGCACGAGATCCGCCGATAAGACATTGAGTTGAAAAAAATGACGGATCGGGGCAACCAACAGACCCCTGCTATTCGTCCAACCGAGTAAAAAGAGCAGGCAAGGGGTATGGACTTCCCCGCGGAGTGAGTTTATAGTATTGGTTCGAGGGCTCGCGGTCCGGCGCCGGCAAGGATGAAACGCGAAGGATAGTAGAGTGGAGTGTGCCGTCGTGAGTACGCGCGAGCGAATGTCGAACAGGCCGAGGTAAGCATGCAGCGAAAAGACAGGCCAAAGAATGCAGGCACCGAACTGATCATCGATCCCAAGGTGCTGAATCTGGCTCGCGAGGGAATATTCCTCCCGACCCCCCCCGTGACATTCCCCTGCAAGGTATGCGCGGAGGACGGGGCCACGGAGCAATCGGACGGTTTGTGTTGGGTGTGCCGCCGGCTGAAGATCAGTGCCTGGCGAGAAATCGAGCAGCAAGTTCCTCTTTCTGAATAACTTACAGCCTTGAGGTCCGTTGGAGTTGCAGCGGAAGCGCCATTCTGCTATTCTTAATCTCTAGTATTTCTATAGGGATTAGGACGAATGAGCTTAGCGGCAACACCATCGCTCACGCTGCCATCCGCGAGTGCGTCCGCGGAGGATGTACTCAAGTGGGGCTTCTCGGTTTTCGGCCCGCGAATTGGTATCTGTACAAGCTTGCAGGCGACGGGGATGGTGATTGTGGATATGGCCTCGCGGCTGGCCGGATCTGATCTCAAGGTTTTCACGATCGATACGGGGCGGTTGCCAACCGAAACGCACGAATTGATCGGCAAGGTTCGCAGCCGGTACGGAATCGAAATCGAAGTCATCTCGCCGGACGATTCAGAGGTTGACGGGATGGTTTCGCGCCATGGGCCGGACCTGTTTCGCGACTCGGTGTCGAAGCGCAGGATGTGCTGCGAGATTCGCAAGGTTCGCCCGCTGCAGCGCAAGTTGCGGGAACTGGATGCCTGGGTGGTGGGGCTGCGGAGGGGTCAGTCAGAGACCCGGCAGGATGTATCGAAGGTGGCCCTGGACGAGCAGCATGCCGGCGTTTACAAGTTGTGTCCGCTGGCGGCCTGGAGCAACGCAGAGGTTTGGAGCTATATCCGCGGTTACGACGTTCCCTATCATGATCTTTACGATCAAGGTTATACGAGCATCGGTTGCGCGCCCTGCACGAGAGCGACGTCGGACGGTGAGGATGCGCGCGCGGGACGATGGTGGTGGGAGACGGACGCTTCGAAGGAGTGCGGAATCCACGTCAGCCCGAATGGGGCGATGAGGCGCGAATTCGACGTCTTGCTTGACGAGGTACTCGTGAGGGCCGGATAGCCCTGCGTTGGGCACCGCCCCTACTTTCGTGAGTAGGACAGATAGAGGCGATAGGGGATGTCGCCAGAGCGCTTAGCTCTTTTGCAGTTGTCCCAATCATAGTTAAGGAAAGTCAATCAGAATCATGCCAGATCTCGTTCCTGTTCACGGCGGCCTAGCCGATCCGGTGGACCGCACTATTTCGTTACGTGAGCGCAAAGCGCTGTTGGAAGAGGCGGCGGGGATGCCACCGATTGTGGTAAGCCGCGCGGATCTATCGACGGTTTATCGCATCGCGGACGGCACTCTTTCGCCGCTTGAGGGCTTCATGGGGGAAGCTGCTTGGAATCAAGTGCTTGACGAGACGGTGATCGTCTCGAACGGCCGCCCGTACGTGTGGGGGATTCCACTTTCGTTGCCTGCGAGTGACGCCGAGGCTGACGCTGTAACGCCAGGTGGTTCGGCGGCGTTGCGGGCCGAAGACGGCACACTAGTGGGAATCCTGGACAAGGCGGAAATCTTCGACTGGGACAAGGCCAAGTACGTCCACGGGGTTTACGGGACGGAGCGTTTCGATCATCCGGGCGGGCAAATGGTGGAATCGGATCCACGCAGCCGCCTACTGGGCGGAACGTTGCGGGTGCTGCCTCAGAAGCAACGCCCAGAATGGGGTGCGCCGCTTTCGAGTCCGAGCATGACGCGGGCGCTGATCCGGGACCGCAAGTGGGAGCGGGCGCTGGCTTTCCAAACGCGCAATCCGCTACACCGCGCGCATGAATACGCGCTGGTGGCCGGTATCGAGGGGCTGACGCGAGAAGGGCACTTTGCCGGCGCCGTGCTGAATCCGCTGGTGGGCGAACTCAAGGGCGATGACGTAAACGCCGCTGTGCGGATGCGCTGCTACCGGACACTGCACGACCTGGAGCTGTTGGGCGAGGGCGACAAGGACGAAGCACTTTGGAACGCGGCTGGTTACGATATCACGGACGTATTCGAGGTGATACCACTCGACATCAAGATGTTCTACGGCGGGCCCAAAGAGGCTCTGATGCACGCTGTCTACCGCCAGAACCACGGTTTCTCTGATCTTGTGATTGGCCGCAAGCACGCCGATGCGCCGTTCGCGGACGGCACAGCGATCTGGGGCGACTTCGACGCGCAAACGATTTTCGAGACGCTGCCGGGCGAGTTACACCTGCGGCCTTGCAAGATCGGATTCGCGGCTTTCTACGAATCGCTCGGCCGTGTCGATTTGATGGAAAATCATCCCGGCGAGAAGCCCTTCGGGATCAGCGGCACGAAGATCCGCGAGCTGCTCCAGGGCGGCGAACGGCCTGATCCACGCATCCTGCGCCCGGAGATCGCGCAGATCTTGATTGACTCGTACGGCGGGGCAGGCTAGAACCAGCTGTCGGCGATTATCCAAGGTACGGCAAGGCGCAAGCGCCGCGGAACACTTTCTTTCTTTTATCCAACTCTTGGGGACTAGCGAACATGACTCATAAAGGATTTACACTCTGGTTCACCGGGCTCTCGGGCGCCGGCAAGTCGACAGTAACGGACATTCTGGAAGCACGGCTGCGCCAGGGCGGCGCGAAAGTCGAAGTGCTCGACGGCGATGTCGTCCGCACGAATCTGTCCAAAGGCTTAGGTTTCAGCAAAGAAGACCGGGACACCAACATCCGCCGCATCGGTTTTGTGTCCGAGATGCTTTCGCGCAATGGCGTCATAGCGATCGCGGCGGCGATATCGCCGTATCGGGTTGTGCGTGATGAGATCCGGGCGAAGATCGACAACTTTGTTGAAGTATACGCGTACTGCCCGCTCGACACGCTTGTTGAGAGGGACGTGAAGGGTCTCTATAAGAAGGCGCTTGCCGGCGAAATCAAAGAATTCACCGGCGTCTCTGACCCATACGAGGAACCGCTGAGCCCCGAAGTGCAGTTTGACTCGAGCCAGGAGACTGCCGAGGAGAGCGCTGAGAAGATCTGGGCTAAACTAGTGGAGCTTCAGCTTCTCTCTTCGGATGGTTGATCTGCATGCCCATACGGACCGCTCTGACGGGGCTTTAAGCCCTCGGCAGTTAGTTGATCTGGCGGTTCACAACGGGCTGTCGGCGCTCGCGATCACCGACCACGACACCCTGGACGGCTACGAGGCGGCGGCGGCGCACGCAAAACAAGTTGGATTGGATTTGGTTTGCGGCGTCGAGCTGAGCGCTTGTTTTCTCGGCCGGTCGATCCATGTTCTCGGATATTTTCTGGGAGCGGCTCCGGGCGCGACCTTTCGCGGACATCTCGATTGCATTCAGCAGAGCCGCCGGGAGCGGAATCGGCGTCTCGCGGCGAAGCTGCAAAGCCTGGGGCTGGAAGTCACGGCCGAGGAGGCCGAGGCTCTGGGACACGGGCAGACGGGCCGGCCGCATTTCGCGCGGGTGCTGGTTCAAAAAGGCTATGTGCCCTCTGTGCGGGAGGCTTTTAATACCTACCTGGACGAACGCGCGCCGGGCTTCGTAGCGCGCCGTGACGCCTCGGCCGAGAACGTGCTGCGCTGGATCGCGGAAGCGGGCGGCCTCTCGTCATGGGCCCACCCGGGGCGGTTCCTGCGAGACAGCGGGTATGGTTCGGTGGCGTCGGTCAAGGAACTAGCGGCGAAGGGACTCAAGGCGGTTGAGGTCTTCCATGCTGACCACGATGCCGGCGAGCGGCAGTCGCTGCGGGCGGCAGCTGACAAAGCCGGGCTGGCGGTCACGGGGGGAAGCGATTTTCATAATCCGGATACGGCCAGGGTTCCATTGGGCGGGTTGAAGCTGCCGGATTCGTTGCTGGAACATTTACGGGACCGGCATGCGCTTCCCATCGACGGCTAGAATAGATCGCGTCGAGTGGGATGACGAGCGGTGAATCTTTACGAACGCTACACGGGGACGCTTGTCGGATTAGCGGTGGGCGATGCACTGGGCGCACCGTACGAGGGCAGGAGCCCGGGCGGTTTCGAGCCGTCGCTGGAGATGAGCGGGGGAGGGGTCTACGAGATCGAACCCGGCCAATGGTCAGGCAATACCTCCATGGCGCTCTGCCTAGCGAGCAGCTTGCTGAAATGTCGAGGCTTTCAGCCGCGTGACCAGATGGATCGCTACCTGCGCTGGCTGCGGCAGGGGTATCTGAGCAGCAACGGCCGTGCGTTTGGCGCGGGCCGCACGGTCTTGACGGCGATCGAGCGGCATGAATCGGGTGGCCCAGCGGCCGGTGCCGGCGATGCTGAGTCGGCCGGGAACGGATCGTTGGCGCGGCTTGCTCCGATCCCGATGTACTTGCTTCACGATGGTGCGCGGACCAAGGAGCTTGCGGCCCGCATGTGCCAAACGACAGACGAGGCGGTGGACGCGGTGGACGCGTGCCGTTACATGGCCGGATTGATGACGGGGGCTCTGCGCGGTGAATCAAAGGAGGCGCTGCTCGCGGATCTCTACTCGCCTGTCTATAATTACTGGCTTTTTCAACAGGTCGCACTGTGCCCTCGGATCGACGCTGTTGCGCGCGGCGTCTACAAACACAAGAGCGCGGGGGACCTGCCGGCGGGCGAGCATGCCATCGATACCCTTGAGGCGGTCTTGTGGGCATTCTTCAAGACCGATGACTTCGCCGCCGGCGCTCTGCTTGTGGTCAGTCTGGGCAATAACACCGGCACGACCAGCGCGGTGTACGGGCAGCTTGCGGGAGCCTATTATGGGTATACGGCCATTCCCGAACCGTGGCGTGAGAAAATTGCGCGGCGGAATGAGATTGAAGACTTGGCCGTCGCGCTGTTGCACGAAACCAAGCAGAGCATTCGGCACTTCACTTGAGCATGCCGCGAAACGCACTTAGCAGCGTCGAATCGCAGACCGGCGTCCGGGAGCGATCTATCCTCAGCCAAGCGCTGTCGGTACCGAATCAGCTCACTCTGCTGCGGATGCTGTTGCTGCCCTTCGTGCTGATCTCGATGATCTACGGGCACCATGAGGCGAGTCTCTGGCTGTTCTTTGCCGCGGCGGTAACGGATGCGATCGATGGCATTGTCGCGCGGCGTTTCAATCAAAAGACTCGTTTGGGCCAGTACCTGGACCCGATCGCGGACAAGCTACTGCTGAGTTCGTGCTTTGTCGCGCAGGCCGTGATCGGGACGATTCCCTGGTGGGTCACGATCTTCGTGCTGCTGCGCGACGTCATGATCATCGCTACGGCGCTCGTCGTCGTTCTGACGACAGCGGTGCGAAGCTTCCCGCCCAGCAACTTCGGAAAAGCCAATACGGCGGTTCAGATTGTGACTTTGCTCACTGTTCTGCTCAATAACGTTTGGGTGGCTTTCTGTCCTCCCGCGGTTGTGGAAATCTTGATCTGGCTCACCGCCGTGACAACCGTCCTGAGTTCCGCGCATTACGCTCTGGCGACTTCGCAACGCTTGCAGGAATATCACGGCGATGAGGGTCTGGAGTAGTTCGAGAATCATCGAGTTCGCGATGCACAACGTCGCAATACACCACGTCGCGATGCCATCATGCCGCGAAACATGATGGATCATGCCGCGATGTGGTTGACGGCCCCAAGGGGGAGAGGTACGCTTAGGTAGGTTCCGTTATGAGCTGCTATCGTCCGGCTCGCCACTATCTGTCCGCCGCTGTCGTGGCCGCGTTGTTCGCGGTGTTCTCGGCGTGGTGCGGCACGCACTGGTGGGCAGCGCTGATTCCTGCCGTTTTGTTCGTCATCAGTTCGCTGGTGTTGTGCTACCTGGGAACTCGTCCGGGGATCGAAGTGGACGACCGGCAGCTTCGCATGGGGTCGCGGGTGATCTTGTGGGAAGATGTAGTCCGAATCGATTCGACGGCCTGGACATCGCCGCTGGTATTGCAGATCAGTCTGCGTGACGGCAGCCGCGAGCGCTTGATCTATCCCGGTGACATCGAATCGGCCGGGCGCCTGCTGCGACAGATGCGGCGTTCCGCGCGACAGGCGCTGATCGACGGGTTATCGTACAGTCAGTACTGGGGTGAGGTTCTGACCGTGAACGAACAGCCCAAACCGATGACTCCCCCGCACTACCGGCTGCTGCGGCCTGAAGATGAGGCCGAGGTTGAGGAGTTGTACCAACGGCTCAAAACCGTTGGGGGCCTTGACCGGCAGCAGTCTCCGGACGAGCACCGGGATTAGCTCCCCCAAACGCCTTCAAGTACAGCAGGTCGGGCAGCGAACCTCGTCCGGAAGAAGAGACGAGAATCCGAATCGATGTATCGAGCCGAAAGCCGTAGCGGATCAGGAGTGAAAGCGCGGACGAGAACAGCGTTCTCGCGGCGGGCCGCGCTTGTGTTGGCAGTCTTTGTGATTGGCTGCGCGATCTACTATCAGAGGACGGCACTGTTGACCGCGGCGGGGGATTTTCTGGTTCAGGTGGACCCTCTTGAACCGGCGCAGATTATTGTTGTGCTAGCGGGAGATGGGTCAGGGAATCGCATGATGACGGCCGTGGAGCTGGTTCGACGTGGTTTAGCGCCTACGATTCTCGTTGACGGCCCGCCGGGACATTACGGGCATTACGAGTCGGAGCTGGCGATCGAGTACGCGGTGAGGAAGGGAGCGCCTCGAGAAATTTTTGAAGCATTTCCCATGGAAGTGTCATCCACAACCGAGGAAGCCGAGGCCGTGTGCGCCGAGATGAGCCGTCGAGGGTTCCGCAAGGTCATTATCGTCACCTCGAATTTTCACACGGGCCGAGCGGGGCGGATTTTTCGCGAGGCGGCAGCTGAGGATATCGACTACATCGTGGCGTCGGCGCCTACTCCCTACTTCAAGCCGGATAGCTGGTGGAAGACACGACCAGGCAAGAAGATCTTTCTGATGGAGAGTCTCAAGACGATCAACTCCTGGATCGAATAGAATCAGCGCCTTGGAAGCGACATGATCTCCACCCTGCGAAGCCTCTTTCCCTATCTGATTCGATATCGCTGGCGTTTCGCGGCGGGTTTTGCCGCGCTGGTGGCGAAGAGCGTGCTGACGGTCGGCATTCCGATCGCGATCAAACTGAGCATCGACGAACTGGACGCCGACTTTGAACTTGCCGTTCTGGGTCAATGGGTGGGCCTGTTGCTCGCGATCGCTCTTATCAAAGGCGTGTTTCAGTACTGGATGAGATGGATACTCATCGGGATCTCACGCGACATCGAATACGATCTTCGGAAGGACTTTTTCGCGAGTTTACTCTCGTTTTCCCAGCGGTTTTACCACTCCTACCGTACGGGAGACCTGATGTCGCGGGCGACGAGCGATATGGAGGCGGTTCGCCTGCTGGTGGGTCCGGGGATCATGTACACGGCGGACTTTGCCCTTATCTTTCTGGGTGTGCTCGCGGTGATGAGTTTGACGGATTGGCGGCTGACGTGTTGGATATTTATTCCCATACCGGTCATCTCGTTCACGGTGAGTTTCTACGGCAAGCGCATTCACGATTGCTTTCAGCGTGTGCAGGAATGCATGGGCGAGATGAGTTCCACGGTGCAAGAGCAACTCAGCAACATTCGGATCGTGCGCGCTTTCGCCAAACAGAAGATCGGCAGGGAACGTTTCAGCGCCCAGAACGATCAGGTTGTGGCCGAGAACGTAAAGCTAATTCGGCTTTGGGGCCGGTTTTACCCTCTCCTTGAAGTATTGATCGGACTGACGTATGTAATCGTGATGTGGCTCGGCGGCCGGCGCGTACTCGACGGATCGATGACTCTAGGCTCGTTCGCGATGTTCATGAGCTACATGACGGTGCTGACGTGGCCGTTGATCGGATTCGGGTGGGTAGTCAATCTGGTGCAGCGCGGAACGGCATCGCTGGCCAGGCTTGACGAAATCCTCAAGCAGCGTCCTGAGATTTATGGTCCCGGCGAGTTGGATGACGAATTCACCGCGGTGCGGGGAGATCTCGCGTTCGAGCACGTCACGTACGCATATCCCGGCTCCACAGATCCCGCCGTCAGCGACATCAATCTTGTCATCCCAGCCGGGCAGACAGTGGCAATTCTAGGACCGACCGGGAGCGGAAAAACGACACTGGCGAACCTCGTTGCGAGACTGTACGACCCGCGGGAGGGGCGAGTGCTGATCGACGGCGGGGACGTGCGCGAGCTTCCGCTACGTTCGCTCCGCCATGCGCTGGGCTTCGTGCCGCAAGACACCTTCCTGTTCGGCCGGTCGATTCGTGACAACATTGCGTTCGGCGCGCTGGGTTCAGAGGAATGGGAGATCGCCGAAGCTGCTGAGATTGCTCAAATCGCCGCCGAGGTTGATTCGTTTCCCGACCGCTATGAGACGGTGCTGGGAGAAAGAGGAGTCAACCTTTCCGGGGGACAGCGGCAGCGTGTTTCGATCGCGCGGGCGCTGCGGGCCAACCCGCGCATCTTAGTCCTCGATGACGCGGCTTCGAGCGTAGACGCCGAAACCGAGGGACAGATTCTTCGAAACCTTGAATCTGTCATGAGAAATCGGACCACACTGTTGATCACGCACCGCGTTTCCGCCGCACGGCTGGCCGACCGCATCATCGTGCTCGAAAGCGGCCGCATCGTAGAAGAGGGGCTTCACGGCGATCTGCTCGCAGCCAGGGGACGCTACTGGGATCTGAGCCGGAAACAACAACTTGAGGAGGAACTTGAGATTGTCTGATCCGGCCGTCCCGCGCCGCTCTACTGGTGAGGGAAAAACCGTACCGAAAAAGTCCGCGCGGATCGCTGACACGCGGCTCATCGCGCGGCTTGTGGTCTATCTAAGTCCCTATCGGCCGGCGGTGGCGGTCTCGATCGTCTTGTTGATTATCCATTCCTTGCTCGGAGTAGCGGGACCATATCTCACCAAGGTAGCGGTCGACCGCTATTTGGCGGCCGGGACGGCGACCTCGCTGCTTGATGCCTGGCTGCCGCTGGAACCGCGGGCGGGCCTTGACTTTCTGGCGGTGCTCTATATCGCGACGCTTCTGATCGGTTTCGCGGCGCGCTACTTCCAGACCTACGTGATGCACTACACCGGGCAGCGCGTGATGCGCGACCTGCGACTCGATGTCTTCAACCACCTTCAAACAATGGAGACCCGATTCTTCGACCGCAATCAGGTCGGCCGCTTGGTGACACGAGTGACAAGCGATGTGGACGCACTCAACGAAATGTTCACATCGGGGGTTGTGGCCGTGTTCGGCGACGTGCTGACGCTGGTTGCCGTCTTCGTGGCCATGTTGTATCTCAGTCCGGAACTGACATTGGGGATCGCGGCGTTGACGCCACCCATTCTTGTCGTGGTTTTCGTGTTCCGCCAGCATGCCCGCGCCGCGTATCGAGCTGTGCGCCAAGCGGTCGCCACGACCAATACATTCCTGCAGGAACATATCTCGGGGATGAAAATTGTTCAACTTTTCGCGCACGAGCGCGAGAGCCTGAAGGAGTTCGATGAGATTAGCGCCGCTCATCGCGACGCGCACCGCCAGGCGATACGCGCGCATGCTGTTTTCTATCCGGTCATCGAGTGGCTGGGAGTGCTGGGCACTGGGATTCTGCTGTTCTACGGCGGCTACCTTGTTAGCGAAGGGGCGTTGACTGTTGGCGTGGTCGTGGCCTTCCTGCAATATGGCACGCGGGTCTTCCGGCCGATTCAGGATCTCAGCGAGAAGTACAACATCCTGCAGTCGGCCATGGCGAGCTGCGAACGGATTTTCGGCCTGCTGGATACGAAGCCGCAAGAGGAAGCAGTGGGCGAACCTGATGTCTTATCCGGTGACGCCGCCGAGCAGCCGGTTTCGAGTCCACTGGGAGTGGGGGCGGGCGTGGCGGCGGGGGTGCCGCTACGCGTGGAATTCCGCAATGTGTGGTTTGCGTACAAGGACGAGGATTGGGTCCTGCGGGACGTAAGTTTCACGATTGAACCCGGTGAAACCCTAGCCGTCGTGGGCCGGACCGGTGCGGGGAAGACAACACTCATCAATCTGCTGCTGCGCTTCTACCGGCACAGCAAGGGCGAGATTCTGGTCGCCGGGAAAAGCATTCGCGAGTGGCCGGAAGACGAGTTGCGGCGCCAGTTTGGGGTCGTGCTTCAGGAACCGTACCTGTTTAGCGGCAGCATTGAGGACAACATCCGCATGCACGACCGCACGGTGAGTTCCGAGGCCGTACGCGAGGTTGCGCGGGAGGTCAACTTGGCGCCGTTCATCGAATCGCTGTCTAACGGCTACCAAACGAAACTCAACGAACAAGGCAGTTCGCTCTCATGGGGTCAGCGACAGCTCGTCAGTTTTGCGCGTGCTCTGGCGCACCGGCCGCGATTGCTGATTCTCGATGAGGCGACGTCGAGCGTCGATACGCAGACGGAGATCCTGATTCGCGATGCTATTCCGCGGTTGATGAAGGGTCATACATCGATTGTGATTGCGCATCGGCTATCCACGATCAAGCACGCCGACCGCATCCTTGTGATGCACAGGGGGGAGGTGCGCGAACTGGGCACGCACGAGGAATTGTTACGGCAGGGCGGTGTCTACGCCAAGCTCTATCAGTTGCAATATCAGGAGCAAGAAACGCGGCATTGGCAGCCGGGCGAAGAAGGTCAAACGGCTGCCGAAACAGCATCTGATGTTGGCGAAAATGTCATCCCCGAACAGTCATCGAGGGAGACTGGGGATGGCGAGAAAACCAAGCCGTCCTGATCGCCGCTTGCATCAGGGTCGGCAACCCTCCTATCATCGTGTATGGTCAGTCAGCCGCTTCCTGAAGCGCTTACTTTCGACGATGTTCTCCTCGTTCCTGCTTTCAGTGCGGTCTTGCCGGCTGAAACAGACACCCGCACGAACCTCACTCGCAAAGTCCGCCTGAATATCCCTCTCGTCAGCGCGGCGATGGATACGGTGTCAGAATCTCGCCTGGCGATCGCGTTGGCGCGGCAGGGCGGGTTGGGCTTCATCCACCGCAATATGCCGATCGAGCGGCAGGCCGAGGAGGTCGATCGCGTCAAGCGCAGTGAGAGCGGCATGATCGTCGATCCGATCACGGTATCGCCTGGCGACAGGATCTATCAGGCGCAAGACCTGATGGGCCGCTATCGCATCTCGGGCGTGCCGGTTACCGAAGACGGCAAACTCGTCGGAATCCTCACGAATCGGGACCTGCGTTTCGAGACGAGATTTGAGCTTCCGATCTCCGACGTGATGACGAAGGACAAGCTGATCACGGTTTCGGTCGGCACGACTCTCGACGAAGCCGAGCGCATTTTGCACGAGCATCGCATCGAAAAACTTCTTGTCGTCGACGACGACTACATGCTCAAAGGCTTGATCACCGTCAAAGACATTCAGAAGCGGCGTGAGTACCCCAACTCCGCCAAGGACGACCAGGGCCGCCTGCTGGTCGGCGCGGCGATTGGGGCCACGGGTGATTTCCTCGAACGCGCCGAGGCGCTTTTCGCGAAGAAGGTCGATGTGCTTGTAATCGATACCGCTCACGGCCATACGCGGCGCGTGCTCGACGCGGTGAAGCGGGTGCGGCACGCGATTCCCGATGTTCAACTGATTGCGGGGAATGTTGTGACGGAGGAGGCGGTGAGAGACCTGGTGCGCCTGGATGTGGACGCGGTCAAGGTGGGCATCGGGCCGGGATCGATTTGCACGACTCGAATCATCTCAGGCGCGGGTGTGCCACAGATTACGGCAGTGAGCGACTGCGCGAAGGCGGCGAGGGAGGGTGGCATACCGCTGATCGCCGACGGCGGTATCAAGTATTCCGGCGACATTACGAAGGCGATCGCCGCCGGCGCGGACACGGTCATGATCGGCAGCCTGCTCGCGGGAACCGAAGAAAGCCCCGGCGAGACGGTTCTCTATCAGGGCCGCACCTACAAGTCGTACCGCGGCATGGGGTCGCTGGGCGCGATGGCGGAAGGAAGCAAGGACCGCTATTCACAGGAAACTGCCACGGGCAAACTGGTGCCCGAGGGCGTCGAAGGGCGCGTCCCCTGCAAGGGACCGCTTGGCGAGATGGTACACCAGCTGATCGGCGGACTCAGAGCGGGCATGGGGTACTGCGGCGTGGCTACGATCCAGGAACTGAAGGACAATGCCCGCTTCGTGAAGATCTCGCCGGCGGGTTTGCGCGAGGCGCACGTTCACGACGTGCTGATTACGCAAGAGGCGCCCAACTACCAAGTCGAGCGCTAGCCTGAGGGGCCGCAACCAGCCACTGGCGCGGGAAACCTTGTGAATACGGCTTTTGGGGATGTGCCGGTCCCGTGGGTCGCGATGGTGTTGCGCGGACCGATGGGCGCGTAGGTCATCGGACCCGCTTCATTGATGACTGGGCGATGCGGGTCTGGGCAGTGCGACCGCCACCACGGCATCGATCTATTGCTTGATGATGACGGCGAGTTGGTGGCCGCTTGCCGGCGTGGCGAGGGATGCTGGAGCGCCCCCAGCGAGGTCGCTTTTTCCACCCCATTCGCCGGTTTGGATATCAATCCAACTGACTTGGTAGTCGCCGGGAGCGAGATCAAGATTTACCGAGCCGCCGTTGGTGAAGTACACGACGTATGCTTCGCCGGGGCTGGTGGCGGCGTAAGCCTCGTTGTCGCTGCGTTCCTTCAGGAGGTCTTGCGCGGGCGATAGGTCCCATGCCGCGACGAGCGATTCCATCTTGCGCGCCGCCCGAAGGGAAGCTTGGGACCTGGCGCCGAGACCGAGACCGGAGGGCGGCCGATGAAAACGCGCCGAGGCGAACCCAGCGAGAATGTGCCGCCAGAAGCGCTCAACGCCGTCGTTGTCGGTGTGCCCGAACTTATTGGCGTCGGCCCCGTAGGTTTTGACGGTGTTGATCGGGCGCGGAGTCTTCGCGAGGTACTCATGCACCCAGGCCGCGTTCTCCCAGTGCTGCTCGCCCTTGTTGTGGTTGTTCTGTGAGACATCGACGAAGTCATAGAGATCGGGGTGATCAAACGTGCGGCGGTGTTCTTCGGCCTTGATGTCCCACTTGTCCCACATCTCGGTGACGGCGACCGTAACGCCCTCTTCCCGAGCTTTCCGCTTAATGTGCTCGGCCCAGTGCTGTCCCCAGCGCGGCTCGCCGCTGGTTTCGTTGTCCATGCAGTAGAGGACATGGCCGTACTTGAGCGAATGCGACAGCAGCTTATCGATGAAGCGTTCTTGATAGGGGTAGACGGTTTCGTTGTTGCGCTGCCCTGGTGTCGTGAAAAAGAAGGGTTGCTTGTTCTTGCCCGGGTGCTCGGGGTATTCCGGGTCGAAGGCCGACTCCTGGTAGGTGAAGTTCACGTTGTTCTTGGGATTGAATGGGTGGGGCAGCCAGTTCTCGCGGCTATGGTCGAAGCGGTCCCAAAGTTCTATCTGAACGATGATGTCGCGTTCGGCGGTCCATTGGAGGAAGCGTTCGAAGCGCCGCCAGTATTCCGGGTTCCAGTCGTTCAGGTCATATTTGCCGTCGGGCAATTGCTTGAAAGGGTAGACCTCGAAGCCTTTGTCCGGGCGATCGGACATGGTGTTGCGCACGTAGTTACCGCCGACGGAAGCGAGCAAGTCGAGTTGCTCACGCAGAGGCTCGTCGGTCCACTGGAAGGGGTTGTCGTCGTCCGTCCCGCCTAGTAGCAGGACGGGTTCGCCTTTGTACTGCCAGTACGACGGGTTTTCGGCCCAGGGCTGAATGCGGTTGTTGGAGGCAGCTTGTTCACTGGCTTGCTGGGGGGCCGGGCTATCGCAGGCGAGTCCCGCCACGAGGGCGCCGATACAAAGTGAATAGACGAAGCTGCGTTGACCTCTTGGATTCATCAGAGTTCTCCTCGCGACTGAAATTCACCACATAAACGGCTAGTAAGTAACGGGACCTGTTTGCTCCAGCAGGTGAGCGAGTTCCGTTTTTAACTCGTTCAGTGTATCTTTCGACGTAGTGTCGCCGATGAGGTTGTTCATCTCGTAGGGGTCGCTTTCAAGGTTGTAGAGTTCGTCTACGTCTTCGAGATCGACGTAGTTGATGTATTTCCAGTTTTCAGTGCGGACGGCCTTGTAACCCATCTTGACGAGGCGCGGCATGACGGTGTCGGAGTAGTACTCGATCAGGAACGATTTGCGCCAGTCGGCCGGGGTTTCACCCGCGAGCAGCGGGCCGAGCGAACGGCCGTGCATGTTGTCGGGCGTCTCGAGACCGGCGAAGTCGAGCATGGTCGGAGCATCGTCGACGCTAAGCGCGAAGTCGTTGATCTTCGTTCCAGCGGAAATCCCGGAGGGGTAGCGAATATACAGCGGTACGCGAATGCTCTCTTCGTATGCCAGGCGGCGTTCGCGCCCGAGGCCGTGTTCGCTGTAGAAGTAGCCATGGTCGCTGGTGACGACTACGACAGTGTTGTCGAGCTTGCCGGTTTCTTCGAGGGCCTTGAAGATGTCGCCCATGCCCTCGTCGGCCGAGGAGAGCATACGCAGGCGATTCAGGATTGTGGCGTCGTCGGTGCCGCTATCGGGGCCGAGAGGCGTCACGCCCGGGATGGGTCGCTGCAGGGCCGGCTTGTCTTTCCCGTAGCTGGCGGTGTTGGGGCGGCGGGGGATCACCTTGTCCGCGTAGAGATTCACATGCCGCGGGGCGGGCGTGTATTTCTCCGCGCCGCCACGAGGGCCGTCAGGGCTGCCGTCCGCATTCTGAAAGATGTTCGGGTGGACGACTTTGTGCGAGAGGTAGAGCAGGAACGGCTGTTCACGCTGCTTGCGCACGAACTCGACGGCTCGGTCGTCGAAAATGTCGGTCGTGTAGCCTTGCACTTTCTTGCGGACGCCGTTCTCGTTGACATCAGGATCGAAGTGATAGCCCTGCCCTTGCAGGCTGTACCAGTAGTCGAAGCCGGGGCGTGGCGAATCGTCGACTCCCATGTGCCACTTGCCGATGAAGGCGGTCTCGTAGCCTGCATCGTGCAGCAGGCGCGGAAACGTCATGAGCTGATGACTCTGCTCGCTGCGGTCGACGTTATCGGTGATGCCGTGGGTGTGGGCGTACTGGCCGGTGAGAAGGCTGGCGCGATTGGGCGAACACAGTGGGGTGGTCGCGAAAGCGTTGGTGAAGAGCGCGCCCTCGTGGGCGACACGGTCGAAGTTGGGCGTCTGGACCCAGGGGTGGCCGCCGGCGCCGAGGTCATCCCAGCGCACATCGTCAAGCAGAATGAAGACGACATTGGGGCGGGTGTCGGCGGCGGGCTCGGGGTGGGAGCAGGACGAGCAGAGAGTAGCAGCCAGGATCAGCAAGCAAAAGACAGTGGCTTGGAAACGCATCGAAGGGCTCCATTCGTTGATTGGTCAGGGAGATTATGGCAGATAGAGCGGCGGGAATGGCTCGCTGTCTTCCCGCTGTTAGGTTCGATCAGCGAGCCGAAGTTCCTTGAAATAGATTCGAGCATTTCTGCTATCGTGAACTGCGTTGCACGTCGTTAGCGAAGACCATTCCATCAACCGGGACGCGCGGGAGCGGGTCAAGTATATCGGCTTCACGGCCGCCGTTGGCGTCCTTCTTCTCCTCAACGTAACTGGGTTGTTCTCGTCGATCCTCGGCATCGACACGGCGATCTTTCTGACTCTAATCGCCGGGTACGGCACGTTCTCGCGCGCGATCGGCGAGCTGCTCGAAAAACGAATTTCGGCCGACCTCGCCATCTGCATTGCCGCCATCGCGGCCCTGAGCGTGGGTGAATACCTGGCGGCGGCCGAGGCGATGTTCATCATGCTTGCCGGCGAGGGGCTCGAAGCCTACGCCGCCGGGCGCACTGAAGCCGCGATCCACAAGTTCGTCGAGCAACTGCCGCGCCGGGCGCGGGTGCTTCGGGACGGCGAAGAGACCGAGGTCCCGGTAGAAAATCTGACGCCCGGCGATACGATCATCGTCCGCGCCGGGGAGCGCATTTCGGCGGATGGCGTGGTCGGGAGCGGCCAGTCGAGCGTCGATGAGAGCCCGATCACGGGCGAATCGCTGCCGCGTGACAAGGCTGAGGGCGACGAGGTCTATTCAGGAACGCTGAACGGCCATGGGCTGCTGCATATTCAGGTGACGCATGCGGCGGAAGACAGTACGCTGGCGCGCGTCGTGCACTTGGTCGAGGAAGCCAAGACGCGCCGGGCGCCTGTTGTGCGCCAGGCGGATCGCTACGCACAGTATTTTCTGCCGGCGCTATTGCTGGCGGCGGGAGCGACGTACTACTTCACGTCGGATTGGCTGCGGACGGTCGCCGTCTTGATCGTTGGCTGCCCCTGCGCGCTGATTCTGGCGACGCCCGCGGCGATGGTGGCGGGCATTGGTGGATTGGCCCGACGGGGCATTCTGGTGCGTGGCGGCTCGATCCTGCAGATCGGCTCAAAGATCGACACGGTTGTCTTCGATAAGACAGGGACGCTGACGTCGGGCGTGTTCCAGATCATCAAGACGATTGCGGCGGAAGGCTTTGCCGAGCAACAGGTGTTGGCCTATTGCGCTTCGGCCGAAAGCGGCTCGGATCACCCGTTGGCCAAGGTGATCGTGCGCACCGTGGAGACGCGTGGCATTGCCTTCGAGAGATCGAGTGAGGCGCACATCATTCCGGGCCGGGGCGCCGAGTGTCTGATTGGCGGGAAGTTAATTCGCGCGGGCAACGAGGCGTTTCTGGCTGACCACGGTATTCATGGGGCGGACGCCTATCTCGAAGAGGCGGACCGCGAGGGCGCGACGGCGGTGCTGGTCGCGGCGGATGATCAGCTTGTCGGCGCGATCCTGCTCAGAGATACGGTTCGCGAGGGCGCGGAAGAGGCGATTCACGAACTGGAGCAGATGGGCATCCGGAACGTGATTCTGCTAACCGGTGACCGCAAGCGGGCCGCCGAGGCGCTGGCGCGTGAGGTGGGCATATCGCATGTCGAAGCCGAACTGCTGCCGGAGCAAAAGTTAGAGCGGATCCGGCAGCTTCAGGCCGAGGGGCGCAAGGTCGCGATGATCGGCGACGGGGTAAACGATGCTCCGGCGTTGGCGGCCGCCGATGTGGGTGTTGCGGTAGCGGGTTCGGGCGCGGACATCGCCGCCGCGGCTGCCGATGTCGTCGACCTCAATCGCTCTCTCGAAAAACTGCCCCGGCTGTTTGTGGTGAGCCGCCGGACGGTTGCGATCGTTTGGCAGAACATCATTATCTTTGCCGGAATCGTGAACGTTGTGGCGGTCTTGGCAGCGAGCCGCGGCTTGCTGGGGCCAATCGGCGCCGCCCTGGTCCACCAGATCGCATCGACCCTGGTGATGCTGAACTCGGTTCGGCTGCTGAAGGTCGAGCGGCCCAAGGGAAGACAATTCTGGCTGTTGCGGCTAGCGGAGCGAACTCCGATTGTCGAATGGTGGCATGACCTGAGGCACTGGCTCAGCCATCTTGAGCCGGCCGCGGGGTTCGCATGGCTGTGGGAGCGGCGCAGGGGTCTCGTCAAACCGGCTGTCATCGCAGCGGCGATCATTTGGCTATTCAGCGGCAGCTATACGATTCAGCCGGGAGAAGTCGGCGTGATTGAGCGTTTCGGGGCGAGAATCTCACCCGATGCCCAGCCGGGACTGCATTACAAGTTTCCGTATCCGATCGAGCGGTTGACGCGCATGGAAGATCTGCGGGTGCGCACGATTGAGGTCGGCTTCCGGACACTTCCGGGCGGTGCCGACGCCGTGGAAAAGGCCGCCGAGCCTTTGGCTTACGAGTGGAACGCGCAGCATCGCATGGGCCGATTCGAGCGCATGCCGGATGAATCGCTGATGCTGACAGGCGATCAGAACATGATCGAGATGACGGCCGTCGTCCACTACCGCCTCGAGCGGCCCGACGACTTCCTCTTTCAGCAGCTTGAGCCCGAGACGACGCTGCAAGTAGCGGCCGAGTCGGTCATCCAGGGGATCGTCAACTCAACGGCACTCGATGATTTGCTGACAACCCAGCGCAGGCAATTGGAAGAGAAGGCGCGGGAACAACTCAACGAGAGGCTTTTGAAGTATCAGACGGGGGCCCGCGTCTTACACGTCGGTTTTCAGGATGTCCATCCGTCGGTCGAGGTGGTCGACGCCTTCCGGGAAGTCGCCGGCGCGCTGGAAGAAAAAAGCCGCCGCATCAACGCCGCCGAGGGATACCGCAACGAGCAGGTAGCGCTTGCTCGTGGACAGGCCGGCGCGCGCCTGAGCAGCGCCGGAGCTTATTCGATTGGACGGTCGAACCGCGCCGATGGCGATGCCTCGCGCTTCCGGCAATTCGAAGCCGGTTTTCGCACGGCGCCCGGGCCGAACACGACACGGCTCTATCTCGAAACGATGGACGAGATCTTGCCCGGCCGCCGCAAGCTGGTGCTCGATAGCCGCGGGGCGGGCCGTCGCACGCTTTACACCATCGAAGACAACGTCCTCGTGATGCCGCCAGGATCGATCCCGCCGAGGCCGACGATCCCGTTTGACGACGTATCGGAGCAACCGTAGTTATTGGAGTAACCGTAATGCACGACCACATCGACCATGACCATCATCACGACCATGAGCATGATGATCACCACCACGATCACGACCATGATCACGGCCACGCGAGGGCGCGCTGGGAGTGGCGCGAGGCCGCGGCCGACTATCGCCGCTGGGGCCCGTATGCCGCGATCGTGGTTGTCGCGCTGCTGCTCTGGTCTACTTTCTTTGCCGTGCGCGAAACCGAATTTGTACTGATCACGGAGTTTGGAAGGCCGGTCCGCACGGTGACCGAAGCGGGTTTGAACGCCAAATGGCCTCATCAGTCGGCCACGTACTTCGATCAACGTTTGCGGGTTTACAATCCGGCTCCCTCAGAGTTCTTGACACGCGACAAGAAGAACCTTGTGCTCGAGAGCTATGTTCTGTGGCGGATCGCGGATCCGAAGACGTTCGTGGAAACGGTGGGCAACCCCGAGGCAGCGGAGATGCGGCTGCACGACATCGTTTGGGCGGGCCTGGCCGCCACGATGGGACAGCACAATCTTGACAACATCATTGCAACCGACCCTGCTCGGGTGCGGGCCGAGTCGATGCTTGACGAACTCGCGGAGCAGACCGGCGCTCAGGCGCTGGGTGACTACGGAATTGGTGTCCTCGACGTGCGGATCAAGAGGTTGAATCTTCCCGAGCAGAACAAGCAGAGCGTCTTTGGCCGGATGCGGGCCGAACGCGAGCGGATCGCGCGGCAGTATCGCGCCGAGGGCGAGGAGCAGGCGCTGGTCATCCGGGCCGACGCCGACCGGCAGCGCGAAGAGATTCTGTCGGCCGCTTACAAGGAGGCCGAGGAGATCAAAGGCCAAGGCGATGCCGAGGCGGCGCGAGTTTACGGGGAAGCGTATTCGCGCAATCCCAAGTTCTACAAATTGACACGCACGCTGGAGACTTACAAGAAAGCGCTGGACGATCAAACGACGGTTGTTCTGAGTTCGGATTCCGAACTCCTGAAGCTCCTGACGACGGGACAGTAAGACCGAGACCCCGACCGAGAATCCGATGAGCAGCACTCTTAAGCCGACAGCCGACGTTGCAGCCGCGGAGCGCCCCGAAGCGCGGGCGGCCCAAGTGGTCCGTGTGACGCTGCCGCCCGGCTGGAATCGCCGCCGGGTGATCGCGGGTGTCGTGATGTTGTTGTGGCTGTTGAGTGGCGTTTACGTCGTGGGTCCAGACCAGCAGGCGGTCGTGACGCGGTTTGGCAAGGTGGAGAACCCGCGAGTGCTCCCGGGGATCGGCTGGACGTGGCCTTATCCCATCGGCGAGGTCAATAAATTGAAAGTGCTGCAACGGCAGCGTGCCTTCATTGGTGGAGCGCCGGCCGATCAACCGTTGGGGCAAGTCGAGCCGCTGGCTTCGCAGTTTCTGACAGGAGATCAGAACCTGATCAACATCCGAACCGTCGTGCAGTACAGCGTGGCGACTCCCAGCGAATACCTGTTTCGGGCCGAGGATGTGGGCCGGGCGGTGAGCGCCGCCGCCGAGTCGGAACTGGCGCGGCAAATCGCTTCCCGCAAAGTGGATGATGTGCTGACGACCGAAAAAGTCGCGATTCAAGAGACGGTGCGGCAACGAGCGCAGGAACTTGTCGACAGCTATGGGCTGGGTGTTGCGCTATCGACAGTGAGCATCGAGTACATCGCGCCGCCTCCGGAAACGGCCGCCGCGTTTCGAGACGTGGCGAGCGCGCGCGCTGATTCGGTTCGCATCGTTAGTGAAGCCGAGGGCTACTCGAACGACTTGATTCCACGGGCGCGGGGCGAGGGAACGCAGTTAACCGAGGAAGCGCATGCCTATCGGCAACGCAAGGCCGACGAGGCGCACGGTGACGCGGCGCGCTTCACACAGCTTGAACGCGAGTACGTCAAGAATCCTGCTCTGACCAGCAGTCGCCTCTATCTCGAAACGATGGAGGAGGTTCTGCCTCGCCTCAAGAAGACCATTGTGGACAGCCAGGGAAACCTTGACATGACGATTATCGGGCGCGACGGCCCACCTCGTTCTAGAGATTCGAGCCTGCCCGCACCGACGACGGCCTTCCCGCCGCCGCCATGACGCAGAAACGGAAAGCGCAGGTCGTGACCCTCATCGTTATCGCGGCCGGCTTGGTTCTTGTCATCGGCCGGGAAACCGGCTGGCGCTTGCCGGAAGGTGCGACGCTCTCATCTTCGGAATCACCGTCGGACGACCCCGTTGACGCCATTAACCGCATGACGGACGCAGCCCGTGAAGGGGATGTTGATGCCTACTTGAGCTGTTTCGGGGGCCAGATGGAGAAGACGCTTCGCCAAAGCGTGACCGAGATGACTCCCGACGGCTTTGCCCGCTATTTGATGGCGAACGACAAGCTCATCAAGGGCATAGCGATGTACAAGCCTGAAGTGGTTTCCGAATCGGCGGTCGACGTTCGCATCGAGTACGTGTATGTCGACCGCAACGAGGCGCAACGAGTTCGGGTGGAGAAGTTATCGGGCGCGTGGGTGATTACGAAAGTCGACGGCGTTGAGCGCGTTGAGACGATTGTGCCGTACGGCACTCCGGTCTATTGAGCGGGTTCGGCCTGTGCCGTGCCGGACGATTTACTTCTCGCTTGCCCCCTGCGATAGGATAGGGACTGAGCGGATTTCATTAGCACTATGGAACAACAAGATTTCATGCAAGAGCCTCCTGTCAGCGGTCTGGCCGCCCTCGATCAGCTTGAAAACAGGCTGCAGAGCGCGATCGAGCAGTTTCGGTCATCCAAACAGCGGCAGACGGAAGCCGAGAAGGCGGCCACGGAAGCCAAAGGCCTGCTGCAACAAAAAGAGGACGAGATCCAGAGACTCGGAAGCGAAGTGGAACAGCTGCGTTCCGAGCGCGACCAAGTCCGGCAACGTATCGAGGCCCTACTGGAACAGGTTGAGGTTTTAGAGGCGTAGTGCCGCGTACCGGATCGCGGCGGTCCAAGCTCTGTCCGGAGAAGGGATCTGATGAGCATGGGTGCAAACGGCACGACTGAAGTCAATATATTCGGCCAGACCTACCACGTTCAGGGCGGAGGCGATTCCGATCAGGCTCGCCGAGCCGCCGCCTTGGTCGACGAAAAGATGAACCTCATCGCCTCGCAGTTGCGATCGCCCGATCGATTCCGCGTCGCTGTGCTCGCCGCGCTGCACTTGGCGGATGAGTGTCTGACCGCCCGGCAGCAAGTAGCTGGTATCGATCAGGACGTAGCCGCCAGGAGTGAAGAAATCGCCGCGCTCCTCGACAAATTGGAGGAGCCTGAAGAAGAGCCTCCGTCGTACTATCACGCGGCCAGCTAACCCGTCTCGGCTGCCGCTACACTACGAGTCTGTCCCAAAAAGGCGCTCGCCATGCACGACATGCCGTGTGGTGGCCGCGCTACCAGTGATCGCGGTGGACCCGCCGGGTCGCTACCTTTCCCATCATGAAGATCCTTTTTATCGGCGACATTGTCGGCAAACCGGGCCGACGCATCGTCAAAGAGCGCACCGCCGATTTCGCGCAACAAGAAGGCGTCGACCTTGTCGTTGCCAATTGCGAAAACGCCGCCGCCGGTTTCGGCATCACACCCTCGCTTGCCGAAGAACTGTTGCCAGTGGGCATTGACGTTCTTACGACCGGCAACCACGTTTGGGATAAGAAAGAGATCCTCGGCTATCTGGACTCGCAGCCGCGCCTACTGCGTCCGGCCAACTACCCGGAAGGCGCGCCCGGGAGCGGCCTTTACGTCGGCACAACGGCGCACGGCATCCGGTATGCGGTGTTGAACCTGCAAGGCCGTGTCTACATGCCAGGCATCGACTGCCCGTTTCGCAAGGTCGACGCCCTGCTGAGCTCTCTCGATCCTGAAATCAAGATCCGTTTCATCGATTTTCACGCCGAAGTCACGAGCGAAAAAATCGCCTTCGGCTGGTACGTTGACGGGCGGGTCTCAGCGATCGTGGGCACACACACCCATGTGCCGACCGCGGATGAGCGTATTCTCCCCGGCGGTACGGCCTATCTCACCGACGTCGGCATGACCGGCCCTTACGACTCGGTGATCGGCATGGAGAAGGAAGCATCGATCGCACGCTTCGTGAGCGCCATCCCTGAGCGCTTTGAACCAGCGCGGGCCGACGTGCGGTTCAGCTCTGTCATTATCGAAGTCGACGAAGCCACGGGTGCCGCCACATCAATCGAGCGCAAGGTTCTGACCTAGGTCGCCCCTCAATCCAGTCGCGCCGCGAACCCCCGAGCCACCATGTCGGCTTCCTGCTGCGGTAAGCCGGCGATCCCCATTAGCCAACGCCCCTTTTGCATGACGAGAACGTCTTCGGAGCCGTCTTTGCCGAAGTAGCCGCCCATGTGCGCCAAGTACTTCGGGCCTTCCATTTCACCGCGGTACTCATTCAGCAGCAGAGCCGCCGAGGTCGGTAAATCGACGGCGACCAGGAACTGACGCCACTGTTTACCGTTGTCGTCGTACTGAGCGACATTGCCGCCCGGCAAGAAGTCTTTTCCCATTACGTGGTTGTCGACGATTTCAACCGAGACCCGGCCCTGAGAAGGAAACCGCCGCGTTTCGTCGCGTGGTTTTTCCGTCGGAACCCGCGTCGCCTCGGCCTTTGGTTCGCGTGGCGAATCGCTGGGAATGCTACAGGCGGAGAAGTATCCAACGATAGCGGCCGCAATCACGGCGAAGAAAAATCTGTGCATGCTTCCTCCCAAGAAAACCCTTTTTTTGTCTGCTCAGCCGGCATTGCGTTGACTCACGTTCACTCAGAGAGTCGATACAATGGACCCCACGGCTTGCCCCCACGCTTTCATGTTCAATCCCATCATCGTTAGTTTCGTCGCCTCTCTTATCGCATTCATCCTCATCGGGGCCTACGCAGCGCGCCGCAAAACAGGCACCACCGAGGACTACCTGCTCGCCGGCCGCAGCATCGGTCCTTGGTTTACCGCCCTATCGGCGGTATCGACGAACAACAGCGGCTTCATGTTCATCGGTCTTATCGGAACAACATACACGATGGGCCTCTCGGCCGTGTGGATCATGTTCGGCTGGATTTTCGGCGACTACCTGATGTGGTTTTGGATTCACCGCCGCCTCCGTGAGGATAGCGAAGCTCAGGATGTGCGCACGATCCCTTCGTTTCTGGCCAGAGGGTTGCCGGGAGGAGCGCGGCTGGTGCAAATCACCGCCGCTGTCATTACCCTCGCGTTTCTCGGAACCTACTCGGCCGCTCAGTTGAACGCGGGCAGCAAGGCGCTACACGTGCTGCTTGGCTGGCCTTACGCGGCCGGCGCGATTGTTGGGGCGGTCATTGTCGTGATCTATTGTTTTTCCGGCGGCATCCGGGCATCGATCTGGACCGATGTCGTCCAGTCCGTCAATATGATCTTTGCCGTGGGGTTGCTTTTCGGACTTGGGCTTTATGAGGTGGGTGGTTTCAGCGGTCTCTGGTCGCAGCTCAAAGCGATCGACCCGCAACTGGTGAGCTGGAGCCCGCCGAATCCCAGATTCGGATTCGCACTGTTTATCTTCGGCTGGTTCGGGGCGGGTATCGGCGTGGTCGGGCAGCCGCACATCATGGTGCGCGCGATGTCGATCCGGTCCGGCGCGGATATTGCGAAAGCGCGTGATATCTATCTGGTCTGGTACCTGCTTTTCACTTTCTGCTGCTACGGCGTTGCGCTGGCCTGCCGCGTCCTGATCCCCGATGTCGGCGCTTTCGATGCCGAGCTCGCCTTGCCCACGCTGGCCCTTGAGTATCTTCCGGGCGTGCTGGTTGGACTCGTGCTCGCCGGACTCTTCGCCGCGACGATGTCGACGGCGGACTCGCAGGTGCTTTCGTGCTCGGCGGCGCTTACGCAGGACCTCTTTCCCGAGTGGCGCGAGTCCTATGGCAAGTCAAAACTCTCAACTCTGCTCGTGGCGGCCGCCGTGCTGTGCATCGCGCTGTATGGAAGCCAAAACGTCTTCGCCCTCGTGACGTTGTCTTGGTCCGCGCTGGGCGCCTCGCTGGGCCCGCTGCTTGTTGTGCGGGCGATGCGCTGGCGGGTCAATGCCGCTACCGGCTTCGGCATGATGCTCGGCGGTCTGGCCGGCGTGATCGTATGGGGTAAAGTACTCGGCTACGGAGACGACCTATTCGAAGCCATGCCCGGCTTCCTGCTTAGTTTCGCCGTCTATTTGGTGATGCGCCCGCGCGGCGGACCGCCGACACGTCATGGGGCTAGTGAAACTGCGTCGAAGCCCGGTGTCAAACACCGGCGACGCAGGGGTTTCGCAACTCGCCAAGGCCTTCGACCTTGACGACGACGTCATCGCCCGGTTTTAAATACACCGGAGGTTTGCGCGCAAAGCCGACGCCCGGCGGCGTGCCGGTTGAGATGATGTCACCTGGCACGAGCGTCATCACGGTCGAGAGGTACTCGACGAGATCCGGAATGCGGAAGATGAGCTGACTCGTATTTGAGTCCTGAAGAGTCTTGCCGTTCAATTCGAGACTGATTCGGAGGTTGTGCGGGTCGGTAATTTCATCTTTGCTGACGATCGCCGGCCCCATGGGTCCGAAGGTGTCAAACGTTTTACCGATCGTCCACTGACTTGTGGCGAGCTGGTAGTCACGAGCACTCACATCGTGCACGATCGTATAGCCGAAAACGTACTCTTCCCACTTGTCCTTGGGGATATTGCGTCCGCGCTTGCCGATGACGAACGCGAACTCGGCCTCGTAGTCGACTTCCTTTGAGACCGACGGGATCTCGATGTTGTCGCCGGAACCGATCACGGCATTGGAATACTTCGTGAAAACGGTCGGGGTCTCTGGAATCGCCATGCCGGATTCGATGGCGTGGTCACGATAGTTGAGTCCGATACAGATAAACTTCGGAGGCACAGGAAGCGGGGCCTCTATCTTGACGTCCGCCACCGAAATCGTTTCACCCTGGCCTGCCAAGACTGCTTTTGCCCTCGCGATCGCCTCATCGCCAGCCTCGAGGAATGAGACCACGCTGGAATAGCCCTCGGGGCCGAGGTCCGCAATCCGGCCGTCGACTAGGAGTCCGGCGCGGGTAGAGCCGCCATGGGTGAATGTTACGAGTTTCATCTGTTTCTGCCTTTCTAGGATTCGCCGCAAGGGGGAGGAATCGGAACGAAGTCCTCCATCGTAACGGTTGGCGCGTGACGCCGCCAAGCGGCCTCGCGTTCGCCATCCTAAGCAGCTGGATAGCGCCGGTCGAGCCAGCTTTGGAGGTCTTCCATGGATGACCAGTCCGGCTCATCGGCAACGCCGTAGCCCGGGCCTTGCAGGCTGGCGCAATTCACCTCACCAGCGCGTATATTTAGGAACCATTCGTCCCCTCGCTTCACGTACAGGTCGCGGTGGCGGCGGGCCAGGGAAGCCTTGTCGGTCTCAGACAACATGGAGAGTCCGCAGTTGTAGTGGTGACCGTTTCTCTCGCAGTGGTCTATCCCCAAGATGGCGAGGGAAGCAAAGTCCTGATGGAGCGGAACGACAGGCAGGTTCTGAAGATCCTCACCGCTCATGAACGCATCCTGGCCGCGCAGGTTGTAGTGGGTAACGAGAGCGCGGTTCAAGAGCGACTTGAAGAAGCCTTTGCAGTTCTTGTGCGACACTCCGCGGTAGCCAATCCGGTAGGCGTCGCGGTAGCTTGTCAGGCTGCCGTCGGCCTCGTCGATCAGCAGCGGCTTGCGCTCAGCGATGCGGCGGATCACCGGCGCGGTTTCCGGATCGAGGGTCAGCGCCCGCGGCAGCGGCTGTTCGATCCAGAGCAGATGCTGAAACAGCCCGAGTTGCTGCTTCTCGAGATCGCTGACGAAACCCTCAAAGTCAGCGAGGTCGTGGTAGGACTCGTTCGCATCCATCGTGATGTGCGCGCCCTGGTTCGTGGGCAGGATGGCCCAGATGCGCGCCATACGCCGCAGGTCGTGCTTGCGGTCGCCTGACAGTTTCAACTTGAAGTAACGAAGACCGTCCTCGCGGATGTACTCCTCGAGCGTTTCGGGCAACCCGTCGTTGACACGGGCCGATGCCGGCAAATCGTCGGCGGTGAGCGGATCGGAATTGCCCACGGTATGCCGGATGTGGAACGCCGTCAGCGGTTGCGGGGAGGTGTAGTGGGCGGCTTTGAGTTCTTTCGTTTCCGGATGGATTTGCTCGGGGCTGAAGCCCAGCCGATCTTCACGGACCATCTCGTGGATTGACTTGCCGGCGAGCCGGCAGACGGCATCGAGCATGGCCCGTTCGAAAAGCGCTGAAGCGAAGGCGGCCGTCAGGGCTTCCTGCCGGCCATCGTTCCCGGCCCGCACGATTCGCGGGTGACGTGCTTGCCACTCGGCAAACGGGGTCTCAAACTCGTTGGCGCCGGACAGGTAGATGTTACGAGCGTCGTAGATCAGGTTCACCAGCTCACGAAGCTTGCGGCCCTGCTCGCGGCCGGGGCGCTTGTCGAGCCAGCGCACCGATAGCCGGTCCGCCGCGCAGCCGAAGCTTTCGTTGCCCTCGCTGTCGCGGACGACCAT
Organism: Acidobacteriota bacterium; assembly: GCA_027624045.1. Taxonomy (GTDB): domain Bacteria; phylum Acidobacteriota; class Terriglobia; order Bryobacterales; family UBA6623; genus JAPPLB01. The sequence goes on from JAQBUE010000008.1 coordinate 35,280, forward strand.
TCGCAGATGCACAATGGGGCTCGTCGAGCGCGTACCCTCACTCCCCATACGGCCGATCGACATCGACACGCGGTTTGGAGGCGTCTCGCGCATGTAGAGTGCGATGGTTTGAATGCGATACGCCATGGGCTGCTCTCTATTGTCCGCTAAAGAAGAGTGGCGGATGGTGCGCTGTTCAGTTCGTCGATCGGGGCGGCCGTAGACGAACGTTGGCGGGGCGGATGGGTTGTCTTTGAGACTACGGGGCGAGAAGACGCCGGAATGTTTCTCCCGCCTCGAATGATTCGGCTTGCGCGGCGGCGGCCGCCCGATTGAGCAGCCAGCTTTCCGGATTGGGGCCGCATGGCAAGCCTGCGAGTTGCGTTTCGTGGCAACGCAGCGCAGCGGCTTGGACATCTATATAGCCGCTGACGTCAACGATGATCCCCGGGTCATCGGATTCCCACAATAAAAGTTGCTCGACCTTATGTGGCGCAAGACCCTGGCGGATGTGCCCGGGATAATGCAGCCGGTCGCGGGCATAGGGGTAGATCGCATCCTTCACAACGGTGCCGGCGATGCGATGGTCGCGATGAGAGAACTCGCGATGGCGGCAGGGGTCGTGAGTGAGAACGATGTTCGGACGATATCGCCGGATGAGCTCAACGATGAGACCTCGAAACTCGGTCGTGTCGTCGAGTCCCCCGTCGGGCAGACCCAACATCACAAGCTTGTGAACACCGAGCCGCCGTGCCGCGGCCTGTTGCTCGGCTCGGCGGGTTTGGACTACATTGCCGGACGTGAGACCGGGCTCGGCCACGCCAGCGGCGCCATCGGTGCAGACAGCCAGTATCACCTCACATCCGGCGGCAATCCACTTCGCCACGGTGGCGCCGGCGTTCAGTTCGGTGTCGTCGGGATGAGCCGAAACGGCCATGGCGCGTTGCGGGATGGAATCGAGGCGTTCGAAATGGGGCATACTCTGAACAAGTATTCACGCAGCTTGCCCATGGTAGATTATTTCGTCCGGGTCCCGTCGTGACAGACGGCTGGATTCCCCATTGATGCGCACACCTTTACGGATCGCTGTCCTCAGTTTGCATACCTGTCCGCTATCGCGGCCCGGCGTGGGGGACGCCGGCGGAATGAATGTGTACATTCGGGAAACGGTGCGCGTGATGGCTTCCCAAGGCGTGCTCGTGGACGTTTTTACGCGCAGCCACGGCGACGCGGATGAGGACGTGTGGTTGGGCGCTGGGTGCCGTCTTGTTCACGTCGACGCAGGCCCGCCGGACACGGCCAAGGACGATCTGATTCCTTGGTTGGAAACCCTGGCGCAAGGAGTGCGGGAGTTCGCCCAAAGCCATGGTGGCGCCTATGACGGAGTGCTGAGTCACTACTGGCTTTCGGGGCTGGTGGGCGCTCGCCTGCGGGAGACCTGGCGCTGTCCTCACGTTGCGGGTCTGCACACCTTGGCTCTGGCGAAGGCTCGGGCGTTCCCGCTCGAAGCGGCGCCACCGCGGCGGGTCGAGGGCGAACGGCTGGTGGTAAGGGAGGCGGATTTGCTGTTGGCCGCAACGGAACACGACCGCGACGTGCTTATCGCGGACTATCAGGCGGATGCGAGCCGGATTGTCATAGCTCCGCCGGCTGTGGATACAGGCCGGTTCGCTCCCCGCGATCGGGCGGATTGCCGCCGCCGGTTGGGATTGCCGGTGAGCGGTCAGCATTTGCTCTTCGTTGGGCGAACGATTCCGCTGAAGGGTATTGATGTGCTCTTGGAAGCCTTGTCGTTGATGGACCCGGCGGTATCGGCGCTCATCGTCGGCGGAGAGCTAGGCGGACGAGAGCATGAGTCGCTGCGGACCGTGGCGCGGCGACTCGGTGTAGCCGAGCAGGTCACGTTGGTGGGCAGCGTTCCTCACGAGTACTTGCCGTTGTACTACGGGGCGTCAGACGTTTGTGTCGTGCCGTCTTACTACGAGAGCTACGGGATGGTGGCGCTTGAGGCGCTGGCCTGCGGCCGGCCGGTTGTCGCGTCGAAGGTCGGGGGATTGGTTGCGGTCGTGGACGACGGGGTGAATGGCTTTCTGGTAACAGCGGGTTCGGCGGAGGAGCTTGCGAAGGCGCTTACGACTCTGCTTGGCGACCGGGACCTTCGTGATTCGCTGGGCTCGGCGGGAGTTGAGAGCGTACGGCATCGCCGCTGGGAGCAGACGGCCGAGACGATCCTCAGCCGATTGGCGGATACCTCTGGGGCCGCGCATCGGCCAATCGAGGAACCTTTGGCCGTGCCGCGATCATGATCAAAGTCGTCTTTCTCGATCTTGACGAAACGCTCGTCGCGCAGGAGCTCGCGTTCGAACGTGCCTATGGCGCGACAGCACGTCTGGCCGCGGCCGTGGCGGGTATTGACGCAGGTTCGTTTGGCGCGGCGATTCCAGCGGCCGCCAATGCTTGCCTTGACGATTTGCCGGTGGCCGAATTTGTGCGGCGCTGCCGCTTTGGCGCGCGAGATGTGCTGTGGGGCGACACGGGTGTGGGGGTCTCAGAGACTGTCGCTTCAGAATCGTTGCGTGCGCTCGGCAAGCAAGTCATGGAATATCGCCGAGCCGTCTGGTCGAGTTTGTTGGAACGGTTCGGGGCCGGGCACACGGAGCTGTGCGGCCGGCTTGATGAATGCTTCCGGCGAGAGATGGAGGGCGGGGTTGAGGTGTTTCCCGATGTGGCAGGGGCACTCGAGCGGTTGAGCGCCCGTTATCGATTGGCGGTCATCACGAACGGCTTGCCGCTGGCTCAACGGAGGAAGCTCGAACGGTTAGGGATGGCTCACTATTTTGAAGAGTTAGTGGCATCGGCCGAAGTGGGAGTCGGCAAACCGGATCCAGAGATCTTTCATTGCGCGCTGCGTCGAATGCGCGTTGCCGCGGAGGATGCTTTGATGGTTGGCGATAGCCTGGAAGGGGATGTGCTCGGCGCACAAGGGGTGGGCATGAGGGCTATTTTGGTGCGGCACCGAAACTACATCGGGACCGGACCGAAAGCCGACGCGCGGGTCGTCGCGGATCTTGAGGAGTTGGAGGCTGTGCTGGACCTGGATTCACGCAGCTCGGCGCTGTGAATACGCGAGCGGCGGTGCGGGCTCTTTGGGGTTTGGCGCGCAGCCCCGACCGGCCAGAGTCCGAGATCGTGACCTACCAGGAGGCTTGCCTGCGTCAGCTCGTCCGGCACGCTTACGCAAAGGTTCCCTACTATCGGCGATTGCTGGACGAGGCCGGTGTCGACCCTCGTCAGGTTCAACGGCTGTGCGACCTGGCGGCCATACCGGTGACAGCGCGCGAAGACATGCAGCCCTTGTCCGCTGCGGAGCAGTGCGCGGCGGGCGTCGATTTCGAGACATTGCGCATGGTTCAGACAAGCGGATCGACGGGAGCGCCTCTGATGGTTCGCCGCACGCGTTGGGAAGAACAGTTGATGCTCGGCTACCGGATTCGCACGTGCGCGAGTTCTGGTGTGGATCTCGATTGGCGGCGCGCCGGCATCGACTACTACACGCCTGAGACACTGCGTGCCGAGCACAGCACTCAGGCTCATGACCGGCTCGGAATCTTGCCGCGGCTCGTGGTGGACTGGCGAACGCCCAAGAACCGGCTCATCGAGAAGTTGGCTAGGTTCCGTCCTGACGTGGTAAGCGGGCCTCCATCGATTCTTTCGTGGCTTGCCGATGAGTTGACGGAAGACGACCGGCGGCGGGTTCCCCTGCGAATGGTGACGACGGGCGCCGAGACGCTGACTCGCGACATGCGGCAACGGATTCAGCGTGGCTTCGGCGCACCGGTCGCGGATATCTACGGCTGCCATGAAACAGTTTTCATCGCCATGCGAGGACCGCGGCAGACAATCCATCGTGTCTGCCAGGACGCGGCGATCGTGGAGGTGCTTCGAGACGGGAAGCCGGTGGGGCCGGGGGAATCAGGCGAGATTTTTGTGACGGCGCTGCACCTTCTCACGATGCCGTTTATTCGATACCGGGTGGGAGATGTTGTGACCGTGGATGCGATGGCGGCTGAGGGGCATTCGGTAGCGACACTGAAATCGATTGACGGACGGGTGATGGAGCGCTTTTTTCTGCCAGGGGGGCTGGTTCTGCACCCCTATGCGTTGGGTGACGCGATTCAGGATAGCGGGCTCGCCGTGCGGCGTTTTCAGGTCGTGCAGAGGAGGCGTGATTTTTTTGCAGTGCGGCTCGTTCTGCTCGAGAATACCGTCGAACCAACGGCACGTCTGGAACGCCTGCAGAGGCGGCTTGCCGATATTTTGGGTGCCGGCACGGGTGTGCGGCTAGAGGTTGTCAGTTCACTGTCTCCGCAAGAAGGGCGCAAATTTCGACCGTATATCCCGGTGGAGCTTCTGACGTCGAGCTAGCTTCCCGTTTCCGTTCCGCCAGCGGGTGGCGCAACGGTCACGATTTGCAATCCGGCGCGCCCAGGCCCTACCCTGAACCCTGAAAGCCGTACAGGCTTGGGAGTTTAGACATGACCAAAGCTCGTCTGCGTAAGAACCGCGCCCGCCTCAGCCGCCGCGATGTTTTCCGGGGAGGCGGCCTGGCCGCCGCCGGTCTGCTCGCCGGCACCGCCCCCGCGGCTGCCGCCCACATGCCGGCGTCACCCGATGTCTACACCCGCATCGGTGTCAAGCCGTTCATCAACCTCACCGCGGCTCTCACGATCAACGGCGGCCTGTTGACGCTGCCGAACGTCAGAGAAGCGATGGACGAAGCATCGTACTTCTCCGTCAATATGGATGAGCTTCTCGAAGCCGCCGGCAAGCGAGTCGCCGAGCTCTTCCAGTGCGAGGCGGCGATGATCACTTCTGGAGCGGCCGGCGCGCTGACTCACGCCACGTCGGCCTGCCTGGCCGGAAGCGACCCCGAACGCATTCAGCAACTCCCGGATCTGAGGGGCCTGCGCAGCGAGGTCATCATGCCTCGCGAGTCGCGCAACATGTATGACCTCGCCATCAGCGCCCTCGGCGTCACTATGGTCACCGTTGACAGCCGCGAGGAATTCCACCGCGCCCTGAGCCACAAGACGGCCATGATCGCCGTGCTCGGAAGCGCCGAAGCGAATAGCGAGATTCGCCTCGAAGAGATGGTCGAAGCCGGACGCAGATACGGAGCGCCCGTTCTTATCGACGCCTCGCCGGAATGGCCGCAATCCCCGGACCCGTACATCCTCCGCGGCGCTGACCTCGTCGCTTACTCGGGCGGCAAGATCTGCGCCGGGCCGCAGTGCAGCGGGTTCCTCATTGGCCGGAAAGACCTGATCCAAGCCGCGCGGATGAACAGTGCGCCGCACCACGCCTTCGGCCGCATGATGAAGGTGGGCAAAGAAGAAATCATGGGCGCGCTCGCCGCCATCGAATACACTTTGGGTGAGCGCAGCCACGCCAAGGAAGCCGAGAAATGGAGCGGCTGGCTGCGCCGCATCGACGCCAAGGTTAAGCACGTCCCCGGTATCACGACAGCCCTCAAGCCGCCTCCGGGCAAGAATCCGCATCCCGTGCTTGAAGTCGAATGGGATGCTAACCGCATCGGCTACACAGCGGGCGAACTGCATGATCATCTGATGTCCACCGAGCCTCGCATTCAGACCCACGCCGAGGGCGAGGGCCACTCCTTCTCGATTCGCATCGGCAACTGCCGCGAAGACCAGATCGATTTAGTTGCGGACCGCCTGGTGGAGGTTTTCCGCAGCGCGCCCCAGCGGAAACCCGCACGCCAGTTACCTCCGGCGGCGGATATTTCAGGCCGCTGGGACGCTGAAATCAGCTTCGTCCGCGGCTCGGCCCGTCACATCCTGCACTTCGATGCCAAGGGTAATCGTCTGCGTGGAACGCATGCAGGACAGCGTGGAGAAGGCGAGATAGCGGGCTCAATCAGCGGTAATCAGGTCAGCTTCCGCAGTCAACTCATCCACGACGCTGAACGCACAGGCTATGTGTTCGACGGCGAGATCCAGAATAACGAGATTGCCGGGGATCTCGACTTGGGAGAATATGGCAAGGCCCGATTCAAGGCTTGGCGTCATGAATACGGCCGCCCCGTCCAAGAAGATCCATCGGTTTCGGGAAAGGCGGGAAAGGTCTAAGGGCACCCTCTGAAACGGTGCCGCCGTCGTTACAACCGAGTTCCCCGTGAAGCCGGACGCAACTTGACGAGCGCTTCCATTTCCTTGCCATCACGAATCACCGTCAGCTTTACCGTATCGCCACCTGCCTTCAGTGATAGCGCCTGGGTCAACACGCGGCGATGGGTAACAGCGCGTCCGTCTACCGCGATGATGACATCCCCGCCCCAGGGTACGCGATAATTTCCGACTTGCACTTCCCGGGTGGCGCCGCGAAGCCCGGCCGCCGCCGCCGCCGACCCGCTCTCTACGGTCACAACCAAATAGGCCGGCTGGTCAGGCAACTTCAAAGCACTCGAAAATCGTTTTGTCAGAAAAGCTGATTCGAAGCCAATCGGTTCGGCGGGCCGCGAAGCGCCGTCCGACAGCACGTACTTGAGCAGGGGCTTCGCTCGGCTGATCGGCATGGCGAACCCGATCCCGATATTTCCGCCGGGTCCGTAGATCGCTGTGTTCACGCCGATGACGTTCCCGGCGCTGTCTAGCAAAGGTCCGCCGCTGTTGCCAGGGTTGATGGCCGCATCGGTCTGAATCATGTCTTCGAGCAGTGATTCTTCGTCACGGATCGTTCGTCCGAGCGAGCTAATCACGCCTGTTGTCAGCGTCCCTTCCAGTCCAAAAGGGTTTCCGATTGCCAGCACTTTCTGTCCGACTTTCAAATTCTCGGAATCGCCCAGCGTCAGATGGGGAATCTCCGCGGCCGGCTTGATCTGAATCAGTGCCAGATCATTCGCCTCGTCGACGGCCAAAACTTCCGCGTCGTAGTTGGCCTCGTCCTCGAGCAGCGCCACCTTGATTTGCGCGCCGCCCTTGATGACGTGATAGTTCGTCAGTATCCGTCCGGCGTCATCGACCAGGAATCCAGAGCCCGTTTCGCTGCTCGGATACACTTCGAATAACCAGTTGCGCATCAGTACGGTACTGGTTACGTGAACCGTTGCTTTCGATGCCTGGTTGTAGATCTCGATGTTCGAAAGCTCGTCCTGAGTCAGCCCGCTTGATTGGGCTTCTGTCCAGAACGGAGCCGGTTCCTGCACGGGACTGGGAGCCCCCGGTGGCCAGTGTGGAAAGGTCGTCCAAATCACGAACGCCCCCGCCAACAATGCCGCCAGCCATAACGGCCTCCAACTCGCTCGTCTGTTCATTTGGCTTCCTGCTTCAAGTGATCGTAGACGTCGCGTACCTGCTTGTCCGTTTCCTGGAATGTTTCGGAAGTGTCAATCACGAAGTGTGCGAACTTGCGCTTCTGATCGAGCGGCAACTGGCGCGCGAGCCGGTCGCGCGCTTCGGTTTCCGTTCCGCCCCGCTCGACAAAACGCCGAATCTGTAGCTCTTCGGGACACACCACCAGGATCAAGCGGTCATAACGCTCGTGGCTGCCGCTCTCAATCATGATAGCCGCCTCCACGACGGCGATCCCTCGCGGGTCGGCGCGCAACACCTCTTGGAAAAACTTCTCTTGACGCCGGAACACATGCGGATGGACCAGTGAACTCAACTTCGCCAACTTCGCGGGGGCCGGAAACACGATTGCCCCCAGAGCTTTACGGTCAATCTCTCTATCCTCTCCGAGAATCTCGGCGCCGAACTCCGCGAGTACGTCCTCGAAAGCTTCGCCGCCGCGCCGCAAGACGTCATGTCCCAACTGGTCGGCTTGGATGACATGGCAACCCAACTTTTCAAGCCGAACCGACACGTAGCTCTTGCCGGTCGCCAGCCCTCCCGTAAGTCCCACCTTTAGCATCGCCACAGGTCATTATGCCTGACTGTATGCCGGGCGGCCTTCCCATCGATCGAGATCCGGCCCGAAGCGAACGCCCGGGGTGAAGCTCAGTCCAAGCAGAGGGACGCGATGGGATGGCGAGACGGCGAGATTCAAAGCACTCGCACGCGGGAGCGGATTACGCAGTTCGGCTTGAAGTTCTTCTTTTAACTAATGTCGATAGCGAGGCAGTGTTGAAAGGCGCCTCGCTATTTGACTCAACCTTGGGGCCGGCGGAACAAACCGCCGGCCCCGTTTTATTTGCCCTTTCTTTGGCTCGATCGCCGCCGCCGCGAAGGGACGTGTCGTCCGGCCGATCGTCAACCCGCATCAACCGCCGATGGACCAGCTCTTCACCAAACAACGTTCGAGCTTGTACTCGTATCCACCCGCTGCCGCATCCAGTTCATCGTCGCCCAGTTCGCTTGTCGCCGTCCGTAATTCCTCGCCATTGAACTCGAAACCCGCGCCCGACCCGATTTCGATCACCTTGGCGAGGCCCTCCTCCGGCCGGCCGCTGGTAGCCTCGGACACCTTCGCTTGCAGTTCCTCGTCATTTTCGACCTTCTCGGTAAAGGCCTTCGCCGCTTCGATTGACATGAGTGATTCCTCCTTGTGTTGAAAGAAAACAGGGATGCAACTATCGCGCCAAACTAACCATAGACCGGAAGGTTCAATGATGCAACCAGTTTTCGGCGCGAGGAAATAGTCCTGCCCGTCTACGAACTAGACAATCTGTCCACGCGCTGGACACAGGGCCCCATCAGAAGCGCCGAAGTTCCCGCAACCGGTTTACCTGCACCGAAAGCTCGATCCCGCGGCCGGAAAATCGATCAGAACCAGTCGATCAGACGTGCTTCAATGAGAAGCGCCGGAAGCCGCGAGGGATACCAAAGTTCCCGGCATGGTGCTAAGTTCCCGATTCTAAGAAATGCCCGGGTGGCGAAATCGGCAGACGCAGAGGACTTAAAATCCTCTGTCCGCAAGGACGTGTGGGTTCGAGTCCCACCCCGGGCACCAGACGTTTGTCGCGGAGGTATCGATGACGAGGAGAAAGCTTCTGCAAGCCGGCGCTGGGCTGCTGGCGGGGCGAGCCGGAGTGGGCCGTCTGACGGCGAGTCCGCCGCAGGGTCGCGAGTTTCGGCCGTACACGCCGCCGAGTCCGCCGAAAGGCCGCATCATCGATATCCACGTCCACCCCTGGTTTCAAGATGCGAAACCGCCTGAGGCGAAGTTTTCGGAAAGGGCATGGAACAGCTCGCGTCCCGATGGTGATTTCCAGATGAATGCCTCGTGGGAGCAGTTTCAGTACGACATGGGTGCCGTCGATAAGGCCGTCGTTCTGCACGTCGCGCGTGATCTCGGCACGAAGGGAAATGACGAAATGGCGGCGCTCGCCAAAAGGTGGCCCGAGAAACTAGTGCCGTTCGGCTCCGTGAATCCCACACTACCGGGAGCGCTGGAAGAGTTTCAGCGGGGCGTGAAGGAACTCGGGCTGAAGGGGTTCAAGCTCAGTCCGATTTATCAGAAGTTCGACCCCATGTCGGCGGAGGCAGCGCGCATCTACAGCCAGGCTCAGGAATGGGGCATTCCACTGATCTTCCACACGGCGACGGCGCAGGCCCCAGACGTGCCGCTGAAGTGGGCGAATCCGCTTCTGTTCGACGATGTTGCTTACGCTTTCCCGCGCTTGAAGATCATCATGGCTCACTTCGGACATCCTTGGCAGCGCGAGTGTACCGTGATGGCGCGCAAGCATCCCAACGTGTATATCGAACTGTCGGCCAATTTTTACCGGCCCTTTGAGCTGTACCAGGCGTTGCAACTTGCGCTGGGCTGGGGGCAAACGGGCAAGATTTTGCTGGGAACGGATTGGCCTGTTACGACCGCGAGAGAAACGATGGCAGGCCTCCGAGGCCTGAATCAATTCGCCAAGGGCGGCAACCCGCGCATCCCCGATGACGTGATCGAGGGGATCATCCACCGCGACGCGCTTCAGATACTGGAGATTGACGCCTAGGCCGGCCGCACGGGCCTCTCAACCTTTTGCGGCTATCGCCTCGCGAAAGATCTCCTGTAAGCGCTGTCCGACGATCTCTTCCTCGCCTGGACGCAATGTCGCTGAAACCAGCGTGAACCCGTGAAAGCTGTTGAGCGTGGCGATGGACGGCGTCCCCTCACCCATCTTGCGCGCCAAGTCTCCCTGCGTGAGGCCTAAAGCCCCCTCGTCCCATTCCACGTAGATTCGCGGCACATGGGGTGGTTCGATGTCCTCGGGAAGCGGCTCGGCTGTGACGCCCGGCAGGTCTTTGAGATAGCCGCGAATGCGGTCATGGCGCGCCCACCACTCCTTCTCCTGAGCTTCCCAATCGAGATTCACGAAACGCTCGACAGCGGCGACGATACCGACGATCCCCTCCTTGTCGACCTTCATGCCGCGGCCGACCGAATCACTGTCGAGCATATGGTTCAGCATGCCTGCTTCGATCAGGTCTTTCCTGCCCAGCAGCAGGCCTGTCGATTGCGGCCCCAGCAAGCCCTTGCCGCCGCTGAAGCACACCAGATCGGCTCCCTCGTCGATGTAAGAGCGAAGCGTGCTTTTCGGCGGAGCTTCGTCGGCCGCATCCACAAAGAACGGCACGCCGTGCTCGTGCGCGATCGCGATGCCCTTTTGCCTCGGTACGAGGCCTGGCTCACGCTTGCCGAAATGCCGCTCGGCCGCCAGGTGATACACCATCGCCGTCTTTTCATTGAACGCGGCGCGGAACTCCTCTTCCGTCTCAACAACCACAAGCCGCGCACCGGACGACCGTGGCGCGTGATCGTATCCTTGGCGGTGGCTTTTCTGGATGATCACCTCGTCCTTCATTCCCGTCGTGTCGGGAAGCTGATGGATTTTGTCGCGATCGGTCCCCGTCATACAAGCCGCCGCCGCGATCGTTGCCGCGCTCGCCGCCCCGGCGCTCACGAGCGCCGCCTCGACGCCGATTACCTTCGCGATATGCTCTCCCGCGTTCTTGTAAAGGTCGTAGAAAGGCACGAACACATCGGCCGCCGCCCGCACGGCATCGGCGACTTCGGGTGCCATCAGCGCGCCACCCAAGGCCGTCAGGTACCCCGAGGCGTTGACAACCGGCTTGACGCCGAGTTTTTCAAAGTATTCGCTCCCGGCGCCGGCCGGCGGTGGGGGCGCACAGCCCGCCAGTCCCAGTAACGGCGTCGCGGCCGTCGCGGCCAGCCACTCACGCCGGCTCGTGCCGGCCGAACTGTTTGTCGTCGATGATCGTCGTTTCATAGAATCACGCACATGCTTCTCCCTGGTCGTGCCCGCTGTCGCGCACTGAAAACACAGTCTATCGCCAAACCGGATTCACAAACGCCCCATTCGCGGCTACATCCCACACCCCGCGCCGCGCCCACTTCCCTTGGGGGGCGATGCAGCTCGGGCCCACACATCGGGGAAATAATGTCAATTCTTTTGGCGCGCGGGTTGCATATGGAGTCGACCGTGCGCCTAGACTAGGTCTTACAGGCACTTGGCGGCGTCTCATGCCGGGGCCGCTACTCTCTTACCGTCCACCGTAACTACAACCAATGTCCGCTCAACGAACCCTCACCGCGCTCCTTCTCACCACGCTCATCACGCTGACGGCCTGCTCCTCGCCTGCCCCCATCGAGACCGATACGCTCGATCTCGGCTCTGTCACCGAGCAGCACATCATGATTCCGATGCGCGACGGAGTAAACCTCTCGGCCTATCTGTACATCCCCGAGGGCGACGGCCCCTGGCCCGTACTCTATGAGCAGCGCTACGCTGACCTGCGCGCTGACCGCACGCGGCAGGATCTGGCCGAGCTGGCCTCCCACGGCTACGTGGTCTGCGCCGAGCACTTTCGCGGCGCACATCTCTCGGAAGGAACCTGGAACGGTTACCGCGCCCTTGGGTGGGGCGAACTGCGGGATGGCTATGACACTGTCGAGTGGCTGGCAAAGCAGCCCTGGTCCGACGGCAAGATCGGAACGTTTGGCGCATCGCAGGGCGGCTTCGCCCAGAATTTCCTCGCCGTCACCCAGCCCCCGCATCTAGTCACGCAATACATGGTTGACACCGGACTCAGCTTATTTCACGAGGGTTATCGCATCGGCGGAGCCACCAAGCCAGGCCGCTTCAAAAGCATGAGGGATGTTTGCCGCGTACCCGAGCACAACGACCAGTGGCTGCGTGAAACCTTCGAGCACCCGTCTTATGACGAGTATTGGCAGCAGGAAGACTGCGCCCGCCATTTCGACAAGATGAACGTCTCCAACTTCACCATCGGGAGCTGGTACGACTACATGAGCGTCGGCTCGATCGATAGTTTCGTCGGCCGACAACATCACGGCGGACCGAACTCACGTGGCGCGCAAAAAATCCTACTGGGGCCCTGGCTGCACGGCCGCTACAACAAACAGAGCCCGAAGGTCGGCGAACTGGAGTATCCCGAAAACTCAACTTTCGACGTCAAGGCGCACATGCTGCAGTGGTTCGATCACTACCTCAAGGGCATCGACAACGGAGTTGACCGTGAGCCCACCGTCCGTTACTACGTGATGGGCGCTGTCGGCGAGCCGGGCGCTCCGGGCAACGAATGGCGTACGGCCGATGACTGGCCGATCCCGTTTCAAGAAACTTCGTACTTTCTGACGCCCGCAAGTGAGCAAGGGGAAGGCGGCCTCGATCTCGGCAAGCCGACATCCGCTGACGCGACAACGAAGTACGTGAGCGACCCCGCCAATCCGGCCCCCATAAAGGCCGGCGCCTTCTCCGGCGCGAAGGACGCCCGCGAATACGAGCAACATCCGGAAACCCAAACCTTCACCACCGCGCCGCTCACCGAACCCGTCGAATGGACTGGCAGCGTCAAGGCCGAACTCTACATCTCCACCAGCGTCAAAGACTGCGACTATATTGTCCGCCTCACCGATGTCTATCCCGACGGCCGCTCGATTCTGATCATGGATAAGATTCTGCGCGCACGCTTCCGTGACGGCTTCGATCGCGAGGTCTTCATGGAACCCGGCAACACCTACAAATTGGCCTTCGATATCCACTCACTCAGCCAAATCTTTAACACGGGCCACCGCATCCGCGTCACAGTAGGAAGCACGGGAGCCGGGTTCTATGAGCCCAATCCCAATACCGGCGGGCCCATGACGATCGAGCCGTCCGCCGAAACGGTCATCGCCCAGAACACCATTTACCACACTAAGCAGTACCCGTCGCGTATCATCGCGCCTGTCGTCGCGGGCAACTGACGTGAGATTTGCTGGGTGCTTAGCCAGGTTTTCAGCGCTTCGATTCGCCGCAACGAAAGTGCTTTGGGCTAACAGGTAGCCCGCGAGCCACAATCAGCCTTCGAGTTAACCGGCCTTCGCCATCGGTTTTCCCTAATGCTCGATCCGCGCAAGTTCACTCGGAGCGAAAGGCGTGTAATCGCCCCGTCCTCTTGTGTTGTACCCTGCTGAGAAGGCGTTGTCTGGAGCCTGCCCAGCAAATGAGAAACCACGGGGGCTCGCCGTCGGCACGATTTCGATTCGTTAGACCGGAGCCATCCCACGCTAGTTTGCCCTCATGAATGAAATCTCCGTCGCGCTGACTTTCGCCCTGAGTTTCGCCGCCGCGACGCTGTGGGGCGCGTGGCGAGCGCGGAGGTTCGCGTCGTGGCCGCTGCTCGATCGGCTCTTGGCGCTATTGATGCCGCCGTTGTGCGTCCTGACTGCTTTCGAGTTTCTCGGCCCGTTCGGCAATGCGGTCTCCGGATCCGGGTGCGGTTGGATGGGGAATCGCGTGACTCCGGCTCTCGCGCTTGCTCACGGTTACGAGCTTTACTACGGCCCTTTGACGGGCCCGATCATAGGGATGATTTACGGTCCCGTGATGGCGCTCGCGTACTTGCCGGCCACCCTGGCGTCGAGCCCCACGGGTGCTCTCATCGTCGGTTCATTGATTTCGATGTTTCTGTTCTTCGGGCCGATCGCTTGGATGCATCTGGGTGGGCTAGTTCGCGACACACGGTCGCGTGCCCCTTCGATTGTTGGACTGCTCTGCTTTTGCCTGCTCTCACTCGGCATGTCGTCGATCTGGGTGGGGTTCGAGGTTCATGCCGACCCCCCCCCGCCCTTGGCTTGATCGCCGCCGCGTGCGGTCTTCTCTGCCTTTACGATCCTCGAAGACCGCTCATCCTGCCGGCGGCGGCCGTCCTCGCCGTATTGGCCTGCTGGGCGAAGCAGCCGGCGGCATTCTTGATCCCAGCAATGCTTCTCTATGTTTTTCTCAACCACGGCTTGGCGGTGCTGCGCTACTTCGCGGGGTGGCTGGCGCTGGCCGGCATCGTTATTTCCGGCGGTATGATTTTTTTCTTCGGCTGGGACCATCTCGTGTTCAACATCTTCACCGTGCCAAGCGGTCACTTTCAGCAGCGGCAGTCGGACGCGCCTGTCTCCATATCCACTTGGGATTTCGCTGTCAGCGCGATTGCTCAGTACAAGCGCCTTCTGGCGGATCTGACCCTGCCGCTCGTCATGATCGCATTTTCCGTATTGTCGTCAATCGTTCGACTGAAGTCGGCACGCGAGCAGTTGCGCGCCGGGATACTCCGGCAGCGATGGGTGATCCTGCTCATGGTGGGGGCGGCTGGTTTGCCCGCCGCGATCATCGGCGGCGTCAAGATCGGTGGCGCGGCCAATGCTCTTGCCTACGCCACTTACTTTGTTTCGGCCGCGGCGACATTGAGCTTGGTTGAACTTTCCACGAAGCCAGCCGGTGGTGAGGAGGCTAAAACCGCCGTGGGACCGAAGATGCTGCTTCTGGCGGTCGCGATCTCTCTAGCCGTTTCACACCTGCCCCCCAGAATCCGTGAAGTCACGAAGGGGCTTGCGGGTCTTTCCAATAACTGTCAGCAGCAAGCCTACGACTTCGCGAGGGCTCATCCGGGCGAGGTTTACTACCCCTGGCATCCCCTGCCGACCCTAATGGCGGAAGGGAAGCTCTATCACTTCTCCTACGGCATGTTCGATCGCGAGCTAGCGGGATTCCCGGTCACCGAGGGACATTTTCGCCAAAGTATCCCGGCAAGAGTTAGGTACATCGGACTGGCGACACAGGATGCCCCGATCGTTTCCCGCTACCTGCCCGAGTTCTCGCGCGAGATCAGAGTTCCGCGCCTTCCCGGGTGGAGGTTCCTCGTTCGACCTTCCGATACGGACGCGGTGCGCGACGCACAGGCCGCGGCGCCCTGACGCTGACTCGCCCTCCGCCGGATCGAGGGTTGACTACGCCAAGGCTTGTCTAGGCCGGCCAACAACGCAGCCGACAATGACAGTAACGATGCAGCCGACCAGGTTGAACCAGAGAAATGAAATATCGGTCGCCGAGGCCGTCCAGGCGACGGCGGCCAGCCCGGCCAGCATGCCCGTGAAGGCGCCCCGGCCTGAAACCCCCCAGGGGGCGAACGCCAACACGAATACGCCAAGCATCGAGCCGTAGAACAACGAGCCGACAATGTTCACCGCCTCGATCAGGGAACCCAGTTGGCCGCCGAAACTCGCAAAGACGGTCGCGTAGATACCCCAGAACGCCGTTGAGATCTTAGCGACCCGTGTATAGTGGCCGTCAGTACGGTTCGTGACCATGTAGCGCCGATAGTGGTCGATCACCGTAACCGTGGCGAGCGAATTGAGTTCGGCTGAAATCGTCGACATCGCGGCGGCGAACACGGCCGCAATCACAAGTCCGACCAAGCCGGCCGGCAGGTACCCGAGCACGAAGCGCAGGAAGATATAGTTCGTATCGTTATACGTGGCGCCGTCGTTCTTATTCTCAACGAAGGTAATTGCCTGCTGCCGGACGGTGCTGAGTTCCTGGTTCGCCCGCACGAAGGCGTCGTCATCGTTCCGGGACCTCGTGGCTGTCGCTCGCCGCGCCGCCGCGCTTCGCTCCACCCAAACGCTCTGGTAGCGGCTCTCGATGGCGGCGTACTGAGTGTCTTGCCGCGCCTCCATGCGCGCGCTTTCGACCGGATTGAAAAGCAGCGGCGGCTCGACGAATACAAAGAATGAAAACACGAGCGCGCCCGTGAGCAGAATCACAAATTGCAGGGGAACCTTGACGACGGCGTTGAATAGCAAACTGATCCGCATGTGCAGGATCGACTTGCCAGTCAAGTAGCGCTGGACTTGGGACTGGTCCGTGCCAAAGTAGGAAAGCGCCAGGAAGGAACCACCGATCAGGCCCGACCACAGGTTGTAACGGTTTTGCCAATCGAAATCGAGGTCAACCGCCTGCATCTTTCCGGAGATCCCGGCCAAGTGAATCGCGTCGAAGAACGAGATATCCGGCGGCAGGCCCCACACGGCCGCCAGAAACGCGGCGACAATCCCGGCCAACATTACAATCATCTGCTGGGCGTCGGTCCACATCACCGCCTTGATGCCGCCGATCACGGTGTACGTGATGACCAGCGCGCCCATCGTCGCGATCGTCACCGGTTCCGGCCAACCCATGATGACCGAGAGCACGACCGAGGGGGCATAGAGCGCCAGCCCCACACCCAGGCCGCGTTGGATCAGGAAGATTAGGCTCGCCATGGTGCGCGTCTTCGAGTCGAATTTCGTTTCCAGATACTCGTAGGCCGTGTAGACGTTCGCGCGAAAAAATCGCGGGACAACGATCGCCGAGATAATGACCATCGCGATCGGCAGTCCAAAGTAGAACTGAACGAAGCGCAGCCCGTCGATATAGCCCTGTCCGGTGGTGCCGATGAAGGTGATGGCGCTGGCCTGCGTGGCCATGATCGAGAGCCCGATCACCCACCAGCGCATTGTCCGCCCAGCGAGCAGATACGATTCGACGGTCGTGCTGCCGCGCGCGCGGTACAGACCGTAGCCAATGATACCGGCCAGCGAGACAGCCAGAACAATCCAATCAACCGGTCTCATCGGGGCAGATCAAAACGAACGGTAAACAGGTAGAAGGCAAGTATCCAAAAAGCCAAGTGCAACAGAACAGCCACGTACACCCGCCGCCACGAACCCAGCAACGGCGGCGGCTCCTCGTCAGGCGGGCGGTCTACGCCTGGCACTGTACCTGGCTCTTGAGGTATTTCACGATACGCGGCATCGCCTGATCGATTGGGTCGCCGCCATGACCATTCGGCTCGTAGACGATATCAAGGATCCCGCCATAGTGCACGCCGCGCAGAATATCGAACACCTTGGGATAGTCGATGTAGGGTTCGGAACCATCCGCTCGCGGGTTGTAGAACTTCGTGCGAACATGGCGCGCCAAGGGGGCGCACATGCGGATGCTTTCCATGAAGTCCGTCCCCTTGAGAGCATCGGGCACGGGGCCGCTGGCGCCTCCTGAGCCCGCGAACTGCCCCGTGTCGAGCAGGATCGTGAAACTCCGGTGGTTTACTTCGCGGATAAATCGCAGGGTTTCTTCACCCGTTCGCGCAAGGGCCCCGTGATTGTGGTTCTGTAGGCCGACCGTCATTCCCTGCTCGGCGGCTTCCTCGCAAACGGTTCGCAGGCTGGCGACCGCCCGCTTGAAAGCGTCCTCGCGGTCGGCTTCGTTCTTCGGAGACCCCGCGAAAACACGCAGAATCGGCGCCCCCAAGAACATGCCGACTTCAATCGCCTGGTAGGCCTTTTCGAGTTCCGCCCGCTCTCCATCGCTGGGATTGCCGAAATTCGTGGAGACGGTAAACATCGACATCGATAAGCCGTTGTCGAGATACGCCCGGCGGACCTGCTTCAAAAAGCCCGTCGACACGGACGGCAGATTCCGGACGTGAAGACTCGCCGCCTCCAGATCATACTTGCGGCACTGCTTAAGGAAATCGAAAATTGTGAACTTGCCGTCGGCAATTTGCCGCGAGTAGTTTAGTGAATAGTCACTGACTCGAATCATCGAAGCCTCCGAGGCGCGTCAAGGGGTTCATTCGTTGTACCGCAATCACGCTTGCGGGGCAAGCGGTTCGCGCAAGTCAATTAAGTCTTCGCAAGGCTATCCCGCAGCCCCTCCGGCACGGAACCATCGGCTTCCAGATGCACTTCATAGACGAGGTTCCCGCCGAAACTTCCAGCGTTGATCGCGATCCGCTCGGCCGGCTTGCTCGCGTTCAGCTGCCAAGCTTGCTCAGCCGTTTCACCTCCCCGTGACTCGGCCCCGGCCGTGCCGCGCAAAGATACGAAGTCTTCCTTGCCGCTCGCCCCTTGTTCGAATGAAAGCAAAACCTGCGGCTGCGCCTCATGAATGATCTCGTACGCTGTCACGAGAGGGAATAGCTCCGGACGGGCATAAAAGCCCATGACAGGAGTCAGCGCGATACCCGCAAGTGGCACGTAGCGATAGAGGATTTCCTTCAGTTGCACGTGTGCGTACTTGATGTACTCGATAAAATCCTCGTCATGCTCAAAGCGCCGGACAGCGCCCTCGTCGTTCGGCAAGTGCGCCTCGGGCCAGTCCAATTGGACAGAGTCGGCCGGATAGAAATACGGGTGCCGCCAATCAAGCCCGTACGCATACTCAAGAAATAACCCCATACCCGCGTGGTTGCACGCTTCGGTCATCTCGCCGACGAGGTCGCGACCGGCCGGCGCGTTCAAACTCGTGAACGACGTTTGGTTCGTACGGAACAAGCTGAATCCGTCCCACAGCCGCGCCGGAAAGCGCACGTACTGAGCGCCAACTTCTTGGGCAAGCGCCACGAGCGCAGCCGCGTCGAAACCCTCAGCCGTAAAGCTCTGCTGAAGCTTGTCGTAGTCCGTAGGGGAGATACTCTTGTTGGAGCGAACCCATGGATCAGGCGCCGCTTGGCTGTACACGCCGTACTGAAACGACACCCCGAAGCCCGCTTGCTCGAACCATTCAAGACAGGCGCCGCGGGGGCTCCGAGAGTGGGTTGTGGCGTGATTGGCCAGAAAGGCAGGCAGTTGGCTGTCCGGCGCGGGTCGCCTGCCGCACCCAAGAGCCGCCGCGGCGAGTGCGAGAAACTCTCTACGGCCCCGGCTGGTTTCAGGCTCAATCATTGTCTGGCGTGCCGTCTCGTTGAATCGCACTCGTCGGTACCGCAAGCCTTTGAAGCGGTTTAGGCGGGCGGGCGCAGGTCGTTCACCAATCCGGATTGAAGGATAAACTCTCGGACCGGCACCGCCTCGTCGCCCTCCACGCTCATCGTGAGAGTGACGTCGGCGGATGGACCTAGCAACCGGATGTCAATACGGTCGGATTCCTCGTAGAAGCGAAAATAGGACACCGCCGCGAGGTTAATGACCCGGCTGCGGATGCGGATGAACTGTGGCTGCATCGAATCTCTCCCTGATCGACTCACGGCGGGGCGCCAGGCGAGCCCGAAGCCATGAGCGATTCATTCTAGCTTCAGCTCTCCGCTCCGTGCTACTTTGCGAGTTCACCGGCCGGGTCCTGAGTTACACCGCCCATGGCCCGCGCACTCGATAGGAAGGAGTCCTTGACATGCATAAACACGTCTTTCGTGGTTTCGCCGTGATGGGCTCGTTGGTGATGGCTTGGGTTGGCGGCATTCCTTTGGGCGCGCAGGTTTCCGGCGAAATCCCGTTTCGCAAACACGTTCTCGACCTCGGCAGCAACGAAACGTGCGCCGTCGCTGATCTCAATGCTGATGGGCGTCTTGACATCGTGTCTGGGGAAAACTGGTACGAGGCGCCTTCGTGGCGCAAGCACCGTTTCCGAAGCTTTCCCACGATCAACAATTACATCGACAACTTCAGCGACTTGCCTCTTGACGTCGACGGCGACGGTCGCATCGACTTGATCAGTGTCAGCTACATGAGCCGCAAGATGACCTGGTTCCATAACCCGGGGAAGCCGGGTGGGGATTGGCCTGAAGCTGTCATCGACTCGGGAGCGCCTGTGGAGTTCGCGCTGCTCGTGGATATCGACAACGATGGTCGGGCGTCCGAGCTGCTGCCCCAATTCGGTGGGGCCGAGAACGGAACCGCCTGGTATGAGGTGATTGGGAAACCAGGCTCCCACTCCTGGGTCAAGCACCAAGTCGCTGAGAAGAGCTTCGGCCATGGTATCGGCGCAGGCGATGTCGATGGAGACGGACGAAACGACATTCTCACCCCGAAGGGTTGGCTTAAAGCCCCCGAAGACCCTCGTATCGGCGCCTGGGAATACCGCGCCGAGTACGATACCGAGGAACGCGCCGGTTTCCTCTACGTACATGATGTGAACGCGGACGGCATCAACGATATTGTCACGTCCATGGCGCATGACTACGGGATTTTTTGGCTCGAACAAGCATCCTCGAAGTCCGCCGCTCAGCGCTGGACCAAGCACCTGATCGACGACGCCTGGTCACAGGCGCACGCCATGACAATGGTGGACCTGACCGGCGATGGACATCCGGAACTCGTCAGCGGCAAGCGCCTGTTCGCGCACAACGGCCACGACAAAGGTGGCCGCGAAGTGCTCGGACTGTATTGGTACGAGCAGACGCCACCCGAGACGGGTTCCTGGGTGCGCCACATCATCCACTACGGAGGCCGAGTCGGCGCAGGCATGCAGATCCCTGTTGTCGACCTCGACGGCGACGGTGATCGCGACGTAGTGGTGGCCGGGAAAGGAGGGGTCTTTCTGTTCGAAAACCTCTCCTCCGACCAGCAGAAGTCCCCAGAGCGTCGCTAGGATCGGGAGCGCGGAGCGCTGGACGCAAGCAAGTAATGAACGTTGTATGACTTTAGTACTGTCGGCAATGGTACGGGTAGGTCAAAGTTGGCCCTACGGCCGTTGCCCTACCGAATGTTGGTACTAAAGCTACATTGCACATAAGCATTTTCCAATCCAAGAATGATCCTGAAATGCGGTAGGTCGAGGCCGGGGACGAAATAGGGTGTG
>JAQBUE010000166.1 GCA_027624045.1 Acidobacteriota bacterium
GGCGCGCCGCTGGCCACCCCGCTGCTTCTCGCCGCCTGAAAACAGGGTATTCTGCCACAGGCTGTTAGAGGTTGTAGTTTGGCTGACGTTCTTGTTGACTTCCGTCAGCGTGACACTGACACCGGGGATGACCGCGCCGGTCTGATCCTGCACGGTTCCGGTCATACGGGAGGCGACCTGGCCTACGGCCAGGGGGGCGGTCGCGAGAATGCACGCAAGGCCGCCCAGAAGGACAACTCTAGAGATATGCTTCATCATCACTTTCGTCCTTTGTGGAACTGCACCGGCGAGAACCAAAATGCCCTGACCCTGCCAGTGAGAAAAAACCCTGCTTACCTTGTACCACATTACACCCCGCTAGATGTGAAACTTCTGGCTCTTTTCAGAAAAAGATACATCCAGACGCTGACCGCGGAATCCGGGCGATCCTGATGCGCTCGCCACAATTTCTCCCACGCAGACTCGTTCGAGCGGCAAGCCCCGGCCGGCGGCGCCAATCGGCCTGCCGGTGTCGAGGTCGGATATCAGCGCAGCGCCGTCATCTCCCGCGAACCGCTATCAGAGTTAGAGAGTTCGCGGGCGCCTTGATTCGCATTCGCTCCGCGTAGTCGAGACCTTGAAAACGGTCTTTGTACGTGCAAGAAGTGAATTTGCCCCTATACTCTCCGCGATCGGCCAGGAGACGGTGTTCAGGAGACGATATTCTTGACGGTCAGCGGCACAGTGATCGCGGCCGTCAACCGATTTCCCATCCCGCACACAGCACGACCACATCGCCCCGCCATAGTTATGTGGATCGTTGCAAGATCATAGGCCGGCGCGCAGGTAGGCGATGATGTCGGCTAACTCCTGCCGCGTCATCGTCTCTTCCAGGCCATCGGGCATCAGTGAGACGGTGGAGGCGCGTAGTTCCTCGATGTTTTGCCGCAGGACCGTAACGTCTTCCCGTTCGCCTTTCAGCGTCACGCTGCCGGGAGCCTCACCGGCCAGCAGGCCATCGTGAACGTAGCCATCCTTAGTGACCAGGATGTAGTTTGTATAGCGCGATTCGATCGCCGCACTCGGTTCCAGGATGTGACTGAGCAACGTTTCCTTGTTACGGTTGTTGACGCCCGACAGGTTGGGGCCGACTCGGCTTCGTTCGCCCCGCGGCATGTGACACTTGGCGCACTCGCGATCGAAGACCGCATGGCCGCGGACGGGATCGCCGGAAAGAGCGATCACGTCTTGGTAGTCGGCGAGTACGGCCGCGCGGCTCGATTCCTCCGTTTCGAAAAGCTGTCTGGATCTGCTCTGGATGTCGTCATCAGGGTACTGTGTCAGCTTGATGCGTGTAACAGCGTCAAGCGCGCCCATTTCAACCTGCCCCGCCTCAACGGCATTCAAGAGTGTCTCGACATGCGAGGGCCGGACGAGCAAAGCCTCCACCACCGTCGTGCGCACCTCGGGGCCGTAACCCCGCCATCCGGCCAGCAGGGTTTTGCCAACTCCGCTGTCGCTGAACGACGCTGCCGTACGCGCCGCGGTCTGCTGCAATTCCTGCGAACTCAGCGACGTCAGAATCGACCGCACAACCGGTTCCACCGCTGTGAACGACGCCCCCCGCAACATGCGAAGCGCGGAGATACGGTCAGCGGCGGCGAGCGTCTCGTCCAGCGCTTCGGTGAGGGCTTTCTCAATCAAGGCGCGCAGTTCAAAATATTGGGCGACCTCGATAGCCGCGTCCCGCACGGATTCATCCGGGTCCCGCAGGATCGCCACGAGCGGTTTCTCGATCGGAGCCGCCACACGCCCGATGCGGCCCTCAAGCTTGAGTCCCTCGGCGAGACCGTTCAGAGACGCGGCTCGCCATGTCGCTTCCGAGAGCAGCGGGTTCGACGCCACCGCCTGCACCCATGTCGTGATATCGCGCACGTCACGCCGAGCCCCGACGACACGGCTCAACTCGGTCAGAAGATGCGCCTTATCAGTTGAGGGCGACTCAAAGAACTCCCGCTCATCACGCAGCATCGTCCTGAGCACCAACATGGCGGTCGGCGGCGGCGCGCTGGCCAGCGCCAATCGAAACCACTCGTCGTCGCCGTACCGTGCGCCAAGACGAGCCATGACCTTCACAGCCCTCTGATCCTCCGCGATCGCACCAAGCGTCAGAGTCAATTGAAACTGCGCCTGCGTCGACGCGTCATCAGCGAGCGTCACCACATCCGCTGTGAGTCCGGGCAGAAACTGCTCAGCGAGTTGCAGTGCGTTCTGCCTCACTCCGGGATGGGCGTCCTTCAAAGCCGCCCGCACCAGCGAAGCATCGAGGGCCGACAGCCCTTCCAGAGTCCATAGGGCGTGAATGCGCCCCTGCGGTGTTTCAGCTTGCGCCGCGAAATCCCTCAGCAGAGGAATCGCATCCTTGTCCTGCCGTTCGAACAGCAGACGGTGCGCGGTACGGCGGTGCCAGCCGTTTTCATGGTCGAGCAGCGCCACGAGTTCCGCCGTTGAAGCCGCGCCGAGCGTTGGCTTCGGGCGCGGCGGCGCTGCCGGGTTATCCGGGACGACGCGATAGATCCTTCCCCGTGTGTCCCCATTGCGAAAGTCCATCCGCAACTTTTCCTGCACCGCTTCAGGGATAAACTCGGGATGTTCGAGATACTGCCGATAGTAGTCGACGATGTAGAAGTTTCCGTCCGGACCGTTGGCGAAGTTCACGGGCCGAAACCAGTTATCCGTCGAGGCGACGAAGTCTTGTTCGGCCGGCTCACGGCTGGCTTTCATGGTCGAGACATCGGGCGTGATCAGATCGCGGTGTACCAGGTTCCCATTGGCGTCACTGACGAACACGTTGTTGCGGTAGTCCACCGGAAAAGCATCGCCGGTATAGACTGTCGCGCCACAAGAAGCCGTGAAGTAACCGCCAAGCCGTTCCACCGTGCCTGGCCGTGTTTCGTCGTAGCGTTCCTGGCGGGCCTCGGTTCGATCGATGCGCCACTGCTGCGGCCGGCTGATGGGGAAAATCCGAGCCGATGGCCGGCCATGACCGGAGATGTCTTGATCGGCGCCGCTGACGGTAAGAAACCGATTGCGCAGCAAATACCGCGCCGGGATCACCGCCTGCCTGATGTGTAACGTGTTCTGCGAGACGTAGCGGTTGCCCCAGTCATCGATCCCCAACCCAAACTGTCCATCACCGGAAGCAAGGCCTTCGAGCCCGCGTTCGGGTTGAAACCGAAAATCCCAGCCACGCACTTGAACCGCCGGCCTGTCAGCTCGATCGGGAGACCGCACCTCTCCGGGGTTCCCGCCATTCAAGACGTAGATCCAGTTATCGAGTCCCAAGCGCGGGTTGCTGACCCGGCCTTCGGGATTGCCCATGGCAAAACCCGTGTAGAGAACCTCGCGGATATCCGCCTTCCCGTCACCATCCGTGTCCTTGAGAAAAAGGATGTCCGGCGCGGCCGTCACGATCACACCGCCCTTCCAAGGCAGCACCCCCTCGGGCGCAAGCACGTGCTCCGCGAAGACGGTACGGCGATCGAGCGCGCCGTCCCAGTCGCTATCTTCGAGATAGACGATACGGCTCAGCGCCGGCTCGCCCGCGGGCGGGTCCGCCGGATTGTCCTGAAGCTCCGCTACATACAGACCGCCGTTCTCATCGAACGCAATCTCGACGGGGTCCATGACCAAAGGCTCGGCCGCCACCAGTTCAATCCGAAAGCCTGGCAGCACCTCGAAGGTCTTCAGCGCTTCGGCCGGTTCAAGCGGCTCGCTGTCGGGAAGTCGCGGGGCGCAC
This sequence comes from Acidobacteriota bacterium, assembly GCA_027624045.1. Taxonomy (GTDB): domain Bacteria; phylum Acidobacteriota; class Terriglobia; order Bryobacterales; family UBA6623; genus JAPPLB01. Next base: position 3,779 of record JAQBUE010000166.1, read on the forward strand.
GCCCCGAGAACGGCAAGTCCCAGCACAATCGCAACAAGAACGGATCGCATAGCAACCTATTCTTCCACACACGCTGGGAGAATCGTACAGGTTCGTTTTAGGTCTCGCCCGTTTTGGCCACCGAAACAATGGCCGGACTACGGCGAGCTTAGATCGCCAGGCGTTGAGAAGAGCCCTTAGCGGCCCAGCAGCATCGCCAGCAGGAAATCTTGTTCACTGGCATACTTCGTCGATTTTGAAACGCCCTCGATCAGCAGATGGGTTTCGTGTCCGGCGCGATCGGCCTTCTCTTTCATCTTGACGCCGTAAACGGGGTGATGGATACCGTGCCCGGCGTTCTCTGACGGCAGCGTCATATTGTTTTGGTAGGTCATCAACAGCGGCGGATCGTCGGCCGTCAAATGGTTGTAGGGAGAGAACTCCACGTACAAATCGTGGTACTTGTCGTAGTTGGCCAGCGCGCCTTCGATTGTTTTCTCGCCGACCGCCATGTTAATCATGCGGTGTTGCAGCACGTTGGGTCCCAGCCAGGGCTCGATCACTTTCGGATCAATTGACGTTTGCCCGGCGCGCACCGCCGCCGCCCGCACCCGCGTCGATTCCCGCAGTACCGGGTCAGACGATTTGGGATCGGCCAGATCATCGTGCAGCAGAAGCCACATCGACGTGCAGGCTCCGGCACTCCCACCGGTGAGAACGATTCTCGTCTTATCGATGTTCCATTCGGCGGCTTTCGATTTGATGAATTGAATCGCCCGGGCCGCGTCGTGCACCGGCGCCGGCAGCGGCGCCTCACCCGTCAAACGATAATTGATCGCCGCATACGAGATGCCCTTCTTCAGAAACGGGATGAAATTCTTGGCGGGCTGCTTCTTGTCTCCGCCCGTCCAGCCGCCACCGTGGATGTAGACCAGCAAGGGGCGCGGCCCACTACCTTCGGCCTTCCAGAAATCCAGCACGTCCGCCGCATGCGGGCCGTAGGAAAGATCGGCGATCGTCGGCGCCGGCTCCGCTGTCGTGCCCTGTGCAAAGCCGCTCGCGACGCAGACCAGGGCGAGTAGTACAGCGCTGAAAAGCTTCATCAGTGTTTCTCCTTCGAGCGATAGACCACTGCATCAATCGACTGACCGGCGTTGGAATCGCCCGACTCGACGAAACCAGCGTAACTCATCCACGGTTTCTGACTGTTGACGAAAAGACTTTGGCGTACAGTGCGGCGGACGAACTCGACGATAGAAATACCGAGCCGATTCGCTTCCTCCTTCGCTGCTCTGTATTCGTGCTCGTCGAAGCCGACCTGGGTCCGAATCATTTCACTACCGCATAGAACACTGTCAATCACTCAATCCTCAAAACTTCCGCGACCAATGATCGGGCCAGCGTTCGACCACAACTTTGGTTTGAGTATAGAACTCGATCCCGTGGCGGCCTTGCGCGTGCAAATCGCCAAAGAAGCTGTCCTTCCATCCACTGAACGGGAAGTAGGCCATCGGAGCGGCAACACCCACATTGATTCCGACGTTGCCGACCTCAGCCTCGTAACGGAACTTGCGGGCGGCGGCTCCGCTCGACGTGAACAAACAGGCCATGTTTCCGTAGGCGGCGCGATTGACGTACCCGATGGCGTCGTCGATCGTTTCGACCGGATGGATCGTCAGCACCGGGCCGAAGATCTCTGTCGCCCCGACTTCACTCCCGGCCGGCAGGCCACTCAGTACCGTCGGACCAACAAAGCTGCCAGCTTCGTAGCCAGAGATTCGGGGTGAGCGGCCGTCGACCAGAATCTCGGCGCCCTCAGCGGCCGCCTTGGCAATGAGACTCTCGATCCGCGCCTTGCTGTCGTGCGAGATGACAGGGCCCATTTCGACGCCCTCATCAAGTCCGCTACCGACGACACGGGAGCGCGCGGCCTCGGCGAAGACAGCACTGAATTCCTGTGCGGCGTCGCCCACGGGGATAGCCACCGAACTCGCCAGACAGCGCTGGCCCGCGCACCCGAACGAGCTGTCGGCCACGATGCGGACCGTCATTTCGATATCGGCGTCGGGCAACACGATGATCGGGTTCTTCGCGCCGCCCTGGCATTGCGCGCGTTTGCCGTTCGCGGTGGCGCGGGAATACACGTACCTCGCGACCGGCGTCGAGCCGACAAAACTCACTGCGCGAATCGCCGGGTGGTCGAGAATCGCATCGACGGCATCGCGCGAACCGTTCACCAGGTTGACAACGCCCTTCGGAAAGCCGGCCTCTTCAATCAGCCGGAACAGCGCCTGCATCGTCATCGGAACTTTTTCCGAGGGTTTCACGATGCAGGTATTGCCGCAGGCCAGCGCGTAGGGCAGAAACCACATCGGGATCATCGCCGGGAAGTTGAACGGACAGATGATGGCGGCGATTCCGACCGGTTGGCGAATCATGAGTTCGTCAATGCCAGGGGCGATGTCCTCCGAGTTATATCCCTGCAGCAGGATGGGCACACCGCAGGCAACTTCGACATTCTCGATAGCGCGCTGCAGCTCGCCCCTCGATTCAGCAAGGGTCTTGCCGCATTCGAGCGTGGTGGTGCGTGCGATGTCGTCAAAGTCGCGCTCCAGCAGGGCTTTCAGCTTGTAAAGGAACTGCGCGCGATCGTTCGGCGGCGTGCGGCGCCACGCGGGATAGGCCTGGGTAGCGGCGTCGGCCGCGGCGGCAACTTCCGAGGCGCCGCAAAGAGGAGTAGCCGCCAGCGCCTCGCCGGTCGCTGGGTTGATCACGTCCAGCGCTTCGCTCGCCGCTGACTCCTGCCAGTGACCGTTGATGAAGTTAGTAAGTTTTACAGCCATATTTGGTTTGAAAAGCCCCTTGTCGAGGTCCTTCTGTCTACTCTACATCGGAGGGATCGCCACGCGTCACGGAGAGCCGGCTATTCAGACGGCGCCCACCTCCGAGACCCACCCGCCCAGGCAGCCGAACCAGCACTATTCCGCGGGGACCGTCCAAAGGTAAATCGAGTTTTCCTCAATCGTGACGCGTTTGTCAGGTTCCCATTCATCGCCCATGCTGAAGTTGTGGGAAACGATACGGGTCCCCGGCTTGAGCTCGGTGAGCAGTTTCGGGCGCAGCCGGATGTTCAGCGAACGCAGCAGATAGAGCGTCACCACCGTGGCCTCGGAGATGTCGGCCGTGAACAGGTCCTCGTTGCGGAACGTCACTCGACTCGTCACGCCGGCGGCCAGCGCCGTATCCTTGGATTCGGCGATACGCTCCGGATCGATGTCGATGCCGACGGCCCTTGCGCCCAGCTTTGCTGCCGACACCGCAATGCGTCCATCGCCGCAACCCAGGTCGTAGACGACATCATTGGGTCCAACACGCGCCAGCTTGAGCATCTCGTCAACGATGGCCTGTGGCGTCGGCACAAAGATTACATCGGGCCTCGGGGTTGATGATCTCTGCGCCAACAAACACGCGGCGGCAAGCAGCAACAACGGGAGAGTTCTGATAAGCCTCATCGCATTTTCTCCGTGTTATCGACTGAAGTTTCGATAGACCAATCGGGCGCTGCACCAACAGAGCTGTTACCCTCTCGATCCATGCCCGCGACTACGAGAGGCAATGTTGGGGTCACGGCACGCCGTGCCCGCGGCCCTGGAAGGGCCGAAGATGGAAGCCCAGCGCTTCAGCGTTGGGTATCGGATACCCGTGTGCGACCAAGCCCCAGCGGGGCGATACAACCGGCTCGCTTCTTGACAAGCAGGTGAGCTACTGCGTGTCACCCTTGCCGGCACACGGCACCCCGATCTTCCAGAGTGAAGAGTATTAAGCCTAGACCGGATTATTGACTTCCGCGGGGGCGGGAACATTGAGCAGACCGATCTTCTGGATGTGCTCCAGCAACTCGGGAGCTTCCTCGGTGCGCACAAAAAAACCGTACTTGAGCATGTCCTTGGCCTCCTTCTGAGTCCTGGCATGCTCTAGGCTGAGCCGCGCGCACATCCTGCCCGATGACATGTGAACGCCGATGTACCAACCTTCGTCTTCGTTGAAGATTCCCAGCCGCAGCGACAATCCCTGATATTCGAAGCGCCCCTCTTCGCCGCGGGCCTGAACTAACTGAACGCCGGCTTGCTTATAGGTTGTCATCAGCCCCTAGCCCTTCCCTCGTGACGTACGATCACGGTCATCGCCACAAGCGCCCTTTCATTCTACTATGGCAAATCCGCGGCGGCCCGCACGGAAACTCCGCGAGTTCACACAACTCCGCCCTCACCCTATCCGTGCCGAATCACCAGCACATCCCCATCTTGGACCACGTATTCCTTGCCCTCCAGCCGCAACTCCCCGTGGTCACGCGCGCCCGGGTACCCCTTGCGCTCGACAAGCTTCTCCCACTGAATCACTTCCGCGCGAATGAACTTCTTCTCGAAGTCGGTATGAATCGCACCCGCCGCCTTCGCCGCCTTCGTCTCTTTGTAGATCGTCCAGGCGCGTACTTCGGTCTCACCAGCCGTCAGAAACGACATCAAGCCCAGCAGTGAATACGTCGCCTGAATCAAGCGCTCAAGTCCTGACTGCTTCAGTCCATAGCCCGCCATGTACTCACGCGCTTCCTCTTGCGGCAGCTCGGCAATCTCCGCCTCGATGCTGCCGCAAACCGCGGTCAAGGCCACGTTCGGCTTCGCGCCCAACCACTCGGCCGCGTACTCCTGTTCGATCTTGCCCAGCTTGTCGGCCTGATCTTCACCCAGATTCAGCACCAGCAACATCGGTTTGGCGGAAAGAAACTGAAATCCCTTCAGTAGCTTTTGTTCATCGGCGTCGAGTTCGAGCTCACGCAGCGGCGTGTCCGCCTCCAACAACTCCTTGCACTTGATGAGCAGATCGCGCTCCTTCGGAAGGTCGGGATTCTTCAACCGCGCCATATCCTTCTCGACACGCTCCAGGCGTTTTTCAACAACCACCAGGTCATTCAACAGCAGTTCAATCTCGATGTTCTGCCAGTCACGTTTCGGGTCGAGCGCGCCCTCGATGTGCATCACGGTCTCTTCTTCGAAAAGCCGCAGTACTTGCAGAAACGCGTCCGCCACTCGCAAGGCGCCGACGTAGCCGGCATCAGCCAAACTTTCCTTCGAAAGGGCCGGCATGTCGACATACTCGACCGTCGCGTGCGTCACCTTGGGAGGCTCAAAAATTTCCGCCAACCGGTCCAGGCGTTCGTCGGGGACTTTCGTTATTCCCATCTGCACGGCCGCCACTCCCATGCGGCTCGAGCGGGCCTGTGACTGCCCTGTAAGAATTGTGAACAAAGATGTCTTGCCGACCTGAGGCAGGCCGATGATAGCTGTTCTCAAACAAACTCCTTAAATCGGGACGGGGACAGAATGAAGAATCTCTTCGAGGATGGGCGCGCAACGCCAGGCGAGGCCGCCGCCCGGCGTATGCCGACCGTTCGCCATGACGCGATGTCCGAAAACCGGCAGTACCAGACGCTTGATGTGATCCGGAGTCACAAACGTCAATCCCTCGGTCATTGCCAGAGCCTGGGCGGCGCGGTACAGCGCCATCGAGCCGCGCGGACTCACTCCCAGCGCCAAGTGCTCGTGGGTCCGCGTTCTCTCGACAATCGCCATCAGGTAATCGACAACCGTCTCCTCGACGCGCACTTGTTCGGCCTGCTGCTGCATTTCGATCACATCGGCGCCGCTCGCCACCGGCGTCATACGCCCTTGATGATCAACACCGTGCCGCTGGTTGCGCAGAATTTCGCGCTCGCTCGTCGCATCCGGATAGCCCATTTCGATTCGCAGCAGAAACCGGTCGAGCTGCGATTCCGGCAGTGGATACGTGCCGTGATACTCAACTGGATTCTGCGTCGCAATCACCATGAATGGGTCCGGCAGCTCATACGACCGCCCCTCGATCGTCACCTGCCGCTCGTTCATCGCCTCCAGCAAAGCCGACTGCGTCTTCGGAGTCGTGCGGTTGATCTCATCCGCCAGTAGGAAATTCGTGAAGACAGGCCCCGGCTTAAACTCGAAATCCTCGCGCTTACTGTTGAAAATCGTCACGCCGACAACATCGCTTGGCAGCATGTCGCTCGTAAACTGGATGCGCTGAAATTGGCTGTCGAGGCTCCGCGCCAGCGTGTGGGCCAGTGTCGTTTTACCAACGCCGGGGACGTCTTCAATCAACAGATGCCCGCGCGCCAGCAGACACGTCACAGCCAGTCGCACGGCTTCCGGTTTGCCCCGGATCACGCTTTCCACCGAGGCTTCCAGCGCCGCGACCCGCCCGACCAAGTCAGTCGTCATCACACGTCCAGCGGACATAATCTACATCATAGACCAAACCTTCATGGGTTCCCCGTGGCAATCATGGCCTCACCCACTCCGTGTCCGGGGACGATCGATAATCTACTCACGGCCACCGCCCCGGCGACACCACAGGCCCAGCCCGTCGCTTGCGTTCCGGGTTTCCAATCGCGAGGCACGGCTGACACGACCCACGCCGCGCGTGGGTTTCATTCGGCTCAGCGGCCGAGCGCTTGCCGCAGTGTCGCCTCTAGGTCCGAAAACTGATATTCAAATCCGGTGGCCTGCGTCGCCTTGGGCAAAACCCTCTTGCTCGAAAGTAATTCACTCGCGAATCCGCCCAGCACAATCTTCAGCGCGAACGCCGGGGTGGGCATGAACGCCGGCCGCCCCAACACCCGGCCCAGCACCTTCGCGAAGTCTTTCTGCCGCAGCGGACTCGGCGCCGTCGCGTTGAAAACTCCCGCTTGTTTTCGCTCGATCAAGTGACGAATCAAGCCGCACAGATCTTCGCGGTGGATCCAAGACCACCACTGCCGCCCCGAACCGAGCGGCCCGCCGGCCCCCAGCTTGAACGGAGTCAACATCGCATCCAGCGCGCCTCCGCCCGGCCCCAGGACGATACCCGTCCGTAACCGCGCCACCGCCATCCCAAGCGCAGCGGCTTTGCCCGCCTCGGCTTCCCACTCGCCGCAGACGCCCGCCAGAAAATCATCGCCCGACGCGGAGGCCTCCGTCAGTTCCTCATCTCCCCGATCCCCATAGAAGCCGATCGCGCTCGCCGCTACCAAGATCGCAGGCTTCTCGGTAAGCTTCCCGAGGCCCGTTACCAGGTTGCGCGTCCCGAGCACGCGGCTATCGCGAATCGCCGCCCGCTTCGCCGCCGTCCATCTGCCCACAACCGTTTCGCCCGCCAGATGCACTACCGCATCCGCCCCCGTGAAGGCTTCGGCCGGTGGCATCTCGGACATCGGGTCCCAGTCGTACGCGGCATCCAGCGCTGCTACTTTTCGCTGGGCGCTTGCGGCATTTCGAGTGAGCGCGACGACGCTGTGTCCTTCCTGCTTGAGCTTCTCTGAGAGACGAGATCCCACAAAACCCGTAGCGCCTGTAACGACGATTCGCATATTTCCTCGCTCGCGGTGAGCCGTTCCGAGGTCTGTCCCAAGGAAGTCTCGCGGTCACACTAACTCTCGCGAGACGCGAAAGTCAATATCCCCGTGTCGTCGCCCCGTGTCGTCGCTCACGGTCATCCCCGGCGAATGCGATCACATACCTGCCTGCCTCCCCGTGAAACCGCTCGGTCATACGGTTCGTACTAGATAACGAGGAATCAATTGAATGCGACGCCTAGCCGTAGCAGCAACTCTGTGTTTCACACTCATACCCTGGGCTGCGGCCCAAAGCGGTCAAGCCAGGATTTCCGTTTTGGCCATCCCGGCACAGTCAGGGTACTCTAATCCGCAGTCCGGATGCAAGG
>JAQBUE010000009.1 GCA_027624045.1 Acidobacteriota bacterium
CCACACCCTATTTCGTCCCCGGCCTCGACCTACCGCATTTCAGGATCATTCTTGGATTGGAAAATGCTAGTGGACCCGGCAACTTGTTGCGGCCGCGAAAGTGACGAACGAAGACAACGACCGCTCCACGCATGATGACGCGTCGATCCCGACCCGGCGGGCAGTAGCCCGCCTGGCACGGCATGCCGTGCGGCACAAGAGAGTTGGGCGCATGTGGGTTCGGTAGACCGGCAGGGCGGCCCTGTAAGGGCGGTGTGCCCAACCCGTCGCTGGCGCTCTGGGCTCGGTGGCCGCGCTTTGGGATCGTCTGCATGGGCGAAGAATGGTGGGAAGCGGCGGGCAGTGGGTCGAGTGGAAACCGGCGGGGGCGGGCTAGGCACGGTTCAACCTGGGAAATAGAGTTCGCCGCCGATCTCAGAAACGGCGTGTCCAACTTGTGTTGTGCTGCTGCCTCCCTCGACTCCCCGCATTGGGGCTTGTGTTCAAGCCAATGCACGCCTTGTGAGTCGAGGCGCACGATATCGATGGGCGGTCCGACTTCCGAAGTATTCAACTTGATCTCGTTTTCAATGATTCGCCGAATCGCCGCTTCGGGATCCTGATCGAAGCTGACAGCGTTCTTTTTCACGAACGCTTCGACGAACGTTCCGACCGCCACATACTCATTCAGTTCAAGCAGATTGGGCGCCCCTCCGAGCACGTTGTCCTCTGTCAGCCAGAAGCTCAACAACACCCCCTGCGCGCCACGTGGGGAAGTCGTTGCGACAACAGTCTGTAAAATATACTTCCCCGGCTCAGTAAGTCGCTCATACATGGCCGGATCATTCTTTCTCACGGATTCGGCCGCACGGGGCAAGCCGTACTTCAGATTCGCAACATAGACACCAATAAAGTCACTGAGATTTTGAGCCTCCCGAGCGGCCCCAACAAATAGACTTGACACGTCCCATCCCACTCCCCTGGAGTAGGCCAGTCCAGATGCTGCCTGCACAAAGTTGCCGCTGCGCTGGATCTTGCAAACCAGGCGGGCAGATGCACGATCAGTTCCTGAGAGTGTCTCCTTGCTATCGGCACCTATGAAGACAACACCATTGGAGGCGTGAGCGACAAGGGTGGTCAGGCCCCAGCAGTGCTGCGCGACGAGCAGTACAAGAAACAGGAGGCGCGTTTTCACCCAACTTTCCTCACTGCCTCTCGTATCGAACGAGCATCGGACTCGTCCAGACCAGATTCGAGAGAAAGCTTGTAGAACTCCACCTCCTTTGACTGTTTCGAATCTAGCCCATGGGATCGAGTCAAGTCTTTCGCCAACCGCCACAGCTCCGGTAGGTCTCCCGATGTGACATCGCCGCATTCAACGATCGCCTTCTGAAATGCCTCTATGACGGCTGACGGTAGTTTGGGGCCGTAGAGGAAGTAGTGCAGATACTTGAGGAAGTTGCCGTCACGGAAAATCTCATCACCGGTCTTACCCTTTCGCCCAAAATGCATCTTTGGCGAAATGCCCCCGTGTAGGTCGGGATTGGTGAAGAAGTCGAGACGTACCGGCGGAATCGCCTCTCGGCTCAACAACGAGTGCATGAGCCGGCAAGCCGCTTCACCGGATCTTTGTACCGCACCGGCCTCGCGAGACCTCGGAGGCTCGGTGAATTCGATCTGATCTAGGAGCGCCTGCTCCTCTTCGGTTAATGTCACTGGGGCCATGCTGGTCGCCTCGCGTTGCTACTGCCGATCAGCCTATCAGAGGAGACGTTGATAGTAAGCAACAATGAGCAGGACCAGTTTCCTGCCCTCAAGCTCTCAAGCTCGAGGTTGGGGAAAATGGGACAGGCACAATTTTGACAAGGTGAAGCGCGTCGTGGCAAGCTATCGATCTGCCGCGCATTGCTCGCGTGATGGCGGTCGGCGCACCGCAGCACGTCACGCAGCGGAGGAACAACCGCCAACGGGTCTTCTGTTCCGACAGCCAGCGACGCAGCTATCTGGCATGACTCGCCGAACAGGCTGCCCGTTATGAGCTTCGCATTTGGGGCTATTGCCTGATGCCGAATCACGTCCATGCGGTGGTCGTGCCAGAGCGATGGCTAGGGGCTTTGGGCGTGGCCACAACGCTTACAGTCGCTACTTCAATAGCGTTCGACTCCCCCAGCCCAATCCCCATCAAATCGACGGACTATCCACAAAGGCACCGGAGGAGACACGTACCGAAGGATGCGATCAACTCCCGGTTTGCGCCCGTGATACCATTGTCCGCTCGCGCCTTGCAATGAGCTGACACCGTTGACCCCCGCCACGGCATCCGAGTCGCCCACACGAGCGCGCTATCTCATGATGCTGCTGGTCGCGCTCGCTTCGGCCACCGCTTATCTAACGCGCCATGCCATCGCTCCGGCCGCCACCACGATCCAAGCCGAGACCGGGCTGAGCAACGAGCAGATGGGCTATGTGCTGAGCGTGATGTCAATCGGCTATTTCGTGTTCCAGATTCCCACCGCCTGGTTAGGGACGCGTTTCGGAACCCGCTTTGCCCTGCCCGTTCTGTGTGTGGGGTGGTCGTTGTGCGCGGTATGGTTCGCGGGTATGTCGTCGTTCTGGGGGCTGATTTCCGCCCGTATCGGCGTTGGCGCCATGCAGGCGGGTCTCGTTCCCAACTCGGCGCAGGCTGTCAAGGATTGGTTCCCGCTGCCGCAACGCGGACTCGCGAGCGCCGCCAACGCGTCGGCGATGTCCGTCGGCGGTGCGCTGACCGTCGTGCTGACCGCCGTCCTGCTGGAGTCGTTCACGTGGCGCATGACGTTCGTCATCATGGCGGCGGTTAGTTTGGTGTGGGCGGCGGCGTTCTATATCCTGTTTCGAACTCGGCCCGAAGAGCATCCCTGGGTAAACGCCGCTGAACTGGCGCTGATTCGCGGGGACCAAGCGCAGGGGCCGGACAAGACGGAAGTATCGGGCGAAGCGCAGGTGCCGAGCAAACCGGCCGCGGGACTGGTCAGCCTCAGGAGTCATTTCGCGGATGCGGGTTCTTCGCTCAGCCTATGGGCGCTTTGCGCGCAGTCGGCCTTTCGTGCCGCCGCGTACCAGATGTTCGTGACCTGGTTGCCTGCGTTTCTCGAAAAGGGCTACGGCGTCACGCGCGAAAGCGCCGGCTGGCTATCGAGTTCCCCTTTGGTGGGAGTTGTGGTTGGCGCTCTGGCCGGCGGTGTGCTCATTGACTGGCTGCTGGTAAAGACAGGCAGCAAGTTCATCAGCCGTTGCGGAGTGGCGATCGTGACGATGGGCTTGTCGGGACTGCTGTGCTTGATGGCCTCCTGGACGCACGACCCCAACTGGCTCGTGGCGGCGATCGCGCTGGGCGCCTTCTTCTCAGGCCTTGGCGGGCCCGCCGGGTGGGCCGCCACGATGGATCTGGGAGGGCGCCAGACAGCCCTCGCCATGGCCCTGATGAATATGGGCGGCACGATCGGCGGCTTCTGTCTGCCGATCGCGGTCGGCTACATGATTGGTGATATCGAACGCACGGGCGGCGACTGGAATCAAGTCCTTTATTTGATTACCGCGATCTACTGGCTCGCGGGCGTTTGCTGGATTTTCGTGAATCCTAAGAAAGTCCCGGTCGCGTGGCGGTGACCTGAGGGTGAGGTAGGCGCGACGGCGGGAATGCTAACCTGAGCGATTCGGTGGTCTGGCCTGGGCCGGCGAACCACCCTTAAACCAAAATGGTAGAACCCCGTTTATCGAGAGGATTGCGCGATCTGCTGCCCGATACGATGCTGGCCCGGCAGCGTATGATCGATACGATCCGCGGCGTTTACGAGCTATACGGTTTCTCGCCGCTCGACACCCCGGCTATTGAGTATCTCGACGTTTTGTCGGGGTCGGCCGGCGAGGACGCCCAGCAGCAGATCTTCCAGGTAACGAATCCGGAGGGTGAAGCTCTCGGCCTGCGCTTCGACCTCACGGTGCCGCTTTCGCGCGTCGTGTCGCAGTACCCCGACATGGTGTTTCCGTTTCGGCGCTACCAGGTGTCGTCGGTGTGGCGCGCTGATAAGCCCGAGCCTGGCCGCTATCGCCAATTCACGCAGTTCGACCTCGATTCGGTGGGCGCCGAGTCGGACGTCGCGGATACGGAAATCCTGGCGGCGATGTGCGATACGTTGGACGCGCTGAAGGTCGGCCCTTACATCGTTCGCTTCTCGAGCCGCCGCATCCTGAATCTGGTGCTTGACTACGCGGGTATCGCGCACGATGGCGGTCCGGCGGTGTTCCGGATACTGGACAAGCTCGACAAAATCGGGCTCGACAAAGTCAAGCTGGAACTCACGACCGGCTACAGGGATGAATCCGGCGCACCGATTGCTGGGCTCGGACTGAGTTCCGATCAGGTTGAAAAGATCGAGCGCTTTCTGGGCATCAAAGGCGCTAGCCGCGGCGAGGTCCTCAAGCAACTGCGCGCGCTGTTCGCAAACGTCGAGAACGCGCAGGAAGAGATCGACGTCATTGAGCGCATTTCATCGCATCTGGAATCGCTCGGGTATGGGAGCGACCGAGTTGCGGTCGATCTGACCATCGCGCGCGGACTGGCCTATTACACCGGACCTGTCTTCGAAGCGAACCTGCTGGACGCGCCACAGTTCGGGTCGGTTTTCGCAGGGGGCCGTTACGACGATCTGGTGAAGCGTTTTACGGGACGCAGTATCCCGGCGACAGGAGCCTCGATCGGCGTTGACCGGCTACTGGCGGCGCTGATTGAATTGGGCCGCATCGAGCAGCCCAAGACCACTTCCCAAGTCCTTGTGACGGCGATGGATGGCGGGCTGATGTCGGAGTACCTTGCGATTACGTACGAGCTGCGGCGGGCCGGCATTCGAACCGAGATTCACGTTGGCGCACCGAAACGGCTGGGTAAGCAGATCCAGCGCGCGGACCGCCTCGATATACCGTATGTCGTGATCATGGGATCGGACGAAGCCCAGCGCGGTGTCGTCACGGTCAAAGAAATGATCGTCGGCCGCGAAAAAGCCGCTGACGTCGGGTCGCACGAGGAATGGAAAGCGGGCCGCTTCGGCCAGCAAGAGATTGCCCGCACCGATTTGGTCAAGACGCTGCGCCAGCTCCTCGGCCAGTAATTGCCCACCCTTTCAGGCTCGGTATCAGTTACGGCACTTGCCCGGCGACCTGAATCGTCGTGAACGCGCCAATACCTTCATCCTGAGCAACAAAGCCTACTGCCGCGAGGCTTCCTTCGGGACCAACGACCTCGATCGTGCCCTCCGGTGACAGACCACTGCCTCCTTTGAGGGCCTCGATCGTGCAAGGTAACTCGTTCTGAACCAGGAACGGGAAGTGATCCCCAGCGCCCATCATGCGGTTGAACGAACAGCGCGTGATGCCGTTTGTATCGCGCGCGTTCACCGTCACCAATTGTTCCGTCAGGGACACCAGCGCCAGAGAAGAGCGCTGACCGAAGCGGTTGTTGTAGACGGAAAACAGTCGGTCGTGATTACGGGTCGTCATCGGGATACTGGCCTGAAACAGGGGGCTGCCTGGAACCAGATTGTTGTAGAGGGCCGTGACGACGACAGCGCCCGGGGGATTGCTCGTAACGACGGCATAGCCGAGCCGCACGTCGGCGCCGAACGGCCAAGTGGTCGAGAACCGCACACCGTTGGCCGGCACGGTATCGGCGACACCGATGAAGTCCTCTGTTACATCCGGATTCACGTCCACGAGGGCCGGCAGCGCTAAAGGATCGCCGTTCGGTCCGAAGTAGTCAAGCGTAAAGTCAGCCGGAGAGTCGGTAATGTTTTGAATACTGAATTCGGTGAAGAAGATCTGGCCACCGCCCAGCTCGCCATTGGCAATCTGAGGTATGACGTCGTCGCCGTTGAGTACGAACACTTTCGGCCGCACCGAGCCGGCGGGAATGCCGCGAGCGGTCAGCTCCGGAGGATGTATCGTCGGCCCGACACGCCTCTGACCGAACAGAAAAGGGGCTGTCAAGATAAGCAGAGAGACAAGAGTGATTGGTCGTTTCATAAGCGTCCATTCCTCGCGCGCCGCCGCGCGATTACACACTGAGTAGTATGTCATGTGGCAGCCGGTAACCCCAAACGCGGTTTGCGAACGGCATCACACTCGGCCCCTGGACGGGAGCTCCGTCGCGGGGTGGCGGAGGTTCGTTGAGCCTTCCGATCAAAAGTTTTATGCGTCCTATACACACCGCTTTGGAGCCGATTCGCTGTGTTAGCATGTGGGATTCTCGGAGCCTGCTCTGGGCCATATTTGGAGGAATTGATGAGCACGATTAGAACCCCGGCGGAAGTACTGCACTTTGCGCAGGAGAACGACGCCAAGATGCTGGATGTGCGTTTTGCGGACCTGCCCGGCCTGTGGCAGCACGTAACCTACCCCATTGAGATGCTCAGTGAGGATACCTTCGAGGAAGGTTTCGGCTTCGACGGATCGAGCATCCGCGGCTGGAAGGCCATCAGCGAGAGCGACATGCTGATCGTGCCGGATCCGAACACGGCCATGATGGACCCGTTCACCGAGGTTCCAACGCTGGTCCTCATCGCCGATATCATCGATCCGATCACGAAGCAGCACTACGAACGGGACCCGCGCTGGATTGCCAAGAAGGCTGAGAATTACCTGCACTATCTCGGTGTGGGCGATGAGGCTTTCTTCGGAGCTGAGTCGGAGTTCTTCATCTTCGATAGCGTTCGCTTTGACCAGACCCCCAATCAGGGTTTTTACTACATTGACGCCGAGGAAGGCCGCTGGAATTCGGGCCGCGCTGGGGACAACCTTGGCTACCGCCCGCGCTACAAGGAAGGCTACTTTCCCGTCCCGCCAACGGACCACCATCAGGATCTTCGTACTGAGATGGTGCAGGTCATGCAGCGCTGTGGCCTCACGATCGAGGCCCACCACCATGAAGTGGCGACCGGCGGACAGGCCGAGATCGATCAGAAGTTCGCGCCCCTGGTCATCTCCGCCGACAACATGATGATCTACAAATGGATCGTCAGGAACGTGGCCTTCCAGCATGGCCACACCGTGACGTTCATGCCGAAACCGCTCTGGAACGACAACGGCAGCGGCATGCACACCCATCAGAGTATTTGGAAGGGTGGTGTACCGCTCTTCGCGGGCGATCAGTATGCCGGGATGAGTGAGATGGCCCTGCATTACATTGGCGGCCTACTCAAACACGCGACCGCGCTCGTTGCGATCACCAACCCGACGACGAACAGCTACAAGCGTCTCGTGCCGGGCTTCGAAGCGCCGGTCAACTTGGCCTACTCGCGCCGCAACCGCTCGGCGGCCGTCCGCATCCCGATGTATTCGGCAAGCCCGAAGTCGAAGCGCATCGAGTTCCGCTCGCCCGACCCGGCCTGCAATCCGTACCTTGGGTTCGCGGCGATGCTGATGGCCGGCCTCGACGGAGTCAAGAACAAGATCCATCCCGGCGAGCCGCTCGACAAGGATATCTACGATCTGTCTCCCGAAGAGTTGTCATCTGTACCGTCGCTGCCCGCTTCACTCGACGGCGCTCTCGACGCCCTTGAGAAAGACCACGACTTCCTCACCCAGAACGATGTCTTCACCGAGGAACTCATCGAAGCCTACATCGACTACAAGCGCACAGCGGAAGTGGACCAGATGCGGCAGCGGCCTCACCCGTATGAGTTCTCGCTGTACTACGACATTTAGTTGCTTTTGTAACTCGAAACGATTCCGGGCGCGGTCGCTGGCGAAACCATCGGCCGCGCTCTTTCGTTGGGGTGCGCAGCCGACCCGCGGCTGCATTCGCCGAGAGCTGCACATCCAATCGTCAACTAGGCTATGATCGGGAAACTTTCGACGCTCGCGGGCCTCAACTGATCCCGCCACACAAGGGGCCGCGCCTGGAGGTTTATCGGACTCCGGTCCCCTGGCACGCTTCAGTTCAGATGACAAAACTTGGCAGCGAGAAGCCGGTCCATCCGCAATGGACCCTCGGCGAGAAACTTAGGCGCTGTATCGATGTGGCGCGAAAAGAGGGTCTCGCGAGCCTCTGGTTCAAGCTTGTGGGCGAGTGCTGCTACCGCCGGCTCGTCATTCTGGAACACGACCTGCCGCCGGAGATCCAGAAGATGAAATTGCCCGGCCACATCGAGATGAGGCTCCTGACAAGCGATGACGTTGACGCCTACCTTGATGCGCGCCCGGAGGGGATTCGTGAAGACATTCTTGGACGCCTCCAGAAGGGGCAGTTCTGCTTTAGCGCCTGGCAGGATGGGCGCGTGGTTGGGGCTGTTTGGGCGGCGACGGGGGATGCCTATATCGAATACGTCGATTGCTCGATCGAACTCGACCCCGATCAGGTCTACGTCTATAACGCCTTCACGCGGCTCAGCTACCGCGGGCAGCAGATCGCTCGCGAAAGGGGTCTATTCGTCGCGCAGTATCTGCAGCGGGCCGGCTATCGCAAACTGTTTGGCGCCGTGATGCCTGAAAACAAGGCCGCCCTGCGCGCGCCGAACGATGTCAGCGCGCGTCATATCGGCTGGCTGCGCCGTTACCAGCTTGGGCCCTGGCGCCGCTTTTCACTTCAAGTGGAGCCCGGCGCCCGCGGCGTTCGGTTGGTTAAATAACGTCTCAGCCAGGCATCACGCCGATGGAGACGCTTAGCGCGCTGTTTGGAAGGTTTCCGTCGCTTGGGGGTGCATGAGGGGACACCCCGTGAGCTAGTCTTCGATCAACTCGAGCAACACGCCGGCCGCCGACTTGGGGTGGACGAAGATATAGCGATAGCCGCCCGCTCCCCCGCTACGGATCGAATCGGTGACGAGCCGTCGCCCCGAGGCCCGCAGTCTCTCCACGGCGGCATCCAAGTCATTCAGCTTGATCGCCAAGTGGTGTAGGCCTGCGCCACGCTTAGCGATAAATTTCGCAATGGGCGAATCGTCGCTGGTAGGCTCCAGGAGCTCGATGCGGCTCTCACCCAGCCGAATCATCACAACGCGCACCTGCTCTTGGGGAACCTCGACGGGGGGCTCGGCCTCACAGGCCAGATCCGCTGCATAGAGTTTCAAACCCTGCGCAAGCGATTCCACTGCAATTCCGATATGGTCGATTCGCGGCTGCCCGCCGATGCCGGCAATGGGTGTGTTGTCCCTCATCCGGCGAACGGCCCGCTCACCTCAAAGGTCACGCCGTTCTCGGACTGCCCGGTCTCGCCGCGTTGCGAACTGAAATACAAGCGCGTTCCGGTAGGGTCAAACACAGGCCCCGCGATCTCAGAGCCGTCGTGCCCGACGACTTGCAGTACAACCGACGTGCGGCCGCCCGGAAGTACGGCCACGATCTGGTTGTCGCCGCCATCCTCGGCGACCAGCACATCACCGCCGGCTGAAACCGTCACGTTATCGACGCCGCTCAGTTCGACACCCGATAGGTGATCGTGGTCGTAGATGACAGCGATCACGGATTGCTTTGTGTCATACGCCCATACACGCTCGTCGCCCTTGGTGGTGAAGTAGACGATCTGGTCGTGCATCCAAACCCCTTCACCGCCCCTGAAAATAGTGGCCTTCGGTACTTGCATGCGTGTCGGCTGCACGGAGCCGGCGGGGTTCTTCACGTGGTGCCAGACGACTTCCCCGCCCTCCAGGACCTGCGCTGCTTCGAGCACACCGCTAGAGAGATCAGGTAAATCGCGATCGGCGTTCTTTGGACGGAAGCGATA
Source organism: Acidobacteriota bacterium (assembly GCA_027624045.1). Lineage (GTDB taxonomy): Bacteria > Acidobacteriota > Terriglobia > Bryobacterales > UBA6623 > JAPPLB01. The sequence goes on from JAQBUE010000009.1 coordinate 9,734, forward strand.
CAGCAGACCGTCGCCGCGATCCTCGGTGAGATAAATATCGTGGGTCAGCGGGTCGACAGCGGTCGCCTCGTGTTTGAACACGCCCATGGCGGGCCACACAACCGCAGCCTTCTTACCCAGCGGATCGCACTCCCAGACGCGCCCCTGGTCATACTCTTCGCAGGAGAGCCATGTGCCCCACGGAGTGGGTCCACCGGCGCAGTTCGCAGTGGTGCCGCTGAGGATCGAATAGGCATCGATCACCGCTCCTTCGGAGTTGAATCGCAAAGCGCCCACGCCTCCGCCATTGCCCCCGACCTCGCTGTTCGAAACATAGATCCAGCCGTCAGACGTAGGGAAGACGGCCGCGCCGTCCGGAGCAGGGTGCCAGCTGTAGCCGCAACCCGCGATGGGCTCTTCGCTGGAGCGAGCCAGGATGCGAGACGAAAACCCTTCCGGCAGGCGTACGCCGTTCTCATCCGCTGGGCGTAGCGGCCCCAACTTGCCCATGCGGTCCCCGATGTGCAGTTCGCGCCGCTCCGGGGTAATGGGAGACGCGCTGACGGGACTCGCCTCGCGACAACGTGACAGCACGGACCCCGTCGCCAGAACGCCCATCCCCACCAAACCACGGCGCAGAAAGGCGCGCCGCCCGCGATGGTCGCGTTCAAATAACTGACTTCTGGGGTGCTCCGGCATTTCGCGTCAACCTCTTCGAAGCTATAAGTACTTAATGGTAGCAATCCGCTTGCCACAAATCGGCTTCAAGATTTCGCTACGTTTCTAACTCCGTTTCTAACTCCGCTTCTAACTCATCGGCAATGTCTCTCGCGCGCCGCGCCGCCGCCGTAACCGCCTCGATCAGGGCCTGCCGCACGCCATCGCGCTCAAGGACTTCCAACCCCGCGATGGTAGTGCCAGCGGGTGTCTTCACTTGCTCAATCCACTCACTTGGAGACACCTCTGTTTCGAGCGCCAGCCGCGCCGCGCCCAGCAGTGTCTGCCTTGCCAGCGCGTCCGCGACAGGGCCGGACACGCCGGCGCGCCGCCCCCCCTCAGCCAGCGCTTCGAGCAGGTAGAAGATCAGCGCTGGACCACTCCCGGCGAGCGCTGTGACGCCGTCGATGGCCTCTTCCTCGACAAACGCCACCTCTCCCACAAGCCGAAACACGCTCGCAACGAGAGTACGCTGTTCGTCTGTGACGGCCGCGTTCGGGCAAAGGGCGGTCGCGCTCTGCCGCAGGGCCATTGCGATATTCGGCATCGCGCGTACTATGGGCGTCGAAGGTTGTAGCTGCGCTTCGATTAGCCGCAGCCGGACGGCGGCCGCCAACGAGACGATCACTTGAGAGGGGCGCAGGACAGGGCGGATCTCCCGCAGTACCGAGCCGACCTTGGCCGGCTTGACGGCGATGATGACGATGTCCGCGCCGGACACGGCGGCGGCGTTCGAGCCGGCGGCTGTATCGATCGAGTAACGCTGCGTCAAATACTGAGCGCGCTCGGTGCTCGCCACGCTTGCCCGCAAGAGCGTTCGGCTAACCGCACCCGTATCCAGCAACCCGCGAAGGAGTGCTTCGCCGAGGCGTCCGGCTCCCAAGAGCGTGATCTGTGTGTCTTGAAGCATTGCAATTCCGAGCCGTGACCGCAAGAGAGCGGTCCAACATCAGCAGCGCAGCAGGAGTAAAAATCTGGCCCCTGGGTGACATCCATCATAGGCAAAACTCAACGATCGATGCAGACATTCTAAACCGCTCCCAGCGTCCTCAACCAGATGAAAGTCACAAACACCGGACGATTGACAGGCTGCGCTGTTACCATCATCTGTTCGCTGGCGGCGAGTACGCCAGAAGACTTGCGCCGAGAATATCGAGGTTGCGTTCCATGCCTGCCGATCGCTTTCTAGAACTTTCGATGTTGGCCGCCTATCTCGTGCTGCTTCTTTGGATCGGCTTTCGATCCGCCCGGCGCATTCAAACATCCGCCGACTATACGCTGGCCGGCCGCGGCGTCGGGTGGGTGGTCGTGCTGGCGACGACGGCGGCGACGATGGTCGGTGGCGGAGCATCGGTTGGGATGGTGTCGCGTGTCTACGAAGTCGGAATCGCGGCCGCTTTGGTGACGTGCGCCTGGCACCTCCAGCTTATGTTTACCGGGTTCTTCGTGGCACCGAAGCTGCGGGGGCTCAACCTGATTACGGTTGGTGACTACTTCCATTTGAAGTTCGGTCCGCTCGCCCGTGAGCTAGCCGTGGTCAACTGTGTCATCTTCCTCGTGGGGGCGCTAACGGCTCAGATGGCGGCGATGGGCACCGTGACGAACACGGTTTTAGGTATCCCCTATTCCACGGCGCTACTGATCGGTGCGGCTGTTACGGTGCTCTACGCGACGGTGGGCGGAATGCGGGCGGTCGTGAATACTGACGTTCTGCAGTTCGCCATCCTGGTCGCCGGCATTGGTACGGGCGCGGCCCTGGTGGTATGGCAGCACGGGGGACTCGAGCCCATGCTGGCCGCGGCAAACGTCGGGCAGGCGGGCATCACCACTCATTGGTCCGCGACAAAGGTGGTGAGCCTGTTCTTCGCGTTCCTGCTTGGCGAAACGTTCTGTCCGCCGTACACGGTGCGCTGCTTTATCGCACGCGACGGCTCACATGCGCGTTGGGGTGTCGCCGGGGCCGGAATTTTCTTATTGCTGTTTCTGCCGATCGCGACATTTGTTCTCGGCACGGCCGCTCAGATCAGTCCCGGGGTGCAAACGGCGGTGATTGCCGAGCAAGAGATGGTCATGGAAAGGGCCACGGCCCTGGGGCAGCCCATGAGCCAGGATGACGCCCGCGACCGCGCCTACCAGGTCGCCTTTCCGGCGCTGATCCGCTCGACTTTCCACCCGGCGTTTGCCGGCATCATTATCGCGGCAATCATTGCCGCCGTGATGTCTTCGGCCGACAGCAATTTGTCGTGCTTCGCCGCCGTCGTGATGGAGGATTCCTACCGCCGGCACATCAATAAACAAGCAACGGATCATCAACTGTTGCGGGTGGCTAAGGCAACGACCTTGCTGGCGGGGGCCGCGTCGGCCGTGTGTGCATTCTTCTTCAATAATGTCGCGGATATCCTGGTGTTCGTGTACGACTTCTGGGCTCCCACGATGATTGTGCCCTTCCTGGTCGGGGTGTTTTGGTATGATCGATCGCGCATTTATGCCGTTGTCACCTCGATGATTGTGGGCGGTATCGCAACGGTTGTCTGGCGTTTCGGACTGGGAGCGCCGGGTGATATCGGGCCGGCGCTGTTCGGTTTCGTGGCTGCGTCGGTGGCGTTCGGGGTGGCCCTGCCGTTTACGCGACACTTGCCCCTGTCCCCCCTCTTCCAACCCAGCGATCCGCAGGAGACGACATGATTCCAATACCGCTGCTCACGGCACTACACTATTTGTCGCTGGCCGCCGCTGTGGCGATACTGCTGTTGCTGTGTTGGCACTACCTAAAGTCATCTGGAACGGAGTAGAGGATGTTACCGAAGTCAGCGAATGTTGTTGTGATCGGCGGCGGCGTGCTTGGCACGAGCGCCGCGTTTCATCTCGCGGAGGCCGGTCAGGGTGAGATCCTGCTGATCGACCGCGGACCGATCGCGAGCGCCACGACACCGCAGGCCGCCGGCCAAACCGGCTACTTGAACGTCGATCGTTTTGCACTGAAGTTCGGAACCTACTGCATCGAGTTCTTCGAGAACTTCAAGCAGCGCACGGGCCACGCCGTCGACTTTCGCCAATGCGGCAGTCTGCGGGTCGCCCTGACCGAGCCGTTTCAGAAAGACCTCGAAGCGCGGTACGCGGCGGCACGCGAACTCGGGCATCATGTCGAGTTTCTGTCGCCCGCTCAGGCGCGTGAGCTCGTACCCACCTTCGATCCGCCCGAGGGTTGCACTATCCTGCTGATTCCGCGTGACGGGTACGTTGAGCCGAAGTCCGTTGCCGTTGCCTATGCCGCGGCGGCAAAGGACCGCGGCGTGGCCATTGAAACACGAGTCGAGGCAACGGGTTTGCGAATCGACAGTGGGCGTGTCACGGGTGTTCAGACCAGCGAGGGAACGATCGCGGCCGAATCGGTTGTCTTGGCTGCGGGAGCGTGGGCGCGGCAGTTTGGCCAGCAGGTCGGGCTGAACCTGCGGACAGTGCCGGTGCGTCATCAAGCGTTCGTGACGGCACCGCTCCCCGGTGTGCTGGCGATGCAACCGATTGTTCGTGTCACCGAGCCGCAAGTCTACGTCCGGCATGAAGCCGGCGGCTTACTCGTCGGCGGTTACGGTTACCGTCCGCTGAGCTTTGACATGAACGAGTTTCATGCCGGCTTTGAGGTGGCTTCACTGGAGGCCGACCCGGTCTACTATCAACAACTCCGCACGGCTGCCACGAAGTTTTTTCCGTCGCTTGCCGATGCCGTGTTGGTCCAGGAACGGCGCGGCTTACCGACGATCTCGCCTGATGGCCGCTTGATCGTATCGGAGCCCGGCGGGTTGCGCGGACTCGTCGTGCTTTCCGCCTGCGGCGTGGGTGGTATTGACCGTTCCCCCGGAGCCGGCCGCATGGTGGCCGATATCGTCAGCGGCCGCCCGCCATGGATCGATCCCTCCATTCTCAGCGCCGACCGTTTCGGTGACGACTACGCGACGGATGCAAGCCTGCGGGCTCGCTGCGAAGAACTTTACGCGCATCACTACCACGAGATTTACTGACGGCGGTTCTCACAACGGCGGGATGAGTCTACAGGGGAACGGCCTTTTCTTTCACGTAGGAGTCAACACGTCCCGCGCCTTCGGCGGCCACCGCTGAGGGTCCCCAGTAGTGATACTTTTCAGCCCACTCGAGGCCGTATTTGCGGCCCAAGGTTCGGTTGTGTTCCAGCGCGAATTCTTTGATGTAATTGACGTCGGCGGCCTCATCGTCATCGCCCAGCAACGGTAGCCGCATTCCCTTCTCCGCCAACTCGTTCTTCAGCCGTGAGCCTCGCGACCCGCCCGGCCCCTGCGTCTGGCACACCTGCAATGACTTCGCCTTGATGTCGATCACCGACGAGATATCGACGATCCGGTTCACGAGTTGCGGACCGCGCGCATAGTAGTACGTCTCCCGAATTCGCGACGGCTCGAGCCCGGCGTCGAAGTGTTCGGGATAATCTTTCGCGCCGCCGGCCATCCATAGCGCCGATTCCACCGCCCGCGCCGTCATCCAATGATCCGGGTTGCGGTCGTAGTGCCCCCACGTGTCGTAGCTGATGATCGCATTCGCCTTCAGTAGCCGAAATAGGAAGATCAACCGCGCACGCACCTCGACGATCGATACGTTGTCCATGCGGTGGTTGCGATAACCCAGGTCGTAGACCTTCTTGAAGCCCATCACCCTCCCAACCTCGAAGTTGTCGATCTCATTCGCCTTGTTCGTATCGGCTGGAGTGCCGGGACCGGGCTGGTCGTCGTTCGTCGTTCGAATGAGGTAGCCCGTGTAGCCTTCCTTCATCAGCTTTGCCGCCGCGCCGGCGTAGTAGATCGGCATGTCGTCGTTGTGCGGCTGAATCGCCACCAGTACCTTGCCTTCGTGTGGCCGCCCGGGTTGATCGCGCTCGATGTAGACTTCCGAATCCTGGGCCGCATGGGTTGCCGGCATGTGTACGCCGGTCTGTGCGCCCGCGCTCGCCGCCGCCAGACCGGTGCCGCCCGCCAACATAGCTTGCATCCAATCACGTCGTTCCATTTTCAGCTTCTCCTTCTCACAAAACTCGGTAAGTCAGTACGGTGGCGCGTCGAGGCCGGATCATGGAGGTAATACCCCACAGGATCAACGTCTCGGCGCTGATAGTTAAACCAACATGTCACGTATGCCGGCGGCCCCGTGTGTTCCAGCCTAAGAACCCCCCAGCAGCCGGATGACGGCTGAACGATGGGATCGTCAAGGATGTAGTCGTCGTCGAAATGAAATGACCCGGGGACTGACGGCGAGAGAATAGGGAGTGTCAGGCTGCGGTTGATGAAGAGCGACTTCGTGGATACCATGCTATGATCGCTCTTTAACCCCCGGCGATTGCGTCAACTGTAGCATGAGCCGCTGTGCGGTTCCTCACACGCCCTCCAGCGACGCAACTACCGCGCGAGACGTACCAATCGATGTATGACCAAGGTGCTGAAACCGCGTAACGCCGCAGAGCGGAAGCAGCGGCTCGCAACGATTCTGCGGCGTCTCGACAAAGACTACCTGGACGCCGAATGCGCGCTCCATCACGAATCCGCCTGGCAACTGCTGGCGGCGACGATTCTTTCAGCGCAGTGTACCGATGTGCGGGTGAACATGGTGACGCCGGGTCTGTTTCAGAAGCTTCCCACGGTACACGATATGGCAAACGTGCCGAAGGAAGCGCTCGAACGCGAGATTCAGTCGACGGGATTCTACCGCAACAAAGCGAAGTCGTTGATCGGCGCCGCCAAAGCGATTCTCGCGGATCACGGCGGTGAAGTTCCCGATGAAATGGACGACCTGTTGAAACTGCCCGGCGTGGCGCGCAAGACGGCCAACGTTGTGCTTGGTGTGTGGTTCAAGAAGGCCGTCGGCGTCGTTGTCGACACGCACGTACTCCGCATCTCCGGCCGGCTCGACCTGACGAAACAGACAGACCCGAAGAAGATCGAGCAGGACCTCATAAAGATTCTGCCTCGGGAACGCTGGATTGGTTATTCGCACCAGATCATTCATCACGGACGCAAAGTGTGCGTGGCCCGCAAGCCCCGTTGCGCTGAATGCGGTTTGGAAGATCTCTGCTATTCGAAGGACAAAACGAACTGATTCGTTCCTGGAGCGGCGAACTTCGCATTCGCCTCGCGGGCCGTATCCTGACGTACTTTAGGCTCTCCCAAGCGAGACAACATGAATTGGTTACGAGGACTGGGTGAGCGATTTTCCGTATTGGCCGCGACGCTGGGACCGTGGGGCGTGTTCTTCGTCGCCTTCGCCGATTCCGCGCTGATACCCATGCCGCAAGGCGTGGACGCGCTGCTCGTGGCGCAAGCGATCGCTACCCCGGATATCACCTACCTGGCAGCCGCTCTCGCCGTCGTGGGTTCGGTGCTGGGCTCACTGGTTCTGTATGTGATCGCGCGGCGCGGCGGGCGTTTGATGCTCGAACGCAAGGTTTCGAACAGAGGCGTGGCGCACATGCGCGCGCAAATCGAGAAGTGGGACGCGCTCGTGCTGCTTTTCCCCACCATGTTGCCGCTGCCGCTGCCGATGAAGCTGTTCGTCATCGCGGCGGGTGTCTTCCAGATGCATGTCTGGCGCTTCATCGCCGTTCTCGCTTTCGCCCGCGCGGTCCGATATTTCGGGATCGCGTATTTAGCGCTACGCTACGGCGACAAGACGATGACGATATTGACTGAAAACGCTTGGATCGGCCTGCTCGTTCTGGCGGGCATCATTGCCGTCTTCTTCGTCGTGAAGCGCTGGAGCGGACGGCAGGTTCAACAAGCGGGCGATTGATCTTCGCAACGCTGCCGTTGCGCGCGACTCCGCTACCGCACCGCGTGGGAGACTAAGCGGCTGTGAACCGAGGCCGGAGCCTCCGCGGTGACCTTTGAGCCATCCTCGCGGTCGGCCCGCTCGATGATCCTGCCGTGCGAGTAGAGAAACGAAAGCTTGTCGCCTTCGTCATGGCGGAATAGATAGCTCACGGTTGAAAGCTCGTCTCCGGGCAGGTGACGGTCGATCGCATCCACGAGAGCGGCCAACCCAGTGCGTTTGAGGGCCGATAGTTCAACCGTAGCTAGGTGCGCGCCCGCATTCGTCTCGCCGGCGTGAATCAGACCGGCTTCGCTGCTTGGGATGCGATCCGTCTTGTTCAGCACGAGAATCTGGGGCGTATCGAGCGCGTCGAGGTCCTTGAGAACCTTGTTGACCTCGCGGATGTATTCCGAGCGGTTCTCACTCGACGCATCGACGACGTGCAAACACATGTCCGCCTCGGTGACTTCCTCCAGCGTTGCTCGAAAGGCGCGCACCAGCCCCACCGGCAATTGGCTGATGAAACCCACCGTGTCAGACAGCAAGACGCGCCGCCGAGACGGCAGGTCGAGCGCCCGGATCGTAGGATCGAGTGTCGCGAACATGCGGGCGTCGGTGAGCACATTGCCTTCTGTCAAGGCGTTGAAGAGTGTCGACTTGCCGGCATTGGTGTAACCGACAAGGGCCACGGTCGATAGCGGCACCGCGTCACGTTTGCTGCGCTGGCGGCCACGGTGCGCGCGGACGTTTTCGAGTTCCTCTTCCAGCTTCGCGATGCGTCGGCCGATGCGCCGCCTGTCGGTCTCTAGCTGCGTCTCACCGGGACCGCGCGTGCCGATGCCGCCGCCAAGCCGCGACATCTCGGTTCCTCGGCCCGTCAAGCGCGGAAGCAGGTACTGAAGCTGCGCCAGCTCCACCTGAAGGCGACCTTCCCGCGAGCGGGCATGGCCGGCGAAGATATCGAGGATGAGCTGTGTTCGATCGAGAACGCGGCAGTCGAGCTGCTTCTCTAGATTGCGAAGTTGTGTGCCGCTCAGTTCGTGTCCGAAGAGAACAAAGTCCGCGCCGCACTCCTCGACCGCCAGACGGATCTCATCCACCTTGCCGCGCCCGATGAGAGTGGCCGGATTAGGCCGCTCGCGTACCTGCAGATACGCACCGGCAACCTCCGCGCCGGCGCTCCCCGCCAACTCGGCCAACTCGGCGAGAGACTGCTCCACCTGCTCTTGCGCCTCGGCTTGGCTCAGCTCGTCACGCTTCCCTTTCAGGGCCAATCCGGCGAGGATGCACTTCTCCCGCAGGGCATGTGTGGACCGGCCTCGGCCGCTCTTAGTGAGATGTTCGCCCGTCATGGCTCACCCTCGGGTGACAAGCTTCATTGTAGGCAGGGGTCTCGGAGGCCGCGTGCCCTTCCGCACAGGTCGCGGAGTCGCGCCTTGCAGCAGGATTGAGTTTCGAGTCGCGGGCCGCCGGGCTTCAGCCCGAGCTCGCAGCCGGTTCCGCGACGCCCAACACAGGTTTCTCTTCCAACTGTTCTGACGAAGGCCGCTGGCTCAGCGGCGCGTGTTGGGACTCGGAAGCGCGAGGGGAACTCGGACCGTAGTGCGGCTGCTTCGAGGTTACGACGGTCGAGATGGCGTGTTTGAAGATCAACTGCTCCTGGTGGTTCGTCTCGAAAACGACGCAGTACTTGTCGAAGCCCTTAACGCGTCCAGAGAGCTTCACGCCACTGGTGAGGTAGATCGTAACAGGGAGTCTGTCTTTGCGGGCATTGTTGAGAAAGCCGTCTTGCAAGTTTTGACTGGACATAGGGGTCATCCACTGTCTCGGGCAGTTCAGATAGGAGCTGCTGCCGCTAGAATATCCAGGGACGAAAAAAAGAGCGTAGCCGCCCCCAGCCAACGTCCTGTCATTGTACGGGAATGGCGCGGCAGGCCGCAACGCAACCGTAACGTTCAACCGCAGCCGATGTCGGCGCAATGCGAAGTAACGCCGGGAGGGGTTCCCCCTACGTCTTCACTTCCACGCCGGCCCACTCTTCCAACAATTTGACCGCGGCGCAGAAGTCTTCGTCGCCGTGCCCCTTGGCGACACTCGCGCCGAAGAGTTCATGGACAAGCGAGGTAGCGGGAAGCGGGACGTTCATCTCGTTGCCGGAATCGAGCATCAGGCCGATATCCTTGTGCATCCATTTGAGAGGGAAAGCGGCTTTGAAGTCCCGAGCGAATATGTACGGAGCCTTGAAGCTGATCAGGCCCGCTTTGGCGGCGCTGGCATTGAGGATCTCAAACATCAGTTCCGGCTTGACGCCGGCCTTGGTCGCGAGGACCATCCCCTCAATGAAGCCCTGCATCATATTCGCAAGCACGAGGTTCTGCGACAGCTTGGCGTGCAGACCCATGCCCTGCGAGCCGCAGTAGAAGAGAGCTTGTCCCATCGGCAGGAAATTTTCACGAACGCTCTCGAAGACCTTTTTCTGGCCACCGATCATGAACGTCAACGTTCCGCCGATCGCGCCGGGAGTTGATCCTGTACACGGCGCGTCGAGATACTTCGCCTTGGCCTTCTCGATGACCTTCGCGATGCGCCGCGCCACGGTAGGAGCGATTGTGCTGCAATCGGCCACGACCGCTCCGGGCCTGATGCCTTCGACGACGCCGTTCTTGCCGGTTAGCACTGATTCCGACATTGCGGAATCGCCAACGCATAAAAACACACAGTCAGCGAATTTGCCGACGGCTTTGGGCGTCGCGCAATAGCGAGCGTTCTTATACTCGGCGGCGAGCTTTTTCGCTTTCGTCGAAGTGTGGCTCCAGACAGCCACGTCGTGTCCCGCCTTGAGAAGGTTGACGGCCATGGGGCCGCCCATGAGTCCGAGTCCAAGAAACCCAAGTTTAGCCATAAGTGATGCTCCTGCCATTCGGGCCGGGCCCGTTGCGAAGTCCCCAATTGTAAGCCTTCGAAAGGCTGTGAGACAATGTGTCTCCCATGAAACCTCGCGTCTTGGTCACCAAAAGAATCTATCCGTCAGCGGTCGAGTATCTTCGTCAGCACGTCGACGCTGAGTATCACGAGTCCGATGACGGCTACGGCGCCGAGCAGTTATTGGAGCATCTCACCGGCAAGCAAGCCGTCGTCAGTCAGCTCACTGACAAGTTTAGCGCTGACGTCATTGCCGCGCTGCCGGACCTGAAAGTCATCTCGAACGTCGCGGTGGGCTATGACAATATTGACATCGCGGCAGCCACCCAGCGGCGCATCGTCGTCACGAATACGCCGGACGTGCTGACGGATACGACGGCGGATTTCGCGTTCACCTTGTTGATGGCAACGGCGCGGCGATTGGTCGAGGCGGATAAGTATCTACGGGTGGGCAAGTGGACGCAGTGGCGCATCGATTTGCTGACCGGCCACGACATTCACCACGCCACGCTCGGCATTTTGGGTATGGGGCGGATCGGCCAGACGCTGGCACGGCGGGCGCGTGGTTTCGAAATGCGCGCTATCTACAGCGATGTACAGCGCGCGGCGCCCGAGCTTGAGCGGGAATTACAGCTTGAGTACCTGCCGTTCGACAGCGTGCTCGAGCAGTCCGATTTCATCAGCGTTCACGTGCCGCTGCTCGCCGCCACACGTCACCTGCTCGGCGCCGAGCAATTCGCGCGCATGAAGAAGAACGCGATCCTGATCAACACCTCCCGCGGACCCGTGGTCGACGAAGCCGCTCTGGCCGATGCGCTTGCGGCGGGGGAAATCGCGGGCGCAGGGCTCGATGTGTTCGAGCGCGAGCCTCAAGTTGAGCCGCGTTTGCTCGATATGGATAACGTGGTTCTGGCGCCCCACATCGCCAGTGCTTCGGTCGATACGCGAACGAAGATGTGCGTCATGGCGGCGGAGAACTGCGTGACGGCGCTGGCGGGCACTCGGCCTCCGAACCTTGTCAATACGGCGGTTTTCGAATAGCCGGTATCTACCCAGAGATGACCGGCATGAAGCTAGCCCCATGAAGCAGACTCTGCGTGAACTGTTTCTCACGACGCTCGGCGACCTGTCGCTCGAGCGGGTCATACCGCGTAAGATCTCCTGCGAAGGCGGAGTCCTGCGCTTCGGCGACGAGGAGATCGCGCTCGATGCCTATAAGAAGATCATCGGCATTGCGATCGGAAAGGCGGCTTTCCCGATGGCGCGGAGCTTCTCGGAGATCGTCCATCCAAGGATAGTTACAGGCCTCGCGGTGAGTTCAGAGCCGCCGGCGGGGTTGCCCTACTACGTGGGTTATCAGGGCGGACATCCCTATCCTGACATTCAAAGCGTGCGGGCGGCCGAGGTTGCGCTCGAAGCATTGAGCGACCTCAAACCGCATCACCTTGTTGTCTATTTGCTGTCGGGCGGCGGCTCGGCGATTTGCGAAAAGCCGATCTCGGACGAAATCTCGCTCGAAGACTTGCGTGAGTTCTACCGTGTCCTCGTAACTTGCGGCGCCGATATCGTACAGATGAACGTGCTGCGAAAGCACTTCTCGGCGATTAAGGGCGGACGTCTCGCGGGCATGGCTTTTCCCGCGAAACAAGCGACGTTTTATGTTTCGGACGTCCCTCCCGACAAGCCCTCGACGGTTGCCTCGGGACCCACAATGCCCGATGAATCGACCGTGGCGGACGCGGGCGAGATTGTCGAGGAGCTCGGAATCCTGGAGCGGCTTCCGGCACCGATTCGAAGTTTCTTCCACGACCAGCGAATTCCCGAAACTCCGAAGCCCGATCACGAATCATTTCGAAACAATTCGTGGTTCTGCCTGCTCGACAGCCGTGACGCACTGGCGAGCCTCACACAGGGCGCGAAGAGTCAAGGGTGGGTGGTGGAGACGGACGTCTCCGTCGATGATTGGCCACTTGAAAAAGCCGTCGACCACTTGTTGACGAAACTACGAGCGATGCGCGACGCCTACCCCGGGCGGACCGTGGCCTTGCTCACGGCGGGCGAACTGAGCTGCCCCGTGGTCGGCGATGGAAACGGTGGCCGAAATCAAGCGTTCGTTCTCGCCTGCGTTCCGAAGATCGCAGGCGAGAACATAGCGATACTGAGCGCCGGCACCGACGGGATTGATGGAAATTCGCCCGCGGCCGGAGCCGTGGCGGATGGAGTGACACTTGATCAAGGACACCGGCAACGCATGAATCCTGAGGACTACACGCGCCGGTCCGACTCGTATCACTACTTCAAGCGGCTAGAGGAGGACATCACAACCGGCCGAACGGGCAACAATGTCCGTGACCTGCGAATCCTCGTCGCATGGTAAGTCGAATGGACAGTCGGATTTCTCCGCCGTATCCTTCGAAGGGCTTGAACTTGATCACCGAAAAGAACGGGGTGGTCGAAACTTGGGAAGAACCCTGACCGACTCGTCCCTACTCGGCGCCCCGGGGCAGTACGTTGACGGCCTGTAAGCCCTTCGGGCCCTGCTGTACGTCAAACTCGACTTCCGACCCCTCTTGGAGACTGCGATATCCGTCACCTTGAATAGCCGAAAAATGTACGAACACATCCTCTCCGCTTGCGCGCTGGATGAATCCGAAACCTTTTGCATCGTTGAACCACTTAACTGTGCCTTGCTCTCTCACTTCAAAACTCCTAATTGCTGATCGCTGCTGAGGGCTCGATCCGGGCTGCTCAATCTATCGCCGGCGAATTCGGTGGCCGCGAAAAGGCTTCCTTCGATTCCGCGAGAAACAATCGGGCAGCTCCGTGCGAACTGCTTTCAGTCTCGGATATTATCGCACATGGCGACAATTATTAGTCGTCTTCCGAGGGGCTAAGGTTTCGGGAGACTACGGCGTGCCGACGGTGAACTGCAGATTCGCGGTTCCATTCGCCTCGACCTGGACGGTCTTTTCCGATGTGATGTCCCCGCTCTGGATACGCACGACATGACTACCAGGTGTGAGCTTAAGGAAGGCGTTCGTCTTTCGGGCCTGCTTGACGCCGTCCACAAAAATATCCGCCCCGCTGGGCGTGCTCGACACCATGACTGTGCCAACGATGGGGTCCGGCTTGAAACTCACGTCCAAGGCGGTTCCCTCTGAGCGGAAGGAGCGGCGAGCCGGGAAGTGTCCGACGATCGACGCTACGGCGGTGTGATCGCCGGCGGGCAACTCTAACTGACAGGGCGCCAGACACGCCCATCGCGGCTCGTTATCCACTACGACCTTGGCTCCTGACGGCTGGCTGCTGAATGACACCATTGCCAACACCGCCGGCGTGGGAGCGGGCTTTGGCTGCACCTTTTTCGCGGCAGCAGGAGGCTTGGGTTTGGGTTCGACCACGGGAGGAGTCGCCGCACGTGTCGCTGGTTCGGCTGGTGGCGGTGCCTCGACGGTCTCATTCGCCTGCGGTACGGCTGGCGTCGAAGCCGGATCGGCAGTCGAACCGGTTACATCGGGAGCGATACTGGTATCCGTGGGAGCTGTGGTCGGCGAGGAGCCGATCCCCTCATCCGGCGGCGCGATGCCGGCTATTCCATCCTCGGTCTGAAATAGCCCCAGCAACGCCATCGTCTGATTGACGATCGAAGGGTCGAGCACCACCACCGTGATGGCGACCCCGAGCACCGCGGCGAGCATATATTCCAGCCATACTCTGGAGCGATTTTTCTGCTTCGGAATTGCCTGATCCGCTGCCACCTCTATTCCGAAGGCGTTGGTTCCGAGCGGCGGCAGGGTCTGCTGCCGCGCCGACGCGGCGGATGTCTTCTCCTGGTCCTGCTTCAAGCTCGACGCGTCGACGAAAACAGTCTCTTCCTCTTCGGCGCTGATGCCGCTCCCTGGCCGCACGGCCGCGGTTTCCTGTAACTCCGCAATCATGGTCGCCGGCGGAGGCTGGCGGGCCGTCTTGAGAGGCGTCGCATTGACAGGGGGTTTTACGACGACGCCGGTAAGACACTCCGACAGACCCTCCGCAAACTCCCTGCAAGTATCAAACCGCTGTTCAGCGCTCTTTGCCAAGCCTTTGGCGATGATCTCATCGAGATTCTCGGGCAACTCCGCGTTGATCTCGCGTGGGCGGGTCGGCTGTTCGGAGACGATCTTGAATATGACCGCGGTGAGGCTGTCTCCGGTGAAGGGCTTGCGCCCCGTCACGAGTTCGTAGGCGATCACGCTCAACGAAAACTGATCAGAGCGGCCGTCGATGGTCTCGCCCCGCACTTGCTCCGGCGACATGTAACTTGGCGTGCCCATCACGGTGCCGGTCTGGGTCATCGTTGACGACGCAATGCGGGCAATCCCGAAGTCGGTGACCTTGATGTCCCCTTCGGGCGTCACGAGGATGTTGGCGGGCTTGATGTCGCGGTGAACGATCTCTCGGGCGTGCGCGTAGTCGAGCGCCGCGGCCATCTGCTCAACCAGACGAACAACGTTGGAGAAGTCTCTCACCTCTCCCGCGTTCATCAAGCTTTCGAGAGTGCGCCCTTCGACGAACTCCATCGTAATGTAGGCAACGCCGCCCTCTTCGGCGATGTCGTAGATGGTGACGATACCCGGGTGGGAGAGCCGACCGGCCGATTGAGCTTCACGGAACAGGCGGTCGCGCAAGCCCTGTGTCTCGTCGGGTGCGGCCCGCTCGGCGAGCTTGATCGTCTTGATCGCGACGTCGCGGCCAATGCGCGGATCGTGCGCGCGGTAGACAATACCCATCGCGCCGCGGCCCAGTTCCGAGACAATTTCGTAGCGTCCGATGCGATCCATGGAGCGGGGGAAACAACAGCCGAAGATACGTACACCACTTTATCACGGAAGCAGCCCGAAGTTTCCCTCTCGCGGTACGTCAGTTCAGCCAGAAAGCGCAAGCCAGGTGCTTCAGACGGGCCGCGTAATCGACCGGAATGTGGGGAACTTCCGATTCTTCGACTCGGCGTTTTACGTCCGTCTGGGCGGGTCTGCGATTCGAGGGCATTGTGGCACTTACAGTCCCACTACAAAGTTTTCAGATATTCAACAAGATCCCAACGCTGGTCATCACTGAGGGCGGATCCAAACGTGTGCCCGGCATTTGAGTTTCCCCTCACTGAGGTGTCGAGAAGCGACGTGTGTTCGCCCTGGCTCGTGTCGAGGCCGACGTGTGCCGGGTCGAACTCCCGGCTGCCGACATGGAACATCTTGCTACGCTGCTCAGTCGGAAGGAGCAACTCGTAGAGATTAGGGACCGAGCCGTTGTGAAGATACGGCGCCGTCGCCCAGATACCCGCCAGAGGCCCCGCCTTATACGAGAGAACTCTTGCCTGTTCGCGATCATCGCGGAAGCCGCTGTGTTCGAGTTGTTCTAGTTCGGACAGACCCAGTTCCGCGAACTGTCGTTTCATCACTTCCTGGAAGACCACCTTGCTGAGAGGGCCGGTCAGCGCGACGTCGGTCCCGGCGACTTCGGTGAGAGGGCCGGTATTCGCGGTGCGGATCGAGAAGTCCAGTATGGCTTGAGAGTCGGTGCCAAGGGCCGTGAAAGGCACCATCGTAATAGGGATAAACCGGCGGCCATATTCGTTGTCACTCGTCAGCGGATAGGGTGGAGCCGCCGAGTGGCAAGCCGAGCACCCCGCCGCTTCGCTTTCGAAGAGGGCCTTGCCTCTGGCGGCTCTTTCTCGATCGACGGCGCCGAGAATGTGCTCCGGCCAGCGGGGAGGTTCCAACGATTCCAACTGCATTTCGAGCAGGAACAAGTTGTGCACGTCCGCGCTTGACTTGAAGCGATCAGCCGGGGCGCCGGTTAGTGTGAGTTGAGCGAATACGCCAAGGACTTCGCCGATGTTCCGCAAGAGGGGGATATGCACCGTGCCGTTCCACTGCACCCATTCGAGCTGAGGCGTGTTCCAAAGAAAGGGATAGCTGACGGGAGCGTTGGGAACGCGAACGTTTTCCGGCATTCCGAGCGCGGTCCCGACGACCTCGTTGGTGAGGATGCCGAAGGCGTCGAGACGCCCGAATCCGTACGGACTCGGGGAGCGGCTTCGTTGGAACGAGGCCGTGATCCCGCTTCGAGATTGCCTGGAGGCCGACGGTACTCCCGCCCGGTCCACCGCCAAGCCGGTCCGCAAGACGCCAGCCCCCACCAAACAACCTAAGAAAAGCAAACGCCGCTGGATGGATGGTTTCGTCGTTGGCGATCCGGCCAAGCGGCACGAGCCGGAGCCCGCAACTCCAGTCGCCCTACGGGCTCCTTCCGTAGCGGGCAGCGGCCCATGATTACCGATGCAAGAGGATCGTTCTACTTTGCACAATCAGGGGATCTTTCTAAATTGCGTTGACACGAACCTTTGGTGGTAGAACTTTCGATGCTATGTCAGTTCAGCGCTGAGCGACGCTTCAGCAGATGACCGCCGATATTCAAGCCCGTCAAGTCACCCAGCACGGCCATCGATAGCTGGTAAGGGTTGATCCACAAAGAAGCCAGACGTTGAACATCCTTCGGAGTAACTTCCTCGATGGCGGTGAACTCTTCTTCCCACGACAGCAGCCGCTTGAAGTAGCGTTCGGCACGAGCCAGGCCCGCGACTCGATTGGGCAACGAATCCACCTCGCCGAGCAGAGCCGTCTTGCGGGTGGTGCGCGCACGTTCCAGCTCATCCGCGCCGAGTGGCGTGTCGGCGATCCGCCACAGCTCAGCGACAACTCGCGCGATGGCCTGTTCAGCGTCTTTGGGGGCGGCGCGCCCTCGGATGGAGAGGCATCCGACATCCTCGAACATTCGCAGCCGTGAAGCGACTGCCAGAGCGGGCAGGTCGCCTTTGGAGGCTAGTCGCGCCAGCCTGGAGCCAGAGCTACCCGCGATGGCTGCATTCAACAGCGCGGCCTCGTGGCGCTGATCATCGGCAGCCGCACAAGCAGGAAATCCGATCTCGAAGCGGACCTTTGGGAATTCTGCCCGGTTGCGCAGTGCCAGAAACTTGTACGCATTGGGCGTGATTGTGGAAGCCCTTGTTTTCGGCGGCTCCAAGGAGCCGAACAAGCGCTCGGCCAATTTCTCCATGGCATCGTGACGAACGTCGCCGGCCGCGACCAACGTTAGCGCCTCAGGATGGTGGCTGTGTGTGAAAGGTTTGGATCTTATTAGGCTTGAAAGCCTCCAGTTTCGTATTGCCCTTCATCATCAACAACCGGCCGCGCGGCGCACGGCAAAGACCGTGCCCCTTCCACAGACTTCGCAGGAACATGCCTTCCACGACGAAATCGGCGTCCTCCTCAAGGGCGAGAAGATCCTCGATCAGCTTGTCGGACTCAGCGGTCAGCGCGGCTTGGGTCAGATTGGGCCGTAAAGAAACGTCAGCGATCAGCTCCGCCGCCGCTTTGATGTTGTCCGGGCTGACCCGAACCTGGTAAACGGCGGTATCACGCTGGGCCTCCATCTGAAAGTCACCGCCGAGGCGGTCGATCGCTTTAGCGACGAGCTTGGCGGAGCGATCCCCGGCGCCATGTAACGCCATGCGCTGGATCAGGTGAGTAACGCCGGCTTCAGTCAGCTTTTCATAGCGGGCCCCGGAGTCGACCCACAGGCTGATCAGCGCCGCCGGTGATCCCTTCACCCGCTCGCTGATGATCCGTACACCGTTGCCAAGGACGCTCCGTTCAACGTCTCGTGATGGTATCTTGATTGCTCTCCGCTTTTGATTAGGCATGTTTTGATGCGCGCATGTAGTGTAACGTCTCTGGAAGCAGGAGCAAACGTTCGGGGCAGGCTCAGTTTGATATCGCCCTGGGCGATGCCGCCAGATTCAAGCTCGATCGGGTTCAAGCGCGAAGCTGGAAGCGTCGGCGGCGCGATCGTCAATCCGGCGGTTGCTATACTGAGCCCTCGATTGTCATAGGGCCGTGCGGAGGATTCCCCCGCATCCACTAAGCGGCGATAGCCGTTTCTTCCCGCTTTGAAATGACACGCGTTCGTTTTGCGCAATCCCCTGCGAAAGGTTTGAAGTTGGGACAGCAATGCTGATACTGGGTATCGGGGGCTGGCTGCATGATGGCGCGGCCGCATTAGTCAAGGACGGCCGCTTAATCGCGGCCATGGAGGAAGACAAGCTTCGGCGGCAAGCGCACTCAGGAGGGTTGCCGGAACGGGCCGTTGCGGAATGTTTGAGAGTGGCCTCGGCGAAGCCCGCCGATGTGGATTGTGTCGCTATTGCGAGACCGATGGCGATCGGCCCGGACCCTTCGCATCACCTGCATCTCAAGTCGTTGTTTCCGAATAGCCGGCTTGTGATTGTGGATCATCACGTGGCGCATGCCGCCAGCGCTTTCTATCCGTCACCGTTTGAGAAGGCTCGCGTCGTTACTCTCGATTCCCTCGGAGATATGCGCTGCGGCGCGTTGTGGGAGGCGGCAGGCGTAAGTATCGAGGCGCTCGAAGAGCTCTACGCACCCGATTCTCCCGCATCGTTTTATAGCCGAATCACGCAGCTTCTCGGTTATCGCGCAGGCGCCGAAGAGCACAAAGTGCAGTGGATGGCGCCCGGCGGAAAACCGCGTTTCCGTGATCCGTTTCTCGACATTCTTGGTGCCGGAAACGGTACCCGCCCGCGGCTCGACCAAAGCTACTTTGACACCTCGCGGTCCACGGCCGGCGGCTTCAGCGATCGCTTCTACTCCATGCTGGGCTTTGACCACGGGGCACAGCTCTCCGAGCAGGATCGCAGCGACATCGCGGCCAGTGTTCAGTCCGCCGTCGAAGAGATGGTCCTCGAATTCGCGGGCGAGGGCGAGAACCTTTGCTTGGCTGGTGGATTGATGCTGAACGCATCGTTGGTTTCAGCCCTCGAACATTCCGGACGCTACAAACACGTGTGGGTACAACCGGCGGCCGGCAATGCCGGTACCAGCGTCGGCTGCGCCTTCCACGCATGGCATCAAACCTTCCGCAACACGGAACGGCATCCGCTGGATAACTTGTTCCTGGGTCCCGAGTACGACCGCGAGCAGATCAAGGAGGTGGTCGAGAACTGTAAGCTGCGGTTCAGTTACATCACGACCGACGAAGAAGTCGTCGAGACCGCCGTTCGCCGCCTGAGCGACCATCAAATCGTTGCCTGGTTTCAGGGGCGCATGGAATTCGGCTCGCGCGCGCTGGGCAATCGCAGTATTTTCGCGTCACCGCTGAATCCGTACTCAACCGAAAATCTGAACGTCTACATCAAGCGGCGTGAGCCCTTTCGTAAATTCGCGGCGTCGGTTCCCGAAGAACTTGCTTCGGAATACTTCGAGTGCAGCGATAGTGCCCGCTTTCTAGCCTCGATCAGCCGCGTTCGCGAGAAGCATCGCAAGACCTTCGAGGCGGCCACACTTGGCGGTGACCAGATCCGCGTTCATACTGTGCGCCGCCAAGACAACCCCCTGTGCTGGGAACTACTGCAAGCGGCGGGCCGTGCCAGCGGACTCCCGGTGCTCTACAACACCTCGTTTAACCTGTTTGGAGAACGGCTTGTCTGTGATCCCCGGGCCGCTGTGAGAAGCTTCTACTCCTCGGGCATCGACAGTATGTTTGTCGGCAATTTCCTGCTGGAAAAATAACTCGGGATCTGCTTTCGGACGGCAACATCACAGTCGACTCCGTGAGCGCTTTAACAGTGCTTTATTGCTTTATCCGGCGTTTCCTTTCGCGGGGAGCAGTTGTACGTACGGATCGACGAAGGATTGGTCATCGTATCTGTCATGGTGACGAACCCATTCCATGCCGTACGGAAGGTCAGCCTCGTCCCGCCCTTTGGGGACGAGATCGAGAAGATTGTAGGCTCCGATGAGGATGTCGAGTCCGCGGGCATAGGCGGAGTACGTGTGGAAGATGTCTCCCTCTTCGTTCTTACAAAAGGCGCTGATGCCGGGGCCTTCGGATGAGGGAAAGGGGCCGAGCCGGTAGTTGTAGTACATCTCTTTGCGCTCTTGCTCTTCGGGGGTGAATGAGGCTTGGTAGTCCCAGTTGAAGTCGCTTTCGAGCGAAGAGACCCACTTGAAGCTCCAGCCCATGCGCTTCTTAAAAGCTTCAAGCTTGTGGAGTGCCGCGCGCGAGACGGTGACCATCGTGACGTCGCGGTGCGCGAGATGTATGATCGAGCGGTCGTAGTGGTCGGCCAACAGGGAGCAGGATTTACAGCCTTCGCCCCACTCGGGGTCGAACATGAAATGGTAGATGAGCACCTGACCGCGGCCATCGAAGAGATCGGATAGGGTTTCCTTGCCGTCCGGGCCATCGAAGACGTAATCCTTCTCAACCTTTTCCCAGGCGAGCTCGCGGCGCTGCCGGCTGATCTCGTCGCGAAGGCGGCTGAACTCCTTCTCTTTGGTGAGCAGTTGCTTGCGGGCTTCGATCCATTGGTCATGGGGGACGATGGCGTGGGGTTTCATTGGTTCCTTGGATGGTCTTGATGGACCAACGTTTACCTATTGGTTAAGTGTTATCAACGGCACAGCGATCTGTCAAGTTGCTCTTGGACCGGCCCCCAACGAGGGCGAGTGCGAAGCTGAGCTGAGCAGGTCGAGACGCGCCCGTACAATGAACCGACAAGGCGCATTTCATGACGGACTGGAAACGAAACTCTCTCACTATCGTCGTGCTGCTTTGGGCGGGGATTCTGTTCGGCGTTTCCTTTCTGGCAACGCCCGCAAAGTTTCAAGCTCCGAGCCTGACCTTGCCGGCGGCAGTGGATGTGGGACGGTCAACATTCGCGGCATTGAATCGCGTCGAGCTAGGCTGCGCCCTTCTAGCCGGGGCCTTGCTGCTCGGCGGCGCGGCGCGGGGACTGTGGCTACGCTTCGCGTCGGGGTTGGCGATTCTGGGGGTGCTGCTGGAAACAGTCTGGTTGTTGCCGGTGCTTGACGAACGGGCGCGGATCGTGATCGATGGCGGCATGCCGCCGGCATCTAACCTCCACGAGCTCTACATTGCGCTGGACGTTGTTAAGTTTCTGGCGTTAGTGACAGCAGCGTTCCTGCTTTTGTCACGAACCGAGCCGGCACTGCACCACTAGACCTAGCCCAGGGAGTTTCCGCCTCCCAACTCGCAGCGCAGCTTCTTCGTCAACTTGGAGAAGACAAGCTCATAGGATAGGCTGAGCAGCCGCTCCACCTCTCGGCTGTCGAGTGCGTCAGGGTCATCAAGCGCGATCCAGCTTGCCCGGCAAGATACGGCGCGGGACGGCAACCGGGACGCTCTGACAACTCGGCGAACTCTTCCGGCGTGCATTTGAATGAGAGCCACGTCTCGCCCGGTTCCAGGCGAGTGATTGCAAACATCTTGCCGCCAATCGAAAAGACGAGATTGCTCTCCCACTTGATGTCCTCGGTAACGTGCGGCAAGGCGAGACAATGGCCGCGAACCCACTCGACACTCATATCAACCAGCTCACTTACCCTCTGCTAAGGCTCACCTCAATCTCGCCGCAGTTCCACCCAGGACGTCAGTGCATTACTCAGCTTCGAACCCGGCACGCTCAGCGCCGTCACTAGGCCGCTCAACTTATCTCCACTTCTCTGCAGCGAGAAGCGCAAGTCATACTCCCGCTTGCTTGCATCGGCCGTGCCAATATCGCCGTCGAAGCGGCCTGTCAGATTGCCGTCCTCGACCTTCAGAGCCGAGACGCTGACACTTCCCTGCCCTGCCAACTCCGCGGTGGCTTCGCCTGCCGGTGTGATCGACAGGCGTATCGGCAGCTGTCCTTCGTAGGTGTGAACGGTCCCGCTCCACTCGCCCGTCCATTGCTCGGGTAGCATCCCGGTGCCGGCGCTGTTCGAAGACCCATCCCGGCCTCGCTCGTCCGCTGGCGGCGTGCGCTCTTCGGCCGTGCGGCGGCCATAGCGCGGCAACAGAGTTGTGAGGATATCGCCCATGATCTGGTCAACAACCTGCGAGGTGCGATTCGCAAGGACGACAACGGCAATCTTTTCGCTCGGGATCAGCGACAGATTCGCTCGAACGCCTCCCATCACGCCGCCGTGATGAACCAGCCGATACTCGCCCTGTTTGGGATAGAGCATCCACCCGATTCCGTACTGCGAAGGCGCGTCGTCCTTCCCGACCTGCTTCTGCATCTCTTCGATACGCCTGCGCGGCAAGACCGCCTTCTGATCCGGCAGCAGGGTTTCGAGATGAGACATGCCGAAGAGCACCAAGTCGTGCGCCGACGCGAAAACCGCCGAACCGCCGCGATGGTCGAAATCGTAGAACGGCAGCGGCGTGTCATCTCCCCAGTAGCGCACCGCGCGGTCCGGCGCCGGCTCCGCCTTCGCCGGAACGTCAGAGTGCTTCATCCCCAACGGTTCAAAAACGTGTTTCTCCACGAACTCGCCATACGCGCTCCCTGACGCCTGCTCAATCGCGTACTCGAGCAACCCATAGCCAAGGTTCGCGTACTGGAACTTTTCGCCGGGAGGGGTGACCAAGATGCCGTAGCGCCGAATCGTTTCCGCCATCGAGGGCCGTTGATACGCCTCGCCGTCGAGAAAGAAGTGGTAGTGGAGAGGCAACCCCGAAACGTGTCCGGCAACGCGCCGCACAGTTGCCTGCGACGCACTCCCGGCGTACCCTTTGAGCTTCGCCCCGCCGAGATAGTCGTCGATCGGCTTGTCGAGGTCGATCTTGCCGGCCTCGACCAGCGTCATCAAAGCAGTGGCAGTGATTGGTTTTGAGATCGATGCCAGCGAGTACTTCGTCTGTACGGTCGCCGGAACGTTATTTTCGACATCGGCGAGCCCGAACGCTTCTTCCCAAACGATCTTGCCGTTTTGGGCGACCGCAAGCGAGAGCGACGGCACTGTCCCCGTCGCAATCTCTTTCCGGATGGTCTCGCGGATCGGCTCGAAGGGGTCCGTCTGGGCCGCCACGATGGCGGGGACTAGGGCCACGAGTAAGAGGGCGCCGAAGGGGCTGGGGCGAATTCTCATTTGAGGCCTTGATCGAAGCTGTAGTCGGGTCAGTGGGGCGCGGTCAACTGTCGATCAATTCTACTCCGGCTTCCCGCCAGGGTGAAAGATATCTTCGATCTTGAGGTCGAAGAGTTCGGCGATTCTAAAGGCCAAGGGCAGGCTAGGGTCGTACTTTTCGTTTTCTATAGCATTGACCGTTTGACGCGAAACCGATAGAAGGCGAGCCAGAGCGCCTTGGGACCATTGGCTCTCTGATCGAAGTTCGCGGACGCGGTTTGTCACGAGTATCGACGCGCGGCCAGTACCATACCAGGCCCCCGAAGGAACTCAGCACAGAGTACAAGGGCGGGGCTTACTGAGAAGTGGTACTGGATCGCCGCCCAGCCGAGCGGCACGACAATGGCCATCGTTACGCAGTACGCGAATGCCATGCCCTCCAGATAGATAAGTCGATTCAGTTCGTCGAGGGCACGCATGTAGTGGAAACCCTTCACGAAAACGTATCCGAAACCAGCCGCTAGGATCCCCGTGAACAGGTGCTCGACTCCCGGCACGACCTCGCGGATAGCGAAAGCGCCCGCTAGAGCGAGCAGCATCAATACGAGAGGCCGGCTGGGCCGCGGCGTGAACTCATGACCACCGGAGTCGTATTCTCCGAAGTGTCCGTAGATCAACATCGTGCGGTAAGGCCAGCGCTTACCGATTTCGTCCGCGGGATAAGAAGGATTGGCGCCCATTGAGCCTCCTGTAAAGTGTGCTTGACAGATATTGTGCAACAGATATGGCCAACTGTCAAGTGTCCTTGACATATTATTCATGTGCTCCGCCACCGATACGAAGCGCCAAGCCAAATCCTGATCGCCCACAGCGGAACTCCTCGCGCCTTCGTTGTATACTACACTTAACTCGCGCGGGGCCGAAGCGAAGGCGATCCGCCGCGATCCAGCATAGGGGACAAAACATCATGAACTGGCTCAAACCGCATCGTCGTTCCATTCTGCGCAGTCTGGCTGCGCTTCCAGGTGTGGGCGCGCTCATGCCGGCCACAGCTTCCGCCGCCGCTGCCGCTCGCATCGGGGCCGTTGACCGTGACGTGATCAGCGAACTCGGCGTACGCACGTTCATCAACGCCGCCGGCACGTATACGAGCCTGACGGCCTCACTGATGCCGCGCGAGGTTTGGAACGCAATGACCGTTGCGTCCCGTAAATATGCGCCGCTGCAAGACCTGCATGACGCGGTCGGAGCGCGCATCGCCGAGTTGACAAAGAGCGAAGCGGCGCTCGTGAGCGCGGGCGCGGCATCGGCGCTGGCGATTGGAACAGCGGGTGTGATCGCGGGCACCGACCGCGAGAAGATCGAACAACTCCCCGATACGCGCGGCATGAAGAACGAGGTGATCGTTCAGAAGAGCCACCGCAACGGCTACGACCACGCAGTTCGCAACGCCGGTATCCGCATGATCGAAGTGGAAACGGCCGAGGAACTCGAAAGCGCCATCCACTCGCGCACGGCGATGATGTTCTTCCTGCAGTCCGCTAATGACACGGGGCAGATTGGCTACGAAGAGTTCGCCAAGCTCGGCAAGAAGCACAACATCCCCACCATGATTGACGCCGCCGCGGACCTTCCGCCGGTGGAGAATTTCTGGAAATTCACGAAGGCCGGATTCGACCTGGCAATCTTTTCGGGCGGCAAAGGCATCAAAGGGCCGCAGTCGGCGGGCCTGCTGCTGGGCCGTAAAGACCTTATCGAAGCCGGACGTCAGAACAGCAGTCCGAACTCCAACTCACTCGGCCGTATCAGCAAGGTCAACAAGGAAGAGTTGGTCGGCATGATGGTGGCGGTCGAGATGTTCGTCAACCGTGACCACGCCGCCGTCTGGAAAGATTGGGAAGACCAGTGCAACCGTATCGCCGGCTACGTCAAGAGCGTAAAGGGTGTGACGACCGAGATCAAGGTTCCCGAGCTGGCCAACATGGTCCCGCACCTGCATGTGAATTGGGATCATGCCACGGTGGGCAAAACCCCGAAAGACGTCGTGAAGGAATTGCGCGAGGGCAACCCCAGCATTGAGGTGCGTCCCGGATCGACCGAAGAACTCGTGGTCGCGGTTTGGATGATGCAGCCAGGTCAAGACCGCATCGTGGGCCAGCGCTTGGGACAAGTCCTCAAGGGTTAGGAGCGAGACGGGGCACAGCATACCGTGTCCTACATCTGCGTTTGGCGGCCCCTGTTTTCTGATATTTGGATGTATCGGCACCTGACGGCCACGTTCAGGGGAATCCGCGTCAGTTCCATCGCTGGTGCCTGCCTCTAGCGGGGAAATCGGTTCCCGTTTGACAGTTGACGGTACTTTGTGGGCGTGAACCTTCTCTCGCCGATTGTCAACGCGGGCGTACTTCCGCGGCCCGAACTTTGTCTGGGGACCCCGGCTCTTGGGCGGGCGCTGAGCGTCGTTCGAGCTCGGCGCTAATCATTTCGGTGAAACCGAAGGCGTGGCTGCCGGCAATGGCTTCGGCGACATACTTCTCGGCGAATTCGATGTAGCTGTCCGCGCCCGTCATCTCATCTTCTTTCTCGTTGATTTCACCAGCCTCGCGGGCCGTCTTCATCCAGGCGGCAATGAGCATGGTTTCGAACTCCCTCGCCGCGTCGGTGGCGCTCATACCCTGGTGTAGGCGCGGTGCGCGGGCTGCCGCGGGAGAGACAACAATCGGATCGATCACATGACCTCCAGTTCGGCCTCGAGCGCGCCGGCGGCCGCAATGCTCTGCATGATGGCGATAATGTCCCGCGGCGTCGAGCCAATCGCCATCAGGGCCTTGATCAGGTCTTCGACGCTGGCGCCTTCCTTGATGGAGACTTCGCGGGCTTTCTCCTCCTGCACCCTGACGTCGACCTGCGGCGTAACGGTTGTCTCGCCGCCAGAGAACGGAGCGGGCTGTGAGACGAGATAGTCCGTCACGACCTGCACGGTCAGATTACCGTGGAGTACGGAAACGGAAGCGATCTTGACCTCGCTGCCAATGACAACCGTGCCGGTACGTTCGTTCAGGACCACCTTGGCGCGCCGGTCTGTCGCGATCTCGAGCGTGTCGATTTGCGCGATGAACTCGACAGGTCTTTCTCTGTACGCCGACGGCATCCGGACGACGATCGCGGCCGCGTTCTCGGCGCGCGCTTCACCGCCGGGGAAGGTGTCATTGATCATCTCGGTGATGCGTGAGGACGTGATGAAATCCGGACGCCGAAGCTGCAGCCGGAAGCCATCCGGATCAGGGCCGATGCTCGGGGCGGTGAGTTCCACCAGGGCGCCATCGGGTATGCGGCCCACCGTTGGGTGATTCACTTGCACCCCCGTCCCTCCACCGCCGGCCGAGAATCCGCCGATCGAGATCGGTCCTTGAGCCACGGCGTAGACATCGCCGTTGGCGGCCTTCAGCGATGTGAGTAGCAAGGTGCCTCCTTGCAGGTTCGAAGCGTCCCCGATCGACGAGACGAGGACGTCAAGGCGCGTCCCCGGTTGCGCGAACGGAGGCAGGTTGGCGGTGGTCATAACAGCGGCTATATTCTTGACTCGCAGGGCGGTTGGCGACACGTTGACGCCCATCTTCTGTAGTAGGTTGGCGAGGCTCTGTGTTGAGAAAATCGTTTGTTGGCGGTCGCCGGTGCCGTTCAGCCCCACGGCAAGCCCATAGCCGATGAGCATGTTGTCGCGTACTCCCTCGATCGTCACGAGATCTTTGAGACGGGCGGCTGCGAGGAAAGCAGGAAGCGCGAGCAGCATGACCAGCACCGTTGTTCCCGTTGTTCTTCGCAAGCTTGCTGTAAGAAGGCTCATGATGGTTTTAGAAGGGCAGTATCTTTTTGATCAGGCGATAGAGAAAGTTAGGACGCCGGATGGCGTCGTTCACGACCCCTTTGCCATTGACGCGCAACTCCAGCATGGCGATGCGGTCGGAGGTGATGCTATTGTCCGGACGCAGGTCGACCGGGCGCACGGCTCCTCGCAGCCAGATTTCCTGCCGCTCGGCGTTGACAACAATTTCCCGCACACCTTCGATGATAAGATTGCCGTTCGGCATCACATGCGTGACGTGTCCTGTAATGCGCGTCGTGACACTGGTAGTCCGCCCGGTGCTGCCCTGACCGTCCAGGGCGCTGTCACCGCCGGAACTGGCCAGATTTGCGAGCGCTCCCGCCGTGTTCAACCCCCCGAAAAAGCTCGTGATCGAGTGGTTGTTCGATGAAGCACGGGAACTCGAAACGGTACCGCTCGACAAGGCGCTCGCCTGCTCGATCACCTGAATCGTGATCAGGTCGCCGACCGTCGCCGCCTTGGGGTCGCGGGCTGTTTCGGCCAGATAGGAGCTATTGAGAAAGAGGGAACCCGGAGAGGCTTTGCCCGCTTCGGCGGCTCGCCCTGTTCTTCGGATATACTCGTTCAGCTTTTCGTCGCTTGTTTGCCCGCCCAGCGGTGCTGCCGCCGCGATGCTCGCCAATAGCACCGCGGCGATAAGGAACCTCGGCGCTGTTCGGGGCAGCGCTGTTTGCTTCAGCGCTGTGTCGGCCCCCGCTCGTTGGGGTATCCCTGTTTCGGTCATTGCTCTGAAACCTCAGCCAACTTCGGTGAAATCACGCGCGCCACGATGCGGCGGCCGCTGTCGAGATTGCGGCACTGTATGCGCTCGCCGACCGAGCCGGACTCTTCGGCCCGCGCCGGTGTTTGCAGAACGACATCCCCGAAACGCAACCGAATTTGAATCAGATCACCGCGCTCGATCGTTTCCGCAACGACAAGCAATCGCCGGTCGAGCGGCCGTCCGGCGAGCAGCGAACTGCGCAATTCCATACCGCTGACATCCGGCGGCGAGAGCACGAAGCGTTGCGGCGCACCGGGCAGCGCACCTTCCTCAAAATCAAAATCGTCGGGGCCGATTTCCGTGCCGGTCGGCAGATCTCGCTTCGCAACCGCATATTGGCCGTCGATCGCGACCGATGCACGCACCATGACTCGTCCCGTTCGCCCATCCGTGTCGCGCCACTCGATCGCGAGCGGTGTGAGGCGATTGAAGACCAGATTGCCCTGAGGCAGTTCAAATTCCAACTTCCCGGCCGGCAACAGCGCGGGTCGATAGCCTTCCAACTTGACGTGAATGTCGTCCGTGCTGAGTTGGAGGCCGGCCGCAAGGTTGCGCAGAACCAGGTCGAGCGCCTCGGCATGGCCTAGGCGGCGCGTGGCGCGCCGCACCAGCACCGACGCGGGTAGCCTATCTTGATCGAGATCAAGGCCGTGATCCCGCCCCCAACTCATCAGTTTCGCGCGGGCAATTTGACGGTGCGCTCCAGGACGCGGCGCATACGCCAGGAACGTAGTGGGTTCGACGACTGCCCAGGCCGGGATGACGCGGGCCAGTTGGCCGGCTGTGATTCGATCTCGCTCAATGATGAGTTCAGGTACTTCAGATTGCTCAGGTAGCTCAGGAGGTTCGGCCGCAAGCGTCGGGGAGATCCCGAGCAGCACTAGAAGAGCGCCTCCCGCTACAGCTCGTCGCCATGCGAGTCTCCATGGTTGTTTGAAGGCGCAAAGCCCGATGTTAGGTCTCATAGCTGACTCCTAGCGGGATAGCGAATTGGCTTCCTGATACATTTCATCCGCCGCGCGAACCACCCGCGCGTTGGCCTCATAGGTGCGCTGACCGACGATCATGTTGATGAACTCCTCGACAACGCTAACGTTCGAGTTTTCGAGAAATCCTTGCTGCAGTGAGCCATGCCCCTGTGTACCCCCGGGCTCTCCGATCACCGCCTCGCCGGAGGCCTCGGTGATCTGAAACAAGTTTTTGCCGATGGCGCGCAGACCGGCCGGATTCTGGAACAGAGCCAGCGTAATCGGTCCCTTCTGTGTCGTCGTCTCAGAGCCTGGCAACTGATAGCTGACCGTGCCATCGGAGGCGATCTGAATGAAAGGGGCCTCCGCGTCAATACTGATGGACGGTTCAATCTGATCGCCGTCAGAGGTCACGACATTACCGTCGCGGTCGAGGTGGAAGGCGCCTGCCCGCGTGTAGGCCACTTCTCCCGTGGGCAGCCGTACTTGAAAAAAGCCCGCACCCTCGATGACAAGATCGAGTGGGTTTCCTGTCGATATGAAGTCGCCCTGAGAGAAGATCACCTCGTTCGAAACAACTCGTGTGCCGAGTCCGAGTTGCAGGCCCGACGGAAACGTGGTCTGCTGGCCGGCGGCGGCTCCCGGCGCGGTAAAGTTCTGATAGAGCAAGTCCTGGAACTGCATCCGGCGGTGCTTGAATCCCGTCGTGCTGGCATTCGCCAGATTATTGGCGACATTGTCAATGTTCATTTGCTGCGCGAGCATGCCGCTCGCCGCGCTGAAAAGTGCTCGAATCAATTTCGGTCTCCTTCGCTTCAGCCGCTCTAACGGCCGAAGCCTCCTAACTCGTCGATGGCGCGGCCGTTCATCTCGTCGCCGATCAGCGATGCGGCCTGTCGCAGCATTTGAAAATTGCGTGTCGCTAGCATCAGCCTGACCGCCGACAGCGGTGCGTCTACATTGGAACCCTCCAGATACCCCTGCCGGACGGTTGTTTCGGACGCTGGGCGGGCGAGGCCGGACGCGGCGGCCTGAAAGGCGTTCGTGCCCGCCTTGCGCAACGGCGGCGCGCCGTCGAACTCCACAATGGCGAGTTGCGCGACTGGCAAATCGTCAACCAGAACCATGCCTCGCGGTCCGATGTCGATGCGCGCGCCGGCTGGCAGGACGATCTCGCGGTCCTCGGTGTCAAGTACCGCACGGCCTTCCGGCGTTGTCAAACGGCCGTCAGCCGACATGCTCAAATGGCCGCTACGCGTATAGAAGGGTGCATCCGGCGATCCAACGACCAGGAAACCCGGGCCCATCAAAGCGACATCAAGCGCCGCCTCGGTCGGAAGCAGCGGACCCTGCTGATAGTCGACCTTCGATCCCTCTACGACCGGCATCAAGGCCGGGTCTTCTTCAAGAAACGCCGCCTGTGCTCGCTCGGTGACAAACAGACGCTGGAACTCGTTGTCCCGCTTGTATCCGGTTGTCGAAGCATTCGCGATGTTGTTGCCAAGCAGTTCCAAGGTTTCAACTTGGGCCTTCATGCCGGCAGCAACGGTGAGTAAAGCCTGGTCCACTGAGCATGACGTGAGCAATTGTGCGGCCAAAGGCGATAGGCCCGTGATTCGGGCCTTTTAGCAGGGAGCCTGGCTCGGGACGCTTCACAAAACTTGCCGTACGCCATTATGTTGGCGCTCGATGAAGCGCCGGCCTTTGTGGCGGGCTTGTGTTTTCAACACTCCGCCGCTTTGGCCCTCGACTTGCCCTGTGTCGCCGTGAATGCAGGCCGTTACGATAGCGCCGGAAGCACCGCTTTCTGCCCGTACCACTCGTCTCCAACGGGGTGCGGTCACGTTCGGCGCCGCGGCACCCGCACTGCGGGGCAAAGCCGCGGACAACACGAGGCAAGGAGCGTTTTTGCGATTGGTCCAGGCAGAAAGCCGAAGCCAGATCGACTCGCACTTACAGAGCACGTCCCCTGCCTTGTCAGAACCCTCCCACGGCGAGAGGTCGTCGGGTAAGACCGGTCGAGGCGGCTCGGGTGACGCGCATCCCCGGCAGCAGTCCAACTCACTCTTCGATGAAGGACGGGACCGGCAAGCTTCCCGACAACCGCTTGAACCCGCCATTCCCGACTCGCCACCCGATCTCGCCTCGCCGCCAGTTCGCGCGCCGGCTGGGACTGTGCCGCCCCGTCCCGCAAGGCCCACTGAGCTGGGCGAGTTCGGCACGTTCGGTGCGTCCGGACCGGAAGAGGCGCTCCTTGCCCAGAGGCCCGCCGCAATTGTCGAGCCGACGATTCAAAGTCCGGATTGGCTGCCAATTGGCGAACCTGCCGACGTTGCTCTGGAGCCGCAGCCGTTTGGTGAGATCAGACCGAAAGAGGCCCTTCCTGGCGAGGGACCCGTGCTCGTCGCCGAGCCCATGATTCGAAACGTGGACTGGCTGCCAACGAGTGAACTTGCCAGCGTTGGGCTGGTGCCGACGCCGCTTCACCAGCCAAATCGGCCGGCTTCCGGGCCCGTATCTCTACCGGCTCGATTGGCGCAGCGCCCGGGCGCTCAACCCGGGGTACCCTCTGAGCCGGCGAATGACCGCGCCACTGATCCCGCCAGGCAGCGTCCGAGAGCAGCAGCGGCGTCCGAATCCTCCGCTCCAGGGAAGCCGCCCCCCACGGATGCCGCTTCCACAGCTAAGGACAAACTGGACCCGAGCTGGCAACAAACCTCCCTCAGATCCAACGGCCTTCCCGTATTGCAAGACTCCACTGCTGGAGTGGACAGGGAAAGCAGCGGTAACGCCTCGTTGACATCAGGTGTCGGTATAAATAATAGCTCTCAAACGACTGAAATAACGATAGTACGTCTTACAGAACAAGGCCACGGCGGCGACGACGTCCAACCTGAGGGTCTCAACCGCCCTCCCGCCGGCGCACGGCGGAGCGTTACAGCCGCCGTTGTGGAAAACACCCCGTATGCTGGATCAAGCCCCCAGAGAGCAGAATACCCACAGAGTGGAAATCCTGTGGAAAACTCTCAACTGAAGGCCCTGCTGCCCGACGGTGAGCCTCACACCCTAGCCTACGGTGCGCCTTCTGCGCAGCCGTCGTCTCCTGTGATGGCGACACCCGCCGAGTTGGCGTCTCCCGCCGAACTCAACGCGCCCATCGGGAACACTGCCGGGCGACCTCGTGAGATCCCCTCAAGCAATCATGCACGCTCCTACGGCCAGCCTCGAGAAGCCGATAACCGGAACGACTCGCGGATCGGAATAGGAAATGTTATAGATCATGTCGTATCAGTTACTTTGTTAGGTTTAGATGGCTTAACTAGCACGTCTACACAAACCATTCCGGATGTGGCCAGTGATATTGCGACGCCATCTCCGTCGAGCGGCACCCTATCAGACCAACGGTTGAGAGCCTCTACGAGCGAGGACTCATCGGGTCGCCCTGAGACTATCGCGGCGGTGGTGGCGAGGGATCAGGATGCTGTCCAGACGGTTCGCATCGCCGCGACGGCCAGCGGGTCGCCACAGGCTGCAGATCTCGAGGTTTACAGCCTGCGACTGAAGCCCGATCTCGCCGGCCAGTATCCGTCGGTGTCAGCGTTCGAAGACATCGCTCGGGGCTCGGCTCCTGAGATCTCCGCCGCGATATCCACAGCTCGTCCACAGGCCGTTGGCAGGGATTTCGAGAGTGCCGCCGCGGCGCCAATCTTTGACCGTGCCGCTACCGGGGGGATTGCCGAGCGGCTTCCCGAGCTATTCTCCGCGCTCCGCGAGGCCAGCATGTTGGCCGACCCCGAGGCGACGCTCAAAGCCAGTAGCATCGAAGGCCCGTCCCCACAACGGAGCAACGGCAAAACGGTTCAGACCGTGCAATCCTCCGCGCAAACATCTGCGGAAACAACCTCGCAAACAGCCCCGCCACCATCCTTGCCACCATCCAAGCAACGGCCCGCACACGAGTCCATGGCAGAGCGCGACGCGGCACCTCCACATCCCTCCATTGACGAACAGCCAGCTCAGGCAGCGCTTCGGGTGACTCATGAGACGCCGTCCGCATTTGGGGGTGCGAAAGCCTCGCTCAGCGCCGCACACCAAGCGCCGCCCAACGCGACAGGCCGGCGTACGGCTTTAGACACTTCGAGCCCGGAAGGGATGCCGGTATCACGCTCCAGCCCCGAGACGGCCGCGCAGGGCGTGGCGGCAGCTTTGCCTTTCGCGCCGCGCACCCCTCTGCCGGCTAGCGGCGTGTCACAGGCAGCTGAGCCTGGCGCGGCCCGGGCGACGGCGGTCCAGACAGCGCTACTTGAAAAGACCCCTGAGCAGCAGACTCTTCAGTTGCAGATCCAGGATGAGAAATTGGGGCGCGTCGTGATCCGCCTCACCGAACGAGCCGGCCTCATAGACGCCATGGTGCGGACCGACGGGACACGATCCCGCGAGCTTTTAGGGCAGCAGTTGCCGCTACTGGTCGAATCGCTGGCACGGCGCGGCTTTGCCACACGCCAGGACAGCCCATCAAGCAACCCGGACAGCCGTGAAGGCGCCGACCACAATGACCAACCGTCGCGGCGCGAGCAGCAACCCCGCCGGCAGCGGCGCGACCAGAAGGCCCGGCCTTCCTTCAAGGTACGCTTGAAATGATTCCATGTATCGTCTGACAACAAAGAATATACAAATCATAATACAACGGAGGTATTCGTGACAACAACTAGCATCCTCGCCGGCGCTACCGCCGCCTCGGATCGGTCGGGCAATCAAGTACTGCTGGGAGATCAGACCGGCCAAGACACGTTCCTAAAGCTGCTGGTCACTCAGATACAGAATCAGGACCCGCTCAGCCCGCAAGATCCGACTGAATTTGTGTCGCAACTGGCGCAGTTCAGCTCGCTCGAACAGCTACTCCAGATGAGTAAATCTCTCGCATCCATCGAACTTTCGCTGGGACTCGGCGGCGAGATCCCAGGCGACTCCCAGTTGGGTACCCCGGAACTGGGCGCGGGCGCTTAGCCTTTCATTACTTTTTCATAACGTCAAGGAGAACTCACACCCATGCCAAGTGCATTTTTTACCGGACTATCAGGGCTCAGAGCCCACTCTCGAGCGGTTGAAGTGATCGCCAACAACCTCGCCAACCTGAACACTATTTCCTTTAAGGGAAGCCGCGCGGACTTTCGTGATCTCTTCTACCAGCAGATCGGCCAGAGCCGTTCCGGCGTCGCGTCGCAGGTCGGTATCGGCGTATCACCGATCACCGTCTCGCGGCGCTTCGAGCAGGGAACGATTCAGAACACCAGCGGGCTGCTCGATGCCGCGATTCAGGGCGAGGGATTCTTCATCGTCCAAGACGGCGATCTTACGCAATACACTCGCGCCGGAAATTTTCAGATCAACGCGCTGCAGCAGCTGGTCACCATTGACGGCGCGCGGGTACAGGGTTGGGTGCGCGATACGACGGGGAATCTCGACACCAACCTGCCCTTCGACGATATTACCCTTCAAGGTCAGCAGACCATCAACCCTACAGCCACGTCCGATCTGCTCGTGCGGGCGAATCTGCAAGCCGGCTCGGCAACCCCATTTTCACGGCCGGTGCAAGTCTTCGACGCGCTGGGCGACTCCCACATCCTGACGATGACATTCACCCCGGTTGTGCCGGCCCGCGCCGGTGCATCAAGTTCGTTTGACCTGACGGTGACGATTCCGGCCGAAGACGTGATTGATGAGCTGACCGGCCTGCCGCCGGGAGCGGACGTCGATATCGTAAGCGGCACGCCGTTCGCGGTCGACTTCGACGGCTCGGGTGCTTTAATCATTCCTTTGCTCCCGACCATTACGCTCGACATGGCGGCGGTGGCTCCAGCCATCGAGTACGCCAATGGCGCGGCGGACATGCTACTCACATGGGACCTGCTCGACAATCTGGGCCAGCCGACTCTAACGAGCTTCGGGTCTCCGTCGGCGGTGACAGAACTGTTTCAGAACGGCAGCGCGGCGGCCGAACTGACATCGATTTCGATTTCCGACGGCGGCGACCTGTCCGGGCTTTACAGTGACGGCCGTACATTGACGCTGGCACGGATTGGTCTTGCCCGTTTCACCAACCCCCAGACGCTCGTCGCAGTGGGCAACAACAACTACGTACCGACGGCGGCGGCCGGAACGCCAACGACCGGTGAAGCGAATACGGCGGGGCTGGGTTCAGTGGTCGGTCTATCGCTTGAGTTCTCGAACGTCGATATTGCTCAAGAGTTTACGAATCTTCTGACTTTTCAGCGGGGTTTCCAGGCCAACTCGCGTGTTATTACAACCGCGGACGAGCTAAACCAGGAGGCCCTGAATCTGAAACGATAACCGCCAATGGCACAGCCTGAATCACAAGCCGAAGCCGCCGCCGGGGACGTCTCGCCGCAGCGGTCCGTCCCTGAAACCTCCGCCTTACGTCGACAGGAAAGTTTGGTCTATTCGCCACCCGCGAATGATCGGGACCAGTTTCGTAGCTTCTTGGATCTGCCGATCCAGGTCAGCGTACAGATGGGGCGCAAGCTGGTGAAGTTCAGGGAAGTGCTTGATCTCGAAGTTGATTCGGTGATCCGGATGAACAAGTCGGCTGGAGAAAATGTCGACCTTTTGCTCGAGAACCTGACGGTGGGGCGGGGAGAGATCATCGTCATCGAAGACATGATGGGTTTGCGGATCACCGATCTAACCCAAGACGAGGCGGATCACGAGACGCAGGAAGCCGACGAAGCGTGATGCAGTCGATGGCAGCCGTCGTCGTGGTGCTGGGTTTCTTGATCGGCCTGCTGTGGATCGTGCGACGGCCGGCCTTTGGACGCGGCGCGAGCGGTCAGTACCTGCTGGTTCTCGACACGGCCACCATCACGCCGGGCCAAAGCTTGGCTCTGGTCAAGGTCGCCGGCCGTTGTCTGCTGGTCGGAGCGGGCAACGGGCACATGGAGAAGCTTGCCGAGTTTCCTGCCGCCGACTTGCCCGCGCCCGACGGCCGGAAATCTAGCCGTCTGGAGTCGGGTCACCTGGCGATCTGGTTGAGCCGGCTGCGGCCGCGGGATACGCCCCCCGCCCGCTCAACGCCATGAGGCCGCCCGTCGCAAGGAACGGAAACCGGCGAATCGGATTGACGCCGCTGCTGCCGCCATGGCTGCTCCTTACCATTCTCGTGCTACTTGCGCCGCTGGCAATGGTGGCGCAAACAGCGCCGTCCGCGCCAGCCGCCAGTCCGTTTGTCGGTCTGGGACTCGACGGTGGCTCCGGGCAGATGGGGCTGCCGCTTCAAATCATCGTCTTGATGACGCTTCTCACGCTGTTGCCGGCGGTGGTGGCCTCTCTCACCCCTTTCTTGCGCATCGTGATCGTGCTGCACTTCCTGCGGCAGGCCATTGGCAGGCAGACCGCGCCCGGCAACCAGACGCTAATCGGCCTGGCACTATTCCTGACCGTTGTCCTGATGCAGCCCGTCGCCGACCAGGTTTACGAGGAAGCGATCACTCCACTTCAGGCCGGCGAAATCGATCACTACGAAGCGCTCGCGAAAGCGAGCGGACCGCTGAAGGAGTTCCTAGCGCGTTTCACAAGAGAGAAAGATGTAGCGCTACTGATCGGGATCACCGGCAAGCCGCGCCCACGCACCAGGGCGGACCTCGATCTGACGGTCCTGATGCCAGCCTACATTCTGTCGGAACTGCGGATCAGCTTCCAAATCGGCGCGGTGCTGTTCTTGCCATTCCTCGTGATCGACCTTCTCGTCGCTTCGATCACGCTGTCACTAGGGATGATTCAGTTGCCGCCCGTGATGATCTCGATGCCGTTCAAGCTTCTGCTTTTCGTCCTGGTGGACGGCTGGAATTTGGTTGTCGGTTCACTCGTGAAGGGATTCTATTGATGACGGCGGGCGCGGCGACATGAACGCGGACCTTGCCGTCGAAGTGATTCGACAAGCCTTCTGGAACGCCTTGTTCGTAGGAGGGCCGATCCTTCTGATCGGATTCGTCGCCGGTATTGTCGTCAGTCTGGTGCAGATCGTGACGTCAATGCAAGACCCGGCATTCAACTCGGTGCCTCGGCTGCTGGTGTTCCTGTTCGCGGCGATGCTGCTGCTTCCCTGGATGGCTGACCACATGATCCTCTACACCGAGACTCTCTTCGGGAACCTGGACCGCTTTGCCCACTAGCGAGATGCCGCTCGATGATCTTGGAATTCTCCACGGCCTGGCTGATCAACTTCACGCTACTGCTGGCCCGAACGGGGGCCTTCGTGGTCTTCATCCCGATCCCTGGGATGCGCTCCGCTCCACCTCATGCCAAGATCGTGTTGGCCGCGGTGCTGGCCGTCATCCTGGCGCCTCTGGCGTCGGTTCTAGGCGGGACCCAGATGCTGAGCCAGCCTGGAAGCGTATGGGCGTTGACGGCGCTCATGCTGCCTGAAGCCGCCTTTGGTTTAGCCAGCGGGGCCGCCGTGGCCTTGCTTATTGAAGCCTTTGGACTGGGCGCGCAGATGCTCGGTTTTCAGGCCGGCTACTCGTACGTCAACATGGTTGATCCCGCGACGCAGGTTGATGCCACGATCCTGAACGTTTTTCTCAGCCTGCTGGGCAGCCTGCTCTTTTTCGTCTTCGATCTGCATTTGCACGTCGTTCAGGTGTTCGCTGATAGCCTGCGCGCATGGCCGCTTGGCTCGTTTCGCACGCGGCCGGCTGACGCGCTGATGATGATCCAGTTAGGCGCCTCCGTGATGGAAACCGGCGTGCGCTTGGCGGCCCCGGTCGTGGGGGTGTTGCTGCTGATCGATTTGACGCTGGGGCTGCTGAACCAGGTCAACGCCCGGTTGCAACTGCTGACTTTGGCTTTTCCGATCAAGATCATCGCCGCGATTGCCTTGCTATACCCGCTTATTCTGGTGACGCCCTCGCTGTTTTATTCGCTAGCCGAGGAGATGATTGAGGTCCTACGGGCGCTCGCGAGCCGTTGACATCCCATGGGAGCTGACCAAGCGCAGCGGACCGAAGAACCTACACCGCGGCGTACCCACAAGGCGCGCGAAGAAGGCCAAGTCCCCTCCAGCCGGGAGTTCACCGCCTCGGTTCAGTTCGCCGCCGCGGTGCTGATGCTTTGGGTTTGGGGTCGAGAGATCGTCGAGGGGCTGAATCGAGCGACTGTCGGACTATTTAGGGAAGCATTTCATGCTTCTCTTAGCGTGGAACGGCTGCGGCAGGTTGTTATGGCGCTTGGAACCGATAGCCTGTCGTTCCTCGCTATCTATGGCGGCGTCCTGCTCACGCTGGGGACGATGATCCATATGGCGCAGACTGGCTTTGCCCTCACGGTGAAGCGGCTGAGCCCGGATTTCAACCGCCTGAACCCAAAACAAAGACTCTCTGACCTTCCCGGTGAGAACGTCTCGCAACTGCTGAAGGCGCTCGTCATGCTGCCCGTCGTAGGCACCGTCTTTTGGTACATCGTTCGCGATGAGCTCGATACTTTCATGCGGCTGCCAAATATGCCTTTCGAGCTGGGCGCGAGTATTCTTACGGGCACAATTACCGAACTATTGGCCAAGGCGGCCGTGGTGCTGCTTGCCCTGGGCCTATTCGATCTGTTCCGGCAGCGCCGCAAAACCCACAAGAAGCTCATGATGACCAAGCAGGAAATCAGGCAGGAGAACAAGGATCTCGAAGGCAACCCCCAGATCAAAGCCAAACTGCGCCGCCTGCAGCGCCAGATGATGCGTCGCCGCATGATGACCGACGTGCCGAAATCGACCGTCGTCGTCACGAACCCCACTCATTACGCGGTCGCTCTGCGGTATGTGCCCGAGAGTATGCCGGCACCGGTCGTCGTCGCCATGGGCCTCGACCATCTGGCGTTGCGAATACGCCGCGTCGCCGAGGAGCATCAGATTCCCATCGTCGTCAATCCACCCTTGGCCCAGGCACTTTACAAAAGTGCCGAGATCGGTGCGGAGATTCCGCTGGACCTGTATCGGGCGGTGGCTGAAATTTTGGCTCACATCTTCCGATTAAATCAGGGGACATCGACGCCGCGCGAATAGCACCGCGTTTCGTACACGCATCCGCGCACACGTACTCCCTGCCAAGATGGCCGCCCAGAACCCTATCCCGTTACCAACGATCGACAAGCTGAACGCCGCTGTTCCGTTGGCGATCATGCTGACGGTGCTCATGATGGTACTGCCGGTCCCGCCGATCTTACTCGACCTGCTCATCACCGTCAACATTACGCTTTCGGTGGTCACTCTTGTCACGACGATGTACCTGAAGCGGCCGGTGGATTTTAGTGTCTATCCGTCGCTGCTTCTGCTGTTAACGATTCTGCGATTGTCACTCAATATTTCGAGTACCCGGCTGATACTGCTCGGCGGACACGAGGGTACCCAAGCGGCCGGTGAAGTCATCGAGTCGTTCGGAAACTTCGTCGTTGGCGGGAACTTCATCATCGGTATCGTCATCTTCATCCTGCTAATCGCGATTCAGTACATCGTGATCAACCATGGCGCGGTCCGCATTTCCGAAGTGACGGCGCGCTTCACTCTCGACGCGCTCCCGGGCAAGCAGATGAGCATTGACTCGGACCTGAACGCCGGGCTGATCGATGAAACCGAAGCGCGGCAAAGGAGAGACGACGTCAGCCGCGAGGCGGAGTTCTACGGAGCGATGGACGGAGCTGTACGCTTCACGCAGCGCGACGCCATCGCCAGCATCATCATTACGGCTGTCAACATCGTCGCGGGCATTCTGATCGGCACCCTGCAACACGGCATGGGGATCGCCCAAGCGCTCGAAAGCTATACGGTTCTGACGGTGGGGGATGGCCTTGTGACGGTAATTCCCGCTTTGCTGATCTCCGTATCCGGCGGCATTCTGACGACGCGCGCCGCCGGCGACGCTCAACTCGGGACCGACTTCGGTCAACAGCTCTTCTCGCAGCCCCAGCCGTTGCTGATCGCGTCAGGCCTATTGACCGGCATGGCCGTGATACCAGGCTTACCGACGCTACCGTTTCTTGTGATGGCGGCAGGGGTTGGCGGACTCGGCTGGAACCTGCGGAAGAAAGCCCTCGAACCGCCGCCCCTCGCTCCCAGCACGCTGCCGGCCGAGCAGGATCACGTCGAGAGTCTGCTGCGCGTCGAACCCCTGGCAATCGAAGTCGGACTCGGTCTGGTGAAGCTGGTCGATACGCAGCAAGGCGGCACACTGCTCAAGCGCATCGCCGGCGTCCGTAAGCAACTGGCCGGCGACCTTGGATTCGTACTTCCACCGGTGCGCGTCACCGATAACCTCTCACTCAAATCACGGGAATACGTCGTGCTGCTGAAAGGGGCGGAGATTGCGCGCTTCGAACTCGAGCCCGGGGCCGAGCTGGCGATCAACCCCGGCCACGCGCAAGGAAAACTCGCGGGCGCGGCCTGCCGCGAACCCGCCTTCGGCCTGCCTGCTTTGTGGATCCAGCCCGAAGAGGTTGATAAAGCGCGTGTCATGGGCTACACGGTGGTCGACGCGGCGAACGTTGTCGCGACGCACTTAACGGAACTGATCCGCACTTACGCGCACGAGCTGTTTACGCGCCAGGAAACCAACAAGCATCTGGATCGAATCCGCGAGGAGAACCCGAAACTGATCGAGGATCTTGTGCCGAAACTCGTTGCTTCCTCAACCGTGCAGCGTGTTTTTCAGAATCTGCTGCGTGAACGCGTTTCGATTCGCGATGGCGTCACGATTCTCGAATCACTCGCCGAAGCCGCTGGAGCGACGAAGAATCCCACGCTGTTGAGCGAGTTCGTACGGCAGGGTTTGGCACGCACGGTCGTCAGGCCTTATCTGAATGAGCGCGGCGAGTTGCCGACGTTCTTTATGGACCCAGCCCTCGAACAAACCATTCAAAGCGGTGTTGAGCACACCGAGGTGACGACCCGGCTGGCGTTGACTCCCAAGACTCTGACGGAGATTATCGAGAGGATCAAGAAAGCGGTCGGTTCGTTGCAAGGGCCGACGGTGCTGATGTGCTCCTCGGCGGTGCGCTTCGCCGTCAGGCAGATCGTGGAAAGTGAACTTCCGCTGCTGGCCGTTCTCTCTCACGGCGAAGTGCCGGCCCACCTCAAGGTCGTCTCATTGGGGCGCGTGCAATGAGTCCGCTGGCGACCTCGGGCAGCGGCTGTGAACAAAGTGGGTACTGTACCAAGCGCCGTCATCGTTACTTCCGCGGTTCCAGTAGACAGATATGGCGCGCCGCCTCTGTCCCCGAGTTTTTCACCGCCTCGCAAACGCGCGGGTCCCGGCCCGCGGATCTCGCACGCCGAGGCCTGAAGTAACTCGCCCGATCCGCCGAACAAGAAAGCTGCAATGAAACTCCGGAGCTACCACACAGAGACGGTCGAAGCGGCGATCCGCATGGCGGCGATCGAGCTGGGGGATGAAGCGATCTTCCTGGGCTCGAAGAAGGCGCCAGACGACGGTTCCTACGAAGTCACGTTCGCCGTCGTGGAAGAGCAAACAAAGTCGGATCAGCCTACGAGCCCTAGCGCACCGGCGGGGGCCGCGGCCCAGGCTAACGACCCCGGGCTGAAAGCCAGACAGGGTCCGGTGGCCGCGCGTCCCGATCAGGGCCCGATTCACTGGCGGCAGTTCGTACCGGTCCTTGAAGATACCCCGCCGCAGCCGGATGCGGCCGTCTCAGCCGTTCCCGACTCCTCCACGGCGGCAGCGGCGCGGCAGGTGGCGTCCCCCGGTGGCATAGCGGAGGCGAAGACATTCGGGCTTCCGGCGGAGCAAAGGCCGACGCCCGCTCCCGGCGGCTCGCCAGTCGACGATTTCGGCCGTCAACCCGTGGTCTCCCAGCTGTCGGATCGAGAATCCCGCCTGGCGGGGTCTCAGCTGCGGCGCTTGCCGTCGGCACAGGAACGCTTCCAGAGGGAAGAGCGACTTGTCGAGTCAATGGCCGAGTTGACGCGGTCCCTGCGAGATATCCAGGAGTGGCTCCTGCGGCAGCGCGGGGTAAACGACCGGTGGTTGCTCGCGGACCAGTTGCCCGTGGAGCACGAGTTGCTCGATGATCCGCTGTGTGCGGCCATTTACACCCGCTTGATGCAACAGGGTGTGGAGGACCAGCTGGCTGCTCAGATACTACGCGGCATTGCCTCCCGCGATGAACAGCGCCCCGGCGTCGATGAAGGGGAAGCGGTTTTGGAGGAGCGTCTCGGGTTCCTTTGTGAGAAGGCCGGCGCGCCCGGCAAGCGTGGTACGGATGTTGACATTGTTGCCTTGGTCGGTCCGGCCGAAAGCGGCAAGACTTCCGCGTTGGCGAAGCTCGCCATCCGCTATGGGCTCAGCCGGGGGATCAAGGTGCACTTTGTGGGTGCTGATCCTCTGCGCGTCGGAATCGCGGAATCTCTTGAGGCCTACGCCCGTTTACTCGACGCGCCCCTGACGCAAGTGACGGATTGTGAGAAGCTACGCGCTGCGGTGGGGCACATCGCCGACGCGCACGGCGCCGACAGTCCCGTCCTGATCCTGATTGATACGCCGGGCTACGGCGTGGCGGATTGGCCGTCGGCCGAGAGGCTTGCCGGGGCGCTGCTTGAAACTCCCCAGATCGATACCCACTTGGCTGTGAGTTTCGCCACCAAGCCGCTCGACTTGCGCCGCATGATTGAGCGTTATCGGATCTTTCGGCCGCGCAAGCTCTTGTTTACGAAGCTGGATGAGACCGAAACGTATGGTTCCGCCGTGAACGAGGCGGCCCGGACCAAGCTGCCACTTTCATTCTTCGCAAGCGGCCCCAGCGTGCCGGAGGACCTACTGGAAGTGACACCGTCACTGCTGGCCCGGCTTCTGTGGCGGCGCGGCGGCAGCGTAGCGGCATAGGGTGCACGATGTACGATAACGCATCGCAACAGCTTGAAACACCAACCGCCGAGCGAGACCGGCTGATCATCGAGCATTTGCCGCAAGTCAAGCTCATCGCGTCTCGCATTCATGACAAGGTGCCCAACAGCGTCTGCCTCGATGATCTGGTAAGCGCTGGTGTGCTTGGCCTCATAGATGCCGTTGACCACTTCGACCGCTCGATGAACTTCAAGCTGAAAACCTACGCGGAACACAAAATTCGCGGCGCGATCCTTGATAGTCTGCGCAGCCTTGACTGGGCGCCTCGCAATAAGCGCCGCAAGGCAAAGCAGATCGAACAGGCCATTTCAGCCGCCGAGAGGCAGCTTCAACGCGCACCGAGTGAAGAGGAAGTCGCCTCGCAGCTCGACATCAGCATGAAAGAGTACCATCGCTGGCTGGTCGAGACACGAGGTGTCAACCTGGCGCCCATCGCGCAGCCCGGCCGCGGAGATGGAGAATCGACCGATGTGCTGCGCTTTGTCTCGGATGAGGAAGACCATTGGCCCTCGAATCTATTCGAGCGGTCGGAGTTGTCACGGCATGTGGCCGCCGCCATTGAGCTTCTGCCCGATGTCGAGCGTACGATCGTGTCGCTCTACTACAAGCAAGAGCTGACGCTCCGCCAGATAGCGAAGGTGGTTCACCTGCACGAGACACGCGTGTCACAACTCAAGTCACAAGCGGTTCATCGCATGAGAGCGTCTCTGCGTGCCAAATGGCCCGCCTAGGCGCGGCTTTACCTGCAACTAGACCATGGACTCAAAACTCTCACAGGACGACATCGACCGACTCTTTCTCAAGTCGGACACAGCCCCGGTTCGCAAACACGGTGCCCCGCCCGCCCCCGCCTATGACTTTCGGCGGCCCGACCGCATCCCGAAGGAGCAGCTTCGATCCATCCACCTGATGCAC
This sequence comes from Acidobacteriota bacterium, assembly GCA_027624045.1. Classification (GTDB taxonomy): domain Bacteria; phylum Acidobacteriota; class Terriglobia; order Bryobacterales; family UBA6623; genus JAPPLB01. The sequence continues at coordinate 53,599 of JAQBUE010000009.1, forward strand.
GACTTTCTGGCGCGCAATCTGGCCACATCGCTCGGCGCTTACCTGCGGGCTTACGTCACGGTCACGCTCGTGTCGGTCGAACAACTCTCATTCGGAGAGTTCCTGCAATATCTACCGACGCCCACCTGCCTTTCCATCATCGGCATGAGACCGATGGATGGCAACGGTGTCCTCGAGATGAGTCCTTCGGTTGTCTTCCCCGTGCTCGATATCCTTCTAGGGGGGACCGGACGGGGCGCTGAGGGAGAGCCGCGCGAGATCACCGAGATCGAGCGCAGCATCTTCGAGGGCGTCGTGCGCGTCGTGCTGCACGATCTCAAGGACGCCTGGAACAACGTAGCCAAAATCGACTTCACGGTCGAAGGCACCGAGACACAACCTCAGATGATGCAAATCCTGTCTCCCAATGAGGCCATCGTCGCCATTGGGTTTGAGGTCACGATGGGCGAGGCCCGCGGCATGATGAACCTCGGCATCCCGTCCATCCAGCTCAAGATGATGGGAGCAAAGTTCGACCAACAATGGTCCATGCGGCAGCGCCATGGCGATGCGGGAGGCAAGACCGTTATGGCCGCGCTGCTCCGCCGCATGCCCGTGGCGGTCGACATTCGGCTGGAGGGAGCAACGCTGAAAGTGCGGGAATTGTTGCGCCTCGCCCCCGACGACGTCGTCTCGCTCGATATCCCCCTCGGGCGTCCGGCCGAGATGCAACTCAACGGCTGCCGCAAGTTCTGGGGGCAGATTGTGGCGGCCGGCGGCGTGCGGGGTTTCCGCGTCGAGGAAAAGGTGCAAGAGCAGTGGTAGCCGGCTTTTTCGACCACCTGACGCTCGAAGCACGTCATGCGCCCGCCGTTGCTTCGCCGGGGTTGCTCGCCGCGTTAGTGTCAGGTACGCCCCAGGATCACAGCGCCCAGTCCCTCACCGCTCCCGCGCCTCGTACCGGCAGGCCTTTCAAAAACATCGCCTTGCCACGTGATAAGAAGAGACCGCATGGGGCGGGCGGCTACTGATGAGCGCGACCTGGACCGATCAACGGCTTTCGAACTGGTTCGTTTCCGCGCTTGCCGATCAGCTCACCCAGGCGTTGCGCGAGGGACCCGGCGCAAGCAAGTTCGGTTCGGCGGAGCTGGTTCCCGGCGAACCTCGCGACGATGTTTGGAAGGCTTGGACCGATCCGGTGTGGTACGCGGTGCAGGCGGAGATCAAGCAAGGCGCCACCCTATTCATCGGCTGCGCCCGGGACACGGCGCTACAACTAGGCGGCGCTGAACCGGGAGACGAATCCGGCACCGCGGCTACCGCTCTCACTGCATACGAGCAGCTTTTGAACGAGGCGGTTACTGTCGTTGATGCCGTCGTAGAGCACAAAACGGGGAAGCCCGCCCAGTTCCACGCTTTTCATTCGGACGGTCATCCCAGCTTTGCCAGCCTCGGCCTCGAGTACCGCTTCCATCTCGGCGAAGCCACGCATCTGTTGGCCCTGGCGCCGAGCCCCGCCCTGCTTGACAGCGTCATCCTCGCCAAGCTGGCCGGTCTTGGCGAGTTGAAAATCGAGGGCGCCGGCGCGATGGGGACCGGTCACCTGGCCAACCAAAGTGAGTTGAGCCCCGCAGCCGCCGAAAACCTGCGGTTGCTCATGGATGTCGACCTAGACCTGTCGATCAGCTTTGGCAAGACACGCCTGCTCCTTAACGACGTCCTGAAGCTAGCTTCCGGGGCCGTTGTGGAATTGAACCGCTCGGCGAATGACGCAGTCGACGTGCTTGTCAATAACAGCATCGTTGCCCGCGGCGAAGTCGTCGTCATTGACGGCAATTATGGAGTTCGAGTGACCGAAGTCGTTAGTCAGACCGCCCTCATGAGGTCGGTTATGTGAGTGCCCGCGGCAGCAGCCGTGAGAGCAATCGGGGCTGCACCAAGCGCCGTGATCGTCACTTCTCTCGTTCGGCCAATCTGCTACGGCGCGGCGCGCAGTCACGCCGATCTTTTCACGGCCCGCCGCGAGCGGCCGGCCTTGCGCCGCGCGATAACAGAAGGGGGAAAGGCAGTGTTCGAAACTGTATTTATCCCGCATTTCCAATTTGATTTCGTCATCCCGACCTTCCAGCGGCCTTCAGCGTCTTTATTCATAGGGGTTCAAGC